>NZ_SMKG01000026.1 GCF_004348525.1 Micromonospora sp. 15K316 | reverse complement strand
GTGGGCGGGTAACAGAAGGTGTGGTCGGTGAGCACCCGGTCGGTGTCGCCCCCGACACCGACTCTCTCCAGGGCCGCCTTGGCGTCCCGGTAGGCCAGGGGACCGGTGAGGGCGGCGGTGAACACGGCTCGGCGCATCTGGTGCGGGTCGGTGTGGAACGCCGTACGCGCCCCCGCCGCAGTGTCGGCGGTGCCGTGGAGGGCGTGCCAGTGAAGGCTCTCGCGCTCCAGCAGGTAGGCGGTGAGGGCCGTCATACCCTCGCGCGGCGCGGCCGGCTCGGGCACCCGGCGGGCATGTCGGTCGACGGCGACCAGCGCCGCCATGTGCACGGCGAGGGTGAGGCCGAACTCGTCGCGCTCCAGCCAGTCGGGCACGCCGATCGCGGTCGTGTCCGGTGTGCCGTAGTGGCGGGCGAAGCAGTCCCGGGCGGCGACGAACATGTCGCGGCGGACGGCCCGGACGGGTGGCAGCGCGCCCAACGCCTGAGTGGTGCAGATACCGGGCGGCCAGCCGCTCTGGGTGAGGGCGTGACGCAGGGCGGGCCAGACGTGCTCGTTGCGAGCGACGAGCAACACCCGCACCGGTACGTTCTGGTCGAGCACCTTGTTGCTGAACAGCCACGTCAGGTGGGCCAGCGGCCACCGATCGGCGTAGTCGACGAGCAGCAGCAGCCCATCGGCGTCCCCGACACGCAGGTCGTGGCCGGCCTGCTCCCCGCCGTCGACCACGCGAGCCGGCGAGTGTTCGGCGGCGATCACCTTCCACCCCTCGCGGGCGGCCGACCCGGCGACGCGACCGGCGAGGCGGGTCTTGCCCTGGCCGCCTGGGGCGTGCAGCCAGCGGACGGCGCGGCCGTCGTCGCCGTCTCGCCACGCGGTCAGGTCGTCGACCTCCCGGTCGCGGCCGGTGAAGTCCACGACGGCGTGGCGGGCATTGAGCAGGTGACTCGGCTGAGCCGGCAACCCTCGCTCGTCCCTCGCGAGCGCCAGGTCGGGCCGCCCGCCGGCCTCGGTGAGCAGGTACACCGGTCTGCCGTCGCCGAAGACGTGCAGGTCCGCGCCGATCACTCCGTAGCCGAAGCCGTTTCTGACCAACACCTGCTGCTGGACGCCCTGTGCGCGTCCGAGTTGGCCAAGCATGCCGTCCACGGCTGTCAGCCCGATTTGTCGTCCGCCACGCCCTCGGCGGGTGAGGGGTGCTGGTGGTAGATGACGTTGCCGCCCAGCGCGGCGAACTGTCGGGAGTTGCCGTGGGCGATGTTCACCTGTACCTGCGCCCACCGCTGTTGCCCCGCGGGCAGCGCCTCACGAATGTGGGAGACGAGTTCCCGCAGCTCGGCCTCGGCCTCGGGGTGGTCTTCCAGCAGCCGGATCAGCTCCATCTCCCACAACGGCACCAGACGTTGTCGCGCCTGTACGCGATCGCCGGCCCGCTCCACCAGGACGACGTTGCCGTCCAGCTGGGCTTCGATGGCCGCCTGCCGATCGGAGCCCTGGCGGCCGAAGAGGCGGGCCGTACCGTTGCGGGCAGCCTGCCAGGCGTCGGTGGCCATGGCCGCGGCCAGAGCCGCGCCGCCGTTGGTGGCCAACACCGTCAATGCCTCGGTCAACAACGGCTGGTCCTCTCCACGTGATCGGTGATCTCCCGTCGAGTTCACGACGACACCATCGGCCGGGAATCACCCGCCTGTCGGATTCAAACGATTACATGCATGGTGTTGTCGGCGGAGAACGGCTCCACGGTAGGTGAGTCGGTCAAACGACAGCTCAGCGCTTGTCTCCCGTGCTGATCGTGGATCTCGAATGCCGGCCCGGTCCCCTCCGCGTCGGTGTCTGGCTGACAGGCCACCGGGCGCCGACGTGATCGTCGACGCCCGGCGGCCCCCGCCAGCCGATTCGCTGCTGGCCCGAGGTCAGTCGGAGGCTCTCGCCGTCGGCCTCAGACCTGGGTCTGGCCGGGACACCACACCTGGGATCCGTTGTCGTTCAGCCCGTCGTCGCGGATCCAGCCGCGGGCCTTGGTCTGCACGCTGACCACGTAGGTCCACGTGTCGAGCCCGTTGATGTCGAGCGCGTAGCAGTGATAGTCGAGTGACTCGGACATGTACACGTCACCGACGTCCAGGCAGCGGAGGCTGGAGCCGACGCGCAGGTTGGCGGTGAAGACGGTGTGGTGGCCGCCGGTGGTGTCGAGGTCCGGCGGGGCCGCTCGTCCACAGCTCCAGTGAGCGGAGGCGGGTGACGGGGCGACGAGTGCGCCGGTGGCGACGAGTGCGAACGCCGCTGCGGCGACAGTGAGGGGTCGACGGATAGCTGTCCTGCTCAACGCTTCTCCTTCGATACGACGTAGGGGCGCGGCCCTGGTGGCACCGACCCGGACCGGGCCGGAGTGGCCAAGATATCGACCACGGTGAAAGTAGTCCGGCCTGTCAATGCCGATCATCGATGTCTGGCGATTACCGATGCGCCCCGCGCATGCCACCAAAGGCGCGAGATAGAAGGGCGTGCGGCGGACGATCAGCGACTCCGGCTCCGGAATCCTCCCGCCGTTCAGAACCGCACGAGCGATCGCTTACCATCGGGCGATGAACCCGCTCACCGGGCTGCTGCACGATCCCAGGGCGCAGGGGAGAGGATTCCTGCTGCACTCGATACAACACCCGCCGTACGCGCTGCGGGTCGAGGAACGCGTCTCGCCGGCCGTTGCCGCGCTGTTCCGTGGCTGCGCGCTTCCGGCGTCACGATGACGGGACGGCGACGATGACGGGCTCGCACGCGGTGGTCGTCGGCGGTGGGATCGGCGGGCTCAGCGCGGCACTGGCCCTGCACCGGCGCGGCTGGCGGGTCACCGTGCTGGAACGTGCGCCGGAGCTGCGCGAGGTTGGCGCCGGGCTGACCCTGATGGCGAACGCGATGCGCGGGCTGGACGCGCTCGGCCTCGGCCCAGCTGTACGCCGCAGCGGCCACAATGAGACGCCCGGCGGGATCCGCACCTCGGCCGGGCGGTGGCTGTCCCGGGTCGACGGCGAGGCGATGACCCGGTTACTCGGCACCACGGCGCTGGGCATCCACCGGGCCACCCTGCACCGTCTCCTGCGCGACACGTTGCCCACGGCCGCGCTGCAAACCAGCACCGAGGTGATGGACGTGGTCACCGGTCCCGCCGACGCCGAGGTCCGGTACCGCCGCGACGGCACCCCGGACACCGTCCGGGCGGACCTGGTGATCGGGGCGGACGGCGTGCACAGCGTCGTACGCGCCCGACTCTGGCCGCAGTCGCCACCACCGGCGTACGCCGGGTCGACCGCATGGCGGGCGGCGATCGAGTGGCCGGAGCCGGTCCCGTCGGCCATCACCTGGGGCCGGGGTTCCGAGTTCGGAATGGTGCCACTCGGCGACGGCCGGGTCTACTGGTTCGGCGCTGTCAACGCGCCACCCGGCGGCCACGCCGCCGACGAGCTGGCGACCTGCCGGAAGCTGTTCGGTGCCTGGCACGACCCGATCCCGGCGCTGCTCGCCGCGACTCCGCCGGAGGCGGTGCTGCGCAACGACATCGTCCACCTGGCCGCTCCGCTGCCGTCGTACGTGCGGGGGCGGGTGGTGCTGCTCGGCGACGCCGCGCACGCCATGACCCCGAACCTGGGCCAAGGCGCCGGCCAGGCCATCGAGGACGCCCTGGTGCTGGGTGCGGTCTGCGCCGGCGGGGCCGACGAGGGGCTGCCCGCCGCGCTGGCCGCGTACGACGCGCAGCGCCGCCCGCGCAGTCAGGCCATCGCCCGGGCGGCCTACCGGACCGGCCGCTACGGGCAGCAGCTGCGCAACCCGCTCGCGGTGGCGACCCGTAACGCCCTGCTTCGGCTCACCCCCGCTCGCACCTCGCTCCGCGCGATGGCGCGTTACGCGGACTGGCGGCCTCCGACCGCCGCCTGACCTGCCGTCGGCCCTTCCCAACCCGGACGGCGACCTCGCCGAAGACCCAGTGCCGGCGACTGGCTCAAGCTTGTACACGCGTCGAGGTCGGCGTCGAGCAACTCCCCGCCCAACTCCACCCGCAGACAGTTCTGGTTGATGGTTTCGGGCGGGAGCCCGGTGTCGTTGACGGGTATTAGCAGATTCCGGCCGTCGACCCGACCCCCGAGGGCCGGAGCGCGAACCTCTCCCCGCCCTGGGGTGACGCCCGGGCCGCGCAGGCCAGATGAGAGCCACACGACCAGCGTGGGCAGCCGATGTGAGAGCGACAGCCCGGGCGCCTCGACCGAAGCCTGGCCGGGCCACGGTCGCAGGTCAAGAAACAAGTTGCCGATGTGCGGATGGTCCCGGGTGCGGAGTCCGAAGGCGCCAGAGGCCCCTCGGCTCCGCTTCCGTACCATCGATCCGTGCCCGGGATGCGTATCAGTCAGGCTTCCGCCGGAGTCCTCGCCAGCCTCGCGGAGCTCCAAGTGGCGGCGGGTCAGGTGTTCCGGAACGTAGGGATGCCAGAAGTCGCCCAGAACGACGTGGACATGGCCGACCTGGAGGCCAGGCAGGCGGCAGGCCAGGTGTGGATCGGCGAGTACGAGGGGCGCATCGCCGGCTTTGTCACCGCGTCGATCGTTGACGGGAGAGCGCACATCGAACAGGTGTCGTGTGCGCCTGATCTGGCAGGTCAGGGAATCGGACGGCGTCTGATGGAACACGTCGAGGTCACCGGAAGACACCGAGGCATGTCGGCCACGACCCTGACCACTTTTCGCGACGTCCCGTGGAACGCTCCTTACTACCGGCGTCTTGGCTACCGTGAGCTGGTCCTGCAAGAGATCGGTCCTGAGCTGCAGGACATCTTGAGCGCCGAAGGCGCGTATCCGGGCATCGATGCCACCAAGCGCTGCGCGATGATCAAGCCCAACCGCTGGGGGTCCTGATCTGCCGCTGACCACGCGACTTTGCCGACGTAAGCGCGACTCGTTTCCGAGCAACACGGCGAAGTCCTGGCGCCTCCGAGGAACGAGCGGAGTATCGTCCCGGCGGCAGCGCGCGATTCGGGAGCTATCGTCGCCGCATGCCTGATTTGATCGCGCCCACCGTCGACCTGCATGCGGCCTGGCTCGATGCGCACCACGAGTGGGGGCCGGGCGTCCATGAGGACGGTTTCGGACTGCGGCCGTCTGATGAGGTGGACTCGCCGGCCGGGCGCTGGGACGGATGCTCGACCAGGCGCGAGGGCTCGGCTTGGAGCGCGTGCTAGTCATCTGTGCGGTGGACAACGTCGCCTCGGCAAAGACGATCGAGCGCCACGGCGGCATCCTCGAGGACGTCCGGGATACCGAACATGGCTTCGTGCGGCGTTACTGGACGAGCTCTAGCTCAAAGGTCGCCTTCTGACGCCAAGGCGGCTTCTTTACCCGGTCGTTGATCATCCTCCGGCCGGTGGTGCAGACCGTACACGCATCTACCGCTGTCCGCGGACCGAGAGCGGTCACACTCGGTGAATGGCCCCTGGTACCGGCAGCATCCTGAACTGTCGGGTTGAGGGCGTTCGGTCGATCTCGGTATTGGGAGCTCATCCTGGGCGACGACTGGATCGAGTTTGCGGGAGACTGTCGGCCGTGGCCGCCATCGCCGAAGATCTTCCGGATGTCCTGACCGTGTCCCCGTTGCCGGTACCGCCGGATACCTCGGTGAGGCCTCCGGGCTCGAAGAGCATCACCAACCGGGCTTTGCTCTGTGCCAGCCTGGCCCCTGGCCGAAGCACACTGACTGGCGCGCTGTTCGCTGATGACACGCGAGCCATGCTTGGTGCCGTCACAGCACTGGGTGCCATGGTGGTGGCGGACGAGGCGAGCAGCACCGTCACGGTGACCGGTGCCGATCCCCGCGCATCGGCCGGCGCGTCGACGATCGACGCACGGCGTTCCGGCACCACCTCACGGTTCATCCTGCCGGCCGCGGCCTTGAGCCCACACCGCAGCGCCATTGACGGGACCACCCAACTCAGAGCGCGGCCGTTCGGACCGGTGATCGAGGCTCTGCGCCAGCTGGGAGCCACCGTCGAGGAACTCGGACGACCAGGATTTCTACCCGTCGCGGTAGCCGGGCCTACCCGCGGCGGTCATGTCCAACTGCCCGGGCATCTGTCCAGTCAATTCCTGTCCGGCCTACTGATGGCCGGGCCGCTGATGCGTGAAGGCCTGGACGTGGAGTTGACCTCCCCGCTGGTGTCCGTGCCGTACCTCAGGATGACCGTTGCCGTGATGGCGGCATTCGGAGTGGATGCCGACGGGCTGAGCGTGCGCCCCGGCAGTTACCGCCCGACGGACTACGCCATCGAGCCGGACGCCAGCGCTGCCTCGTACTTCCTGGCTGCGGCCGCGATCACCGGCGGCCGGATCACGGTGGAAGGATTGGGCACCGCAAGCCTGCAGGGAGACGTGGCCTTCGCCGACGTGTTGGAGCGCATGGGAGCGCGCTTGGAACGCTCCCCCAACGGTCTCACCGTTATCGGTACCGGCGCGCTGCACGGCATCGATGTTGACATGGCCGATATCTCCGACACCGCGCAGACGCTGGCCGCAGTCGCCGTCTTCGCCGACACGCCCACCCGAATCCGCGGCATCGGGTTCATCCGCGGCAAGGAAACCGATCGCATCGGCGCCATTGTCACTGAGCTGCGGCGAGCCGGCATCGACGCCACCGAGCACGACGACGGCTTCACCGTCCGCCCTGGCGCGCCGACACCGGCGCGATTCGCCACCTACGACGATCACCGCATGGCGATGAGCCTGTCACTGTTGGGTCTCAGGGCCCCCGGCATCGAGATCGCCGAACCCGGATGCGTGGCGAAGACCTACCCGGGATTCTTCCGCGACCTCAACCGCCTGAGATGAACGGCCGGCCCAGCACGAGGGCGGAGAACTGTTCGCCTAAGCGATTTCTCGTAGCCCTTTTGGCGGTCCGGTACGGGCTGTGGGTGATCGTCAGGCGCGCGCGTGCCGGCGGTCGCCCAAGCCCTCGGGCAGCGCAGCCTCAAGCCGGATTTCCAGCTGCCAGGCGGTTCAGGATGGTCCGGGCCAGCGCGGCGAGCCGGGTTCGCAGGTCGTCGTCGGCCCGCCCACCGAGGTCGTCTTCGAGATGCGTGGCCAGGGCGGCGACCGCCGGGAGCAGGTCGTCCAGCGGGCTGGCTTCGTGTCCCACCACGTAGAGACGGTGGGTTCCCACCTCGGCGGGGATGCTGCGGTCGAGGATCCGCTCGCAGGTGTCGGCGGCGATCAGCGCCACCGCGGTTGGCAGGTCCGGCTCCGGGAGTCCGAGTTCGTCGGTGACCGCCGCCAGGCGCCGATTCGCGTCGTGCGCCGGTAGGGTCCGAGCTGACTCGGCCGCGAGCGCCACCACGGCTTCGCCGTTGACGCCGGCTATCAGCAGGTCGCAGGCCAGCATCACCGCGTGGTGCGGGTCGGCGTCGTCGAGCAGCGCTCGGGCCTGTTCGGTCCGAAGCCGGCGAAGGAGTTCGTCATCCACGCGCCGAGGCTAAGGGCGCCTGGGTGCCGGTGATGACTGCGGCTCAGTCTGAGTGGATCTTTCCATTCACGGGTTGCAGCCCGCTTGGTTCGTAAGCTGGTCCGGCGCCGAGTGTGGTGGTGACGGGATCGGCGACGGTAGGCCGGGCCGCCGAGCAGGACAATGACTTCGGCGTGACGGCTGCCGAGGCGGCCTGGGACGACTGTCTGACGGCGCCGGACTGGAACCCGGCACCGACAAGGCGATCAAATTGATCGATGCCTTGACGGGCGAGGCGGGATGTGACGTAGTGGATCGAGCGAATCGAATCGATGTCTATTCGGGCCGCAACGCCACGACGTCCAGGAGGTCTGTCCGTGTCTTTGTCTCGCCGCCAGTTCCTCTCCCGCTCAGCCGGCACCGGTCTCGCCGTGGTCGTGGCCGGTTCGGTCGACGCCCTGTTCACCGCGGCACCCGCGCTGGGGGTGTCCGGACCGGATGTCGGGTACGGTCCGCTCGTACCTGACCCGGCCGGCATGCTCGACCTGCCGGTGGGCTTCCGCTACACGGTGCTGTCTCGCGAACGCGCCGTCCGGCCGGACGGCGGCATCGTGCCGAGCCGGTTCGACGGTATGGGCGCCTTCGCCGACAAGGCGCGCGGCACCCGCCTGGTCCGCAACCATGAGTGCTCGCCGACCGCGAGGATCAGGGTCGTGGCTCCGCCGGAACGCACGTACGACCCGGCCGCCGGGGGTGGGACCAGCACGATCATCGTCAAGGCGTCAGGACGCGCCGCCTCCGAGCACGTCAGCCTGGGCGGCACGGCCATCAACTGCTCCGGCGGCCCAACCCCGTGGCGCACCTGGCTGACCTGCGAGGAGACCGAAGACAAGGCGGGGAAGAACGGGTACACGAAGGACCACGGGTTCATCTTCGAGGTCGACCCGTACGACGATGCCCGCAACACCGACCCGACGCCGCTGACCGCGATGGGCCGGTTCCAGCACGAGGCAGTCGCGGTCGACCCGCGCACCGGCATCGTCTACGAGACCGAGGACGCCTTCGTGGCGCCGTTGGGCAGCTTCTACCGCTTCCTGCCGAACCGGCCGCTGCGCGGTCACGGGAGCATGCGGGCAGGTGGCGTGTTGCAGGCTCTGCACGTCCCGGACCTGCCGGACCTGTCCGTGGTGACCGAGGCGGGCACGTCCTTCTCCGGCATCGAGTGGCTTGACGTGCCGGACCCGCTGGCGTCGACGGAATCGGTCCGTGCGCAGGACTACCGCAAACCGATCACCGGTGGATACAAGATCGAGGGCGCCTGGTGGGGCGAGAAGGACCGCTGCGCCTACTTCGTCTCATCGTTCGCCCGGCGTGAGCTGGGCTCGGCCCGTGACCACGACGGCCAGGTCTGGCGGTATGACCCCCGAGCCAAGACGCTGAGGCTGGAAACCATCTTCACCCGCCCCACGCCGGCCCCGGAGAACCCGGAGTTCGACGCCCCGGACAACATCTGCATGTCCCCGTACGGAGGCCTGATGATGTGCGAGGACGGAGTCGGGGACCAGCACATCCTCGGTACGACCGCCGACGGCGAGGTGTTCGTCTTCGCCCGTAACCGGGTAAACGTCGGCACCGCCGAGGACCCGGAGTACGGCGAGCTGGCCGGAGCGACGTTCTCCGCCGACGGCCGGACCATGTTCTTCAACGTCTACAACCCGGGCATCACATACGCCGTCACCGGCCCCTGGAACCGTCGTCAACGCTGATGCCGCAGCCACCGTGCTCCCCGGTCCACATGTGATCGGGGAGCCCGCGGGCGGCCAGGGCCGATGCGGCGGTGCTAGCTGGCCTGACGGGACTGCACGTGCTGGATCCCGGCAGGGTGCATTCCCGGTCCACGTCGTGGAACCTGGCGACGGTGATCGGAAGGCATGCCGGCGGCTGGTCGTCGGCGAGCTGGTCGGAGATCAGCTCGACCAGAGGGTCGCTGCGGCTCATCTGGGCCTCCGCCCGCGTGAGGTGGGGGCGTGCGGCCTCAGGCAGCGGCAGAAACCAGCCGGTCTCTCTGACCCGCGGGCTCGTTTCGACCTCGACCCGTTGGTCCGTCGGCGGATCGCGGGCGTAACGCGACGTCTCGCACCCGATGTCGCCCCAGGTTTCCCCACCGAAATGACGACGACACCGGTGCGCCGACTAGCCACGAACGAGCTCACGCCCACCTCGCGCAGCCACTTCTCCCGCTGTGGCTGGTGCTATCGACCCGAGTGGAATTCGTCGCGGCAGTGGATGCGGCCACAACGCGCTTCACACGGATCATGCTCGCCGTGCGGGGGGGAAGACGGGTTGGCTCTCCCATAACCGGTAGCTGACGTGTTTCGAGAAGGCGTGCGGTGACCGGGCCGGGCCGGTCAGGTGTTGTTCCCGGGCACCGGACGGCCGGGTCACGTTCAGCGGTGGCGCCTCCCACGCCGAACCCGGGCGGCACGGTGGCGCGGTCCGCCTCGACGGCGTCGTAGGCAGCAACGGCCGCTCGGCCGGCCCGGTCGTGAACACCGCCCGCAGCTTCTCCGTCCTGGCCTGGGTACGCCTGGACAAAGCCGACCAGGACCGGACGGCAGTGGCCCAGAGCGGCGTCCAGACCAACGGGTTCGCCCTGCGCTACGACCACGCCCGCCGAAGCTGGGTGTTCGCCCTGCGGGAGCGGGACGACGCGACCGCGCCGGAGCGGGCCGCCGTGGCCGACACCGCGGCCCAGGCCGGGATCTGGACGCACCTCGCCGGGGTGTACGACCACGAGGTCGGCGAGCTGCGGATCTACGTCAACGGTCGGCTGGCCGGCAGCACACCGTACCGGAGTGCCTGGAACGCGAGCGGTCCTCTGCTGCTTGGCCAGGGCAACGGTGCACCCGGTACGCGTGGCCCGTGGCGCGGCGCGCTCGACGAGATCCAGTTGTACGACCACCCGGCCAACGATCAGAAGATCGTCCAGGAGATGGCCGGCGAGCCGTACGGGCCGGAGGGCCGGTGGCATCTTGACGAGGCGGCCGGTGTGGCGGCCACCGACGCGAGCGGCAACGGGCACGCGGTCTACCTGGCGCGTGGGGCGACGTTCGCCGCTGGACGACAGGGCGGCGGGATGCGCCTGGACGGGACGGCCGCCGAGGCGTACACGGCGGGCCCGGTGGCGACCGGGAAGGCCAGCTTCACCGTGGCGGCCTGGGTGCGGCTCACCCGCACCGGTCGGGACGCGGTGGCGGTGGGCCAGGACGGCCGCTCCGGCGGCCGGTTCCGGCTCGGCTACGAGGCGGCGACCGGCCGGTGGGCGTTCCGGCTGTTGCGAGCCGACGACGCGACGGCCGGCAGCGACGCGGCGGTCTCCATGACGGCGGCCCGGACCAACGTGTGGACCCACCTGGTCGGCGTCTTCGACGTCGACACCGGCCAGGCGCGGTTGTACGTCGACGGGACCCTGGCCGGCGCCGCCGGACACCTGGCGACCTGGCCCGTCGCCGGCGCGCTGACGTTGGGCCGGGGGCTGCGGACCGGTTCCGGGGCGGACTTCTGGACCGGTGACCTCGACGAGGTGCAGGTGCTCGCCCGGGCGGTACCGGCACAGGAGGTGTCGAGCCTGCTCGGGCTGCCGGCGGCACCGGCCCCGGGGCCGATCCGGACCCGGGCCGCACACGCCGGGATGTGCCTGACCGAGGGCACCGGCCCCAGCGGCTACCTCTACCAGCAGCCCGGCTGCGACACCCAGTTCCCGAGGATGACCCTGGAGGCGACCGGCGACGGCGTGTACCGCATCGCCACCGACCATGACGTGTACGGCCCGGGATGCAGCGGGGTGGAGGGCGGCTCGACCGCCGTCGGCGCGCCGTTCTACGACGACTACTGCGCCGACGGGCGGGGGCAGCGGTTCCGCATCGAGCCGGTGGGCGCTCCGCTGCCCGGGTACCGGCTGCGTCCGGTGCACAGCAACCTGTGTGCCGGCTTTCGCAACGACTCTGTCGACGCGGGCGCACACCTGGTCCAACTCACCTGCGACCCGAACGCACGTGGTCAGGTGTTCCGCTTCGATCCCCGGTGACGGGCGGCCGGACGGCCTAGGTGTACTGCCCAGGGACGTTGGTCAACCTGGTGATGGGCGGTTTGCCGCCGGTGGCGGTGTGGGGCCGGTGGTGATTGTAGTGATGCAACCAGGCGGGCAGTGCCTTCCGGCGGGCGGCTTCGGATGAGTAGAAGCGGCCGAGGGCCCAGCCGTCGGTCAGGGTTCGGTGGAAGCGTTCGACCTTGCCGTTGGTCTGGGGCCGGTAGGGGCGGGTCTTCTTCGGGGTGATGCCCAGTTCGGTGCAGGCGTCGCGCCAGGCGTAGGACTTGTAGGCGGCGCCGTTGTCAGTGAGCACGCGTTGCACGATCACATCGCGGGCGGCGAACCAGGCGACCGCGCGGCGCAGCACGGCGATGGCGGTGGCGGATTTCTCGTCGTCGCAGATCTCGGCGTAGGCCACCCGTGAGTGGTCATCGACGACGGTGTGCACGAACGCTGTGCCGACGCGTGGTTCCCAGCGGTGGTTACGCACGCCCGTGCGGCGGGCGGTGGCTTCCCGGTTGCGCTCGCCCTGGACCCGGCCGACGAAGCGCCAACCACCGCCGTCGGGGATCTGGCCGAGCTTCTTGACGTCGATGTGCAGCATCGCGCCAGGCTGATCGTGTTCATAGCGGCGCACCGGTTCACCCGTGCGTCGGTCAATGTGAGACAGCCGATTCACCCGGCAGCGGGTCAGGACGGCGTGCACCGTCGAGGCGGGCATCCTCAGCCGGCCGGCGATCTGCAGCGGGCCCAGGCGGTGTTTCCACCGCAGGTGAACCACCTTGCGGACAACTGGCTTCGGCGTGCGGTTCGGGCTGCGGCGAGGCCGGGATGACCGATCGGCCATCCCGGCCTCGCCGAGCTCGGCATACCGCACCGCCCAGCGTTTCGCCGTCGGCCAGGACACGTCATAGCGTTCCGCGGCGCGAGCGACCGACCATCCCTCATCCACGATCAGACGCGCCAGGCGAAGACGTGCACGAGGAGTCAAAGCGGCGTTAGCGTGGGACACGAAGGCCTCCTGGTTGGCGGAGCGGTTCCTAGACAGCTCCACTCCACAACCGGAGGCCTTCGTCATCCAGCAGATTCACGCCGTGTCGTCACACGACCTCAACCAACCTCCCTGGGCAGTACACCTAGGCCTGACCGGTGCGCCGGGTCACGCTGCGCCCAACACGTCGAACTGCTGGACCGAGTGACCGACACGGCCGGCGACCGCGCTGACGCAGAGCGGGCGGAGGCGGCTCTCGCCCGCCGCTTCGCGAGCAGCTGCGCGGACCTGCCGCAGGAGGGCCGGACGCGGGCATGGCCGATCCAGGGCGGCCGGAGGGCCTGGGACCAGCAGGCCACCGAGACGGCAGGCGGATGGTGGGCGAGCATCAGGGAACAGGACCGGCGCTCACCCCAGGGCGAATCGGTCAACATCGAGGCACACGAGAGCGACCGTCGCGCCGAGGGGCGTGGCGCGCGTAGAGCAGGGGTGAGACGAATCAGGCGTAGACACGTCCCCGCCTCACCGCCGCCGCTCCCCATATCGGGCGCGAAGCCGGGGTGGACCAGGAAGATCATCGGCGGCCGGGGGTTGTCGCAGGTCACAGGGGGCGCCGTCGAATCCTCGATAAGATCAACACGTGGAGTCGGTTGACACGTTGCTCGCGGCGCACCGGGCGTACCTGCTCGGCTGGAACGTCGGCGAGGCCGGGGACGACGACCTCGTCACCTACCGCAGCGAGGTGCCGCACCCGCCACTCAACGGCGTCCTGCGCCTCGTCGGGCGCGATCCGGCTGACGCGCTCGCCGAGGCCCGTGACCGCCTCGACGGCGTACCGCGGGTCTGGTGGGTCGGACCGGACAGCGACGCCGGCACCGCCGACGCCCTGGCGGCCCTCGGGGCCGTCCCGGTCCTGGCCCTGCCGATCATGGCGACCTCGATCGACCAGCCCTCCCCCGCCCCCACCCCCGCTGGTCTCCGCATCGCGGAGACCACCGACGTCGACGAGTTCGTCACGGCCTACGCCCGGGTGTCCGGCATCCCGGAGGCCGGCGTGCCGACGGCGATCGCCCGCGAGCGATCGTTCAGCGGTGACGGCACGCTGGTGCGGCTCGCCGGCCGCCTCGACGACGGCCGGATCGTCGGAACGGCCGTCGCCTGGCTCAGCCACGGCCTGCTCACGCTCTACTACGTGGGCACCCAACCCGAGCACCGCCGGCAGGGCATCGGCACCGCGATGACCCGAGCCGCGCTCGACCTGGCCCGCGACCACGGCGTACGCACCGCCGCCCTCACCTCGACCGCGGTCGGCGAACCCGTCTACCGGAACCTGGGTTTCCGCACGGTGGGCACCTTCCAGCTGCTCTCGTTCTGACCACCCCCGCCGCCCGGCGGGTCACGCGCCGGCCGGGCGCCCAGGGGTACGCGCGCAGCGCAGCGGCCCGTGCAGCCAGGGCGCGACCCTGGGTGCGGCCACGATGAGGGCGAGCGCGAGCACGGCGATGACCGCCTGCCCGACCCGGCCGGGCGTGACCCCGGGCGCGGTGTCCAGCACATAGTTCGCGTACCCGTTCGCCGCCGCGTCACTGGCGAGCACGGCACAGCCGAGCAGCAGCCCCTCGACCCGGCGCAGGGCCAGCAGCAGCGCCGCGAGCGGGTCGAACACGGTCAGCGCGGTGAAGTACACCATCAGCCAGGTGGGGATGGACGGGCCCGGTCCGCCCGGCCGGACGCCGAGCAGGTCACCCAGGTGGACGATCCCGCCGTACGCGAAAACGCAGACGGCGGCGACCACGACGGCCCGGACCCACCGGGGCACCCCGGCCCACCGCCGGAACGCTGTCAATCTCACCGCCTCCACGCTCCCCGTCCTGGGCGGGCCGCCGGGCCCGCTCGCCGGTGCTCGGGAGGCTACCGGTTCGGCGTGCCGGACAGAGGGGCCCTGGAACGCTCCGCCTAGGGTTCGATCGTGGACTGCTTCACCTGCCGCAACAACACGCGGATCAGCGCGCTGCCGCCCCGTGAGGTCATCGCCGTCGACGACCACTGGCGGGTCGCGCACGCCTTCGACTCGGCCCTGCCGGGCTGGCTGGTACTTGTTCCGCGCCGACACGTGGCGTCGATCGCTGACCTTACTGACGCCGAAGCGGCCACCCTCGGCACCTGGCAGGTCCGGCTCTCCCGCGCGCTACGAGCCGTGACCGGCTGTGCGAAGACCTACGTGGTGCAGTTCGCCGAGAAGGAGGGCTTCGCGCACGTCCACTTCCACATGGTGCCACGGATGCCCGACCTGCCCGCCGACCGTCGCGGACCCCGCGTCTTCAGCTACCTGGGGGCTGCGGAACAGGATCGCGTCACCGAACAGCAGCAGGACGAACTCGCCGCCGCGCTCCGCGAACACCTCGACCACACCGACCTCGGATAGGTCCAGATCCCCGTCGGCCCGGCCCTGACCGCCCGGTGGCAGTGCCTTCCTACGGGAGCCGGTCGAGTGGCGTGCTCGGGGTGCCGGGCAGCTCGGT
Organism: Micromonospora sp. 15K316; assembly: GCF_004348525.1. Lineage (GTDB taxonomy): Bacteria > Actinomycetota > Actinomycetes > Mycobacteriales > Micromonosporaceae > Micromonospora. The sequence goes on along the minus strand of NZ_SMKG01000026.1, from coordinate 28,277 downwards.
GAAGCCGGCCAGCAGCCGCTCGGCGGCGAGCGCCGGGGTGAGCGTGCCGTCGACCACCTGCCGCTCCACCTCCGGGGTGAGCGCCCGGACGGCGGGGTGGGTGCGGAGCCGGTCGAGCAGCTCGGCCCGGACCATCGCCCAGACCCAGTTGATCTGCTGCCGCCGGCGACGTTCGGCGAGGTCACCGGAGGCGGTGAGGGCGTCCTGGTGGGCGCGGATCTGCCCCCACACGTCGTCGAGGCCGGTCTCCTCCAGCGCGCTGCAGGTGACCACGGGGGGTTGCCAGCCGCCGTTGGGCGGGTGGATCAGGCGCAGCGCCCCGGCGAGTTCGCGGGCGGCACGGCGTGCGTCGGTCGCGTGGGGCCCGTCGGCCTTGTTGACGGCGATCACGTCGGCGAGTTCCAGCACGCCCTTCTTGATGCCCTGCAACTGGTCGCCGGTGCGGGCGAGGGTGAGCAGCAGGAACGTGTCGACCATCTCCGCCACGGCGGTCTCGGACTGGCCGACGCCGACGGTCTCCACCAGGACCACGTCGTAGCCGGCGGCCTCGACCACCACGATCGCCTCCCGGGTGGCCTTCGCGACGCCGCCGAGGGTGCCGGCGGTCGGCGAGGGCCGGATGAACGCGGCCGGGTCGGTCGCGAGCCGGGCCATCCTGGTCTTGTCGCCGAGGATGCTGCCGCCGGTGCGGGTGGACGACGGGTCGACCGCGAGCACCGCCACCCGGTGCCCGTCGGCGGTCAGGCGGCTGCCGATGGTGTCGATGAATGTCGACTTGCCGACGCCGGGTACGCCGGTGATGCCGATCCGGCGGGCGTGCCCGGCGTGCGGGGTGAGCGCGACCAGCAACTGCTGCGCCGCCACCCGGTGGTCGGGGCGGGTCGACTCGACAAGCGTGATGGCCCGGGCGATCCAGGCCCGCGAGCCGGCCCGCACCCCCTCGACGTACGCCTCGATCGGCACCGCGCGCATCGCGGCGCTCACGCGTCCGGGTGGCCGAGCCGCCGGGACAGGTCGGCGAGCAGGTCCAGCGCGGCGTCGGCGATGACCGTGCCGGGCGGGAAGATCGCCGCCGCTCCCGCCTCCCGCAACGCGTCGAAGTCCTGCGGCGGGACCACTCCCCCCACGATGATCATGATGTCGTCGCGGTCCAGGGCGGCCAGCTCGTCGCGCAGGGCCGGCACCAGCGTGAGGTGACCGGCGGCCAGGCTCGACACGCCCACGATGTGCACGTCGGCCTCGACGGCCTGCCGGGCCACCTCGGCCGGGGTCTGGAAGAGCGGACCCACGTCGACGTCGAAGCCGAGGTCGGCGAAGGCGGTGGCGATCACCTTCTGGCCACGGTCGTGCCCGTCCTGACCCATCTTCGCCACCAGGATGCGTGGTTGACGCCCCTCCGCGTCGGCGAACGCCGCGGTGGCGGCGCGGACTCGCTCGATGGCGGAGACCGCGCCCGCCTCGTCCCGGTACACCCCGGAGATGGTACGGATCTGCGCCGAGTGCCGGCTGTACACCTTCTCCAGCGCGTCGGAGATCTCCCCGACGGTGGCCTTGGCGCGGGCGGCGTCGACGGCGAGCGCGAGCAGGTTCCCGTCCAGTCCGGGGCCGCGGGTGCCGTCGAGAGCGGCGCCGGCCGCCCGCGTCAGCGCGTCCAGGGCCGCCGTGCAGGACGCCTCGTCCCGCTCCGCGCGCAGCCGGCGCAGCTTCTCCACCTGCTGGGCCCGGACCGCACCGTTGTCGACCTTGAGCACGTCGATCGGTTCGTCGGCGTCGGGCCGGTACTTGTTCACCCCGATCACCGGCTGCCGGCCGGAGTCGATGCGGGCCTGGGTACGGGCGGCCGCCTCCTCGACGCGCAGCTTCGGGATGCCCTCGTCGATGGCCCGGGCCATTCCGCCGGCGGCCTCCACCTCGGTGATGTGCTGCCAGGCGCGGGCGGCCAGGTCGTGGGTGAGCCGCTCGACGTAGGCGCTGCCGCCCCACGGATCGATCACCCGCGTGGTGCCGGACTCCTGCTGCAGCACCAGCTGCGTGTTGCGGGCGATCCGGGCGGAGAAGTCGGTCGGCAGCGCCAACGCCTCGTCGAGGGCGTTGGTGTGCAGCGACTGGGTGTGCCCCTGGGTGGCGGCCATCGCCTCGACGCAGGTACGGACCACGTTGTTGAACACGTCCTGCGCGGTCAGCGACCAGCCGGAGGTCTGGCAGTGCGCCCGCAGACTCAGCGACTTCGGGTTCTTCGGTGCGAAGTCGCGGACCAGCCGGGCCCAGAGCAGCCGCGCCGCCCGCAGCTTCGCCACCTCCATGAAGAAGTTCATGCCGATCGCCCAGAAGAACGACAGCCGGGGCGCGAACGCGTCGATGTCCAGCCCGGCGTCCCGGCCGGCGCGCAGGTACTCCACCCCGTCGGCGAGCGTGTACGCCAGCTCCAGGTCGGCGGTCGCGCCGGCCTCCTGGATGTGGTAGCCGGAGATGGAGATCGAGTTGAACCGGGGCATCCGCGCCGAGGTGTACGCGAAGATGTCGGAGATGATCCGCATCGACGGCTGCGGCGGGTAGATGTAGGTGTTGCGGACCATGAACTCCTTGAGGATGTCGTTCTGGATGGTGCCGGAGAGCTGCTCCGGCGCCACCCCCTGCTCCTCGGCCGCGACGATGTAGAGGGCGAGCACCGGCAGCACCGCGCCGTTCATCGTCATCGACACGCTCATCCTGTCCAGCGGGATGCCGTCGAAGAGCTGGCGCATGTCGTAGATCGAGTCGATCGCCACCCCGGCCATACCCACGTCACCGGCGACCCGCGGGTGGTCGGAGTCGTAGCCACGGTGGGTCGGCAGGTCGAAGGCGACGGAGAGTCCCTTCTGGCCGGCCGCCAGGTTGCGCCGGTAGAAGGCGTTCGACTCCTGCGCGGTGGAGAAGCCCGCGTACTGGCGGACCGTCCACGGCTGTGTGGTGTACATGGTCGGGTACGGGCCCCGCAGGTACGGGGCGATGCCCGGGTACGTGCCGAGGAAGTCCAGCCCCGCCCGGTCGGCGCCGGTGTACAGCGGGGCGACCGCGATGCCCTCCGGCGTCGACCAGGTCAGCGCGTCCGGCTCACCGCCGGTCTCCGCACGGACCGCGTCGCGCCACCGCCCCAGGTCGCCGCCGGCGGGCGGCGCGCCCAACTCGATGCCGGAGAAGTCCGGAATCCGGCCGTCCATCACGCCACCTCCAGGTCACGCAGCGTCGTCTCCAGCACCGCCACGGCGTCGCAGCCCGCGTACAGGTAGTCGTCCACGCCGGGATGGCTCGCCGGTCGACCGGCCAGCCACACCCGGACCGCACCGGCCTCGGCGAGCGCCCGGGCCACCGCCTCCGCCGACTCCGCGTAGCCGCGATCGGAGGAGCAGAGGCACGCCACCCGTGCGCCGCTGGCGGCGAACTCGGCGGCGAGCCGCGCCGGGTCGTCGTCGCCGACCGGCGGCCGGACGGTGGCCACCCCACCGGCCGCGAAGAGGTTCGCGGCGAAGCCGGCGCGCGCGTTGTGCACCGCCGCCGGGCCCAGGGTCGCGAGGAACACCGTCGGCCGGGCACCGCTCGTCGCCGTATGCGCGTCAGCTCGGTCACGCAGCGCCTCGTAGGCCTCCGCGTACCGGTGCCGGGGCAGCCCCCCGGCCGGGGCGGCGGGCGCGGGCGCACGGACCGGCAGCCGCTCCTCCAGGTTCGGGAACTCGCTGACACCCGTCAGCGGGTCCCGGCGGTGCGCCAGGTTCTCGGCCCGCTGCTGCCACGTCGCGGCGAGCCGGTCCGCGACCAGGCCGCTGGCCAGCGCGCCGCCCATCCCGCCGTGGCGCTCGATCTCGGTGAACCACGCCCAGGCCGCCTGCGCCAACTCCTCGGTGTAGCGCTCGACGTACCACGAACCGCCGGCCGGGTCGACCACCCGGCCCACGTTCGCCTCCTCGACCAGCAGCGAGTGGGTGTTACGGGCGATCCGCCGGGCGAAGCCGTCCGGCAGGCCGAGGCTGTGGTCGAACGGCTGCACGGTGACCGCGTCCGCGCCACCGACCCCGGCGGCGAAGCAGGCCAGCGTGGTTCGCAGCATGTTCACCCACGGGTCGCGGGCGGTCATCATCGCCGTCGACGTCACGGCGTGCTGGCGCTGCGCGCCGGCCTCCGGCGCCCCGCACACCTGCGATACCCGGGCCCAGAGCCGGCGGGCCGCCCGCAGCTTGGCGATCGTCGCGAACTGGTCGGCGGTGGCCGCGTACCGGAACTCCAGCTGCCCCAGGGCGGACGGCACGTCCAACCCCGCCTCGGTGAGTTCGCGCAGGTACGCCACACCGGTGGCCAGCGCGCAGCCGAGTTCCTGCGCGTCGGAGCCGCCCGCATCGTGGTAACCGGTCGCGTCGACGGTCAGCGCCCGCAGGCCCGGGAAGCCGGCCGCGCATCGGCGCGCCCACTCGTCGACCGGACCGTCCCAGCGCCGCCCGGTGCGGGCCCGCCAGCCGAGCGGGTCCACGCCCAGGTTGCCCCGCACCTCAGCCGCCGGCACTCCACGCTCGGCCAGCAGCGCGAACCACGCCGGCACCACCTCGACCGCGGCGTCGCCGGCGTCCAGCACCACCCCGGCCAGGTCCAGGTAGACGCCCTCCAGGGCCGCCGCGAGCCCGGCCGACGGCAGACCACCCTCGCCGAGCACCAGCCACAGCGAGGTCGCGCCGTTCTCCAGGTCGGCGCGGACCGCTTCACCGGTGGCCTTCGGATCCGGATCGGCGTACCGCTGCCGGACGTCCCAACCCGCCGGCACCGCGCCGGTCGCCCGGCCGCCCCGGGTGTACGGGAAGAGCCCCGGCGGGCCGGGGAACGGGGTGGAATCGTCAGCCGAGTACAGCGGCGCGAGCGTCACGCCGTCGTAGCCGCGCTGGGCCAGCAACTCCTCGACCGCCTCGACCGGGGTGTCCTCGTCGGCCAGGCCGGCCTTGCGCAACACCCCGAGAGTCAGCCGCTGCCACTGCTCGTGGCTGGTGGCCGGAAACTCGGCGGCGAGGCGGAGCGTCTCTGACGGCGTCGTCATTCCGGGGATGCTAAGGGCCGTCCGGCTCACCGTCGCCCGGATGTGACGACATCAACTGCGCCGGTCCTCACGAGGCGTACCCGCCGGGTCACCCAGCGGCATGCAGCCGGTGCCCGTCACGGCTCGCTGGTGCCCGTCATGGCGGGCGGTGCCCGGGGCCGCGAGCTCGGGGCGGACGTTCAGCCTGGGTGGCTCGGGCGCACGGAGGCGGAGCTGGTCGACGTGGGGCGGTGTGCCCACGCATCGTGGTTGCTTCGGAACTGAGTCGATCGCGTCATCGCCTGATGCGGCAACGACATCAGCTCCAGAGGACGCCGACAGCGCCACCGACCTGCTCGACGCGATGGCCGCGCTGCCAGCCAACCACCTGAGGCGCGAACCTCCCGCGCCCGGCGGGACGAGCGCCCGCCACGCGCGGCGACTCCCCCACGTCGACCCCACCCGGCCGTAGTCTGACCGCCATGACGACACAGACGCACACGCTCGCCCTCCCCGGCGTCGATCTGGTCTACGACGTGCGCGGGCCGCTCCCGCCGGCGGGTGGGCAGCCGCCGCTGCTGATGATCGGGCAGCCGATGACGGCGGAGGGCTTCACCGCGCTCGCCGCGCACTTCACCGACCGCACGGTCGTCACCTACGACCCGCGTGGCCTGGGCCGCAGCACCCGCAACGACGGCCGGACCGAGCACACGCCGCAGCAGCAGGCCGCCGACCTGCACCAGCTGATCGAGGCGCTCGGCGCCGGTCCGGTCGACCTCTTCGCCAGCAGCGGCGGCGCGGTGACCGCGCTCGAACTGGTCGCCACCCACCCCGGCGACGTCATCACGCTGGTGGCGCACGAGCCACCCATCAACGCGGTGCTGCCCGACGCCGCCGGCGCCGAGCGCGCCCGCGCCGACTTCCACGAGGCGTACCAGGCGAAGGGCTTCGGCGCGGGCATGGCCGCGTTCGTCGCGATGACCTCCTGGCAGGGCGAGTTCACCGACGCCTACTTCGCCCAGCCCACCCCCGACCCGGCGATGTTCGGCATGCCGACCGAGGACGACGGCACCCGCGACGATCCATTGCTGTCGAAGAGCTCGTGGGCGGTCACCGACTACCGACCCGACCCCGACCTGCTCGGCGCGGCGTCGACCCGGATCGTGATCGCCGTCGGCGAGGAGTCCGGGCAGACGTACACGGCCCGTACGGCCATCGCCACCGCGGCCCTGCTCGGCCAGCAGGCGACGGTGTTCCCGAGCCACCACGGCGGGTTCCTCGGCGGCGAGTTCGGCTACGCGGGCAAGCCGGAGGAGTTCGCCGCGAAGCTGCGCGAGGTCCTCGCCGCCGCCTGAGCCGCCGAGCGCTCCCCGACGGAGCCACGGCGCGCCCCAGGGACGCTCTCTTGATCGACTCGATTTCCTTGAATTCGGGCCACCGCTCGGCCCGGACACCCCGATATGCAGGCAACCCGAGTCGGTTGGGGCCCTTGTAACGTTCGTCCGCCCCCGTCGGCGCGGACGGGATGGCGGTGTCACTTCACCCGGCACGGGTAGTCCGCCTCATGGGGCACGCACGGATCGCGGACCACGGCTTCCTGGCCGATGGTCGCAGCGCGGTGCTGGTGGACAGCACCGGGTCGGTGAACTGGTGGTGCCCCGCGCGGTTCGACTCCCCGTCCGTCTTCGCGCGGCTGCTCGACGACGACGCCGGACACTGGGCGATCCGCCCCGAGGGTCGGTTCCGCACCGAACGCGGTTATCTGACCGATACGCTCGTGCTCCGTACCGTCTTCAGCACCGAGACCGGCAGCGTGGCGCTGACCGACGCCCTGGCCCTGGAGCCGGGGGCCCGCAGCCACGACGTCGGCCTGCGCTCGCCGAGGATGCTGGCCCGGGTCGTGCGCGGCCTCTCCGGCGAGGTACGGATGCGGATGCACTACCGGCCCCGGTTCGAGTACGGCCGGATGATCCCGCAACTGGTGCAGGAGGGCGACGCCCTGGTCGCCAGCGCCGCGTCGGCCCGGCTGGATCTGCGCGCGGACACCCCCCTGACGTGCGAGGTCGGCGAGGCGTTCGGCTCGTTCACGGTACGGGCCGGCGAGACGTGTCGCTTCACCCTCGGGTACGCGCCGGCGTACGGCTCCGGCCCGCCGGCGGTGCTCGACGCCGAACAGGCGATAGACAACGCGGCCGAGGGCTGGCGTTCCTGGATGGGCGACCACGACTACCGCGGCCTCTACCGGGATCAGGTGCGGCGCAGCTCGCTGGTGGTGCAGGGCATGACCTACCGCCCCAGCGGCGCGGTGGTGGCCGCACCGACGATGGCCCTGCCCGAGGAGCTGGGGGGCGAACGCAACTACGACTACCGCTACGCCTGGGTGCGCGACTTCAGCTTCACGCTGGAGGCGCTGTGGCGGGTGAGCTGCACCGACGAGCTCAACCTGCACATCGGATGGCTGACCCGGTCGATGGGCATGAACGAGGGTGTCGTGCCGATCATGTACGGGGTGGAGGGGGAACGGGACCTCACCGAACACCACCTCGATCACCTGACCGGCTACGCCGAGAGCCGCCCGGTGATGGTGGGTAACGACGCCTGGCGACAGCGGCAGAACGACGTGCACGGCGAACCGCTGAGCGCCTCCTGGCTGATGCGGGACCACCTCGACCCGATGCCGCCGGGGATCCGGGAGCTGCTCCGCGCGATCACCGACCGGGCCGCCCGGGACTGGCAGCTGCCGGACGCCGGGATGTGGGAGGTACGCGACACCGAACGGCACTTCGTGTCGTCGAAGGTGCAGTGCTGGACGGCGCTGGACCGCGCCGTCCGCTTCGGGTCCCACCTCGGGTCGGAGGCGGAGGTCGCCAGGTGGGCAGCGATCCGCGACGACATCCGCCGAAGCGTGCTGACCGAGGGCTGGAACGACCGGCTGCAGGCCTTCACCGGGGTGTTCGACAGCGACGACCTGGACGCCTCCGTCCTGCTGATGCCACTGGTCGGCTTCCTGCCCGCCGACGACCCGCGGATGCGGTCCACCATCCGGCTGATCGAGGAGAGGCTCTCCGACAACGGCCTGCTGCGCCGCTGGGACGGTGACCCCGCCGGCTTCGTGATCTGCTCCTTCTGGCTGGTCAGCTGCCTGGCCCTGGCCGGTGAGCGCCGCCGCGCCGGGCAGATGTTCGAGCGGGTCGCCGGCTGCGTCAACGACCTGGGCCTGCTCGCCGAGCAGATCGACCCGCGCACCGGGGAGGCCCTGGGGAACTTCCCCCAGGCGTTCTCCCACATCGGGCTCATCAACGCCGCCGGGGACCTCACCGATCTGGATTCCGGGCACCGCGAACTTCCGCTGGCGCCGGGGCGGCTCATCCCCACCGACGAGGAGAGCGGCCCGACCGAGGACCGCTGACGCCGCGGGACGTGTCCGCGCTCCCGGTCTCGTCCCCGGTCGGCCATGTCCGCGTGGCACGGCATTCATGTGGCGTGGCTACGGTTCGGGGCGCGCTCTCACCCGGGACCAGAGACGGTCGGCACCGCCGTGCATCACGCGAACCACTACTACGGCCACTCACACGTGCTGGCCCGCTACTGCGGGCTGGACGACCGGTCCCCGCAACGCATCCACGGCTACCTCCAGCACGGGTGGAACATCGGCCACGGGATGGCCCCCGACCACGAGTTCGTACCCGGCCTACCGCTCTTCGTCTGGTCGGAGCGGACCCGCCGGCGGGCCTGGTCGCTGGGGCGACGCGAGACGTACGCCATCGGCTCGCCCTGGGCGTACCTGCTCGCGATGGAGCCGGAGCCGGACGCACCCCCACCCCGGGAGGGCACTATCTGGTACCCGTTCCACGGCTGGGAGGGCCAGCACGTGGTGGGCGACCACGACCGGCTGATCGCGGAGATCAAAGCGACCGAGCCCGGGCCGGTGACCGTCTGCCTGTACTGGCAGGAGTACCGGGCGACGCGGGTGCGCGAGCGGTACGAGCGGGCGGGCTTCCGGGTCATCTGCCACGGCTACCGGGGCAGCAAGTGGGACAGCCTCGACCCGGACTTCCTGCGCCGGCAACTGGCCGAGCAGCGACGACATCGCCGCGTCGCCTCCAACCGGCTCTGCAGCGCCGTCCTCTACGCCATCCTCGCCGGCTGCGAGCCGGCCGTGTACGGCGACCCCATGCAACTGGACGGGGAGGTGCCGATCTGGGGTGGGCAGCCCCGGATCCGCCGGCAGTGGGCGCAGCTGCACGGTCCGCAGGTCGACCCGGTGGTGGCGCGGGAGGTCGCCGTCGGCGAGTTGGGCGCCGACATCCTGCTCCCGGCCGTCGCGCTGCGCCGGCTGTTCCGCTGGCCCGAACCGGCGTCCGTGACCGCCGAGCCCGCACCGCTGGAGGGGGCGCGATGAACCTGCGACTGATCGGCGGCGAGATGCAGGCCTGGTCGGACCTGGACGGCCGGCACGGGCCCGGCCCGGTCCGCGGGGAGGTACTGGCCCCGCTGCTCGCCACCGTGACCGGGCGCGCCCTCGTCCTCGGCCCGCTCGACCCGACGTTGCTCGACGCGGTACCGGCGGAGGACCTGACGGTCCTGGTGCGGGGGCTGCCGGACGCCGAGGCGCTCGCCGCCCGCTTGGCCGGCCGCCCCGGCGTCACGGTGCTCTGCGGCAGCCCGGAGAAGCTCGCGGCCGAACCGGCGTACGACACGGTCGTGGCGCTCGACGGCACCCGGCGGCTCACCTCCACCGAGGGCGCCGACCTGACCTGGGACGACACCGTCGCGCTGCTGACGGCCGCGCTGCGGCCGGGCGCGCGGCTGCTCCTCGCCGCGGAGAATCACCTGGGCGTGCACCGGCTGGTCGCGTTGCCGCCGGAGGTGACCGACTCGGACTGGGCGGACGCCGGCGAGTACGACCCGAACCGGCCGGCGGGCCTGGACCGGCTCCGCGACCGCCTCGCCGCCGCCGGACTGGCCGTGACGCACATCCACACCGCCTGGCCGACGCCGATCGCGCCCACCGCGCTGGTGACGCCGGGGTTGCTGGCCGACGAGGAGGCGAGGGCCTTCCTCACGGCGGTGCTCGACCAGGCCTGTGCACCCCTGACGACCGTGCTGACCGACCCGCGACGGCTGGCCGCCCAGTCGGTGCGCCACGACGCGGCGGCCGTCCTCGCGCCGGGCTGGATCCTGCAGGCCGAACGGGCCGTCCTCGATCCGGGCGGCGTCACCGGTCAGCTCTGGTTCGAGGCACCGGGGAGCGGTCCGGAGCAGCCCGGAATCCCGGCCGCACAGCTGCGGTTCCCGCCCCTGCCCGAGGCGATGATCGCGGTCGACGGCGATCGCGTCGAGGTCACCCGCGGTCCCGGCGGAGGATTGTTCCGGCACAGCCCGGCCGACGGCACCTGGCTGCTGCCCAGCGGTCACCTCCTCGAACAGCTCCTCATTGTGGCGTCCCTGCGGCGCGACCTGCCGGCCGTGCGGGAGCTGCTGCACCGGTGGCAGGCCAGCCCGCACGCCGGTGTCCCGGCCGACCAGGTCGTCATGACGCCCGGTCACGACCTCGCGCCACTGACGCCGGCAGGGCCCCCGCAGGCCGCTCTGCGGCGCCTCGCCGTCCGGCTGCTCGACGCCGGGCTCGGCTACCTCTGGCCGTCACCCGCGGACCCGGCCGAACTGAGTCTGACGCTGGCGGCCCTGGCCGGGCGGGCCCCCGAGCCGGTCGCACCGACCGATGACGAGCCAGGCCGGGCGGCGACGCCGGGTTTGCGGGAGCTGACGATGAGCCGCGACCGGCTGGCGCAGGAGTTGGCCGAGGCCCGCGAGCGGGAGGCGTGGTACGAGCGGGCCCTCGCCGACCGGGAGGCGGAGCTGCGCCGGGCGCGTGGGCTCGTCGCGGTGCTGAGCGGCACACCGACGGCGCGAGCCGGCAAGCTCATGCTGGCCGGTGCCCGGCGGGCTCGCCGCACCGCCGGCGCCGTCGCCCGCCGCGTCCTGCCCCGCGGCTGACCAGCGGACGGCGGCGGCGCGGCACGGTTCAGCGCGGCGCCGGGGTGGCGGCCTCGGCGGCATCCGGCCGGGCGACGCCGGGAGCGACGACGCTCTCGTACAGCTCCTCGAGCAGTCGCGTCTGCCGGCGCAGGTCGAAGTTCTCCACGGCGTGCCGGCGGGCGGCGCGTCCGAGGCGTTCCCGCAGCGGCTCGTCGGTGAGCAGCCGGCGGATGTTCTCGGCCAGCGCCGCCGGGTCCCGTTCGGCGCAGAGCAGGCCGGTCTCCCCCTCTCGGACCCCTTCCGGGATGCCGCTGTGGTGGGTGGCGACGACCGGCAGTCCGAGGCTCGCCGCCTCCAGGACGGTCGTGGGTAGTCCCTCGCAGTCGCCGTCCGACGCCGTTCGGGACGGCGCGGCAAGCATCCTGGCCTGCGCCATGTGCTGCTGGACCAGCTCCGGCGGCTGCGCGCCCAGGAACGTGGCGTCCACCTGGAGCTGAACCGCCCGCGCCCGGGTCGCCTCCTGCCGCGGGCCCGCGCCGATGAAGAGGACGCGGGGCCGAAGCGGCGCGAGCAGTCCGAGCGCCTCGACGAGGTCGTCGGCGCCCTTCTTGTCGACGAACCGGCCCACGAAGACCACGTCCCACGTCTTCGGACCGGCCGGCGGCTCCGCCGGGATCGGCACGCCGGTGTAGTGGACGCGCACCTTCGCCGGGTCGGCGCCCAACTCCAGAGCGCGGTCGCGGATGAAGGCCGAGACGGCGATGATCAGGGCGGCCCGGTCGAACGCGGCGCGCAGCTTGCGGCGGTGCCGCGCGCCACGCAGGCCGGGCACGGCCGGCTGCCGCGTCACGTCGACGCCGTGCAGGGTGACGACAAGCGGTACGCCCAACTGCTGGGCGGTGCGGCTGATCAACCAGCCGTCGCCACCGAAGTGGGCGTGCACCACCGTCGGTTTGAGGCGGGCCAGCAGCCGGCGCAGCCGCGCCGAGCGGCCGGTCGCCCGCAGCTGGTGCCAGCCACGACGGCCGGCCGGAGTGCCCGGGTAGACGATCACGTCGCCGTCGGCCGCGATCGGCGAGGCGATCTTGTTGGCGCCGAGGTAGACCGGCCGCCACGACGGCAACGCGTCGCCCTGGTTGCGGACGAACGTCTCGGAGATCGGCAGCAGACCGCTGCGCCAGATCACCGCGACCTTAGCTCCGGACATCGCTTCCCGGGCCGGTCGTCGGTACCGGTGACACCGGCAGCGCGGCGGCTGTCGTGCGGACCGGGTGGTCGGCGGGCGGCACCCCGCCGCCGCGCGTCGCGGAGGTGGCCGGGACGGGCTCGGCGTCCGGTGCGGGGGCGGGGCGTCGGCGGCTCAGGATCCGGTCACGCAGGGTGTGCCGCAGCTGCGGTGGGATCAGCCAGATCTGGAAGAACGTCAGGTAGTCGATCGCGCTCGGCCGGCCGTGCCGTCGCGCGTCGCCGAGCAGCATCCGGAACACGCGGAAACTCCGTGTCGGCGCCGCCATCGAACTGATGATGCTCATGACGATGGCGGCGTACGCCTTCGGGGTCAGCAGCGGGCGCATCTTGCGCACCCACTCCAGCTGCGCCTCCCACGGCGAGTTCAGGCTGATCCGCGGCCGGTCCTCGTCCTGGTGCCACAGCACCAGCGGCTCGGCGGCGATGACCAGGTCGGCGCCGTCCTGGTCCAGCGCCCGCAGCGTCCAGTCGAGCTCCTGCTGGCGGCGCAGGCCCACGGTGAACGGGACCCGACGCAGCAACGACGTGGGCGCCATGATCGTCGAGGTCTGGATGAACCCGTCACCGTGGAACAGACCGCGCCGGACGGTGAGGTACTCGCACACCGGCTCGCCGTCGAGCGGGAGGCGGCGGGGCATGACGAACTCGGCACGCGGGGTCTTGTTGACCAGCCGGCTGGCGATGACCGGCAGCGCGGCGGTGGCCTGCCGCGCGTACGCCAACTGCACCGCGAGCTTCTCCGGAAGTCACTCGTCGTCGTCGTCCAGCAGGGCCGTCCACGGCGCGGCGGCGTGCGCCACGCCCACGTTGCGGGCGTTCGGGGCGCCGCCCTTCTGCGCGAGCTGCACGAGCCGCAGGCGATGGTCGTCGATCCCGCCGAGCGCGTCCTGGGTCGCCTGGTCGGGGCCGTCAATCACGACGATGACCTCGATGTCGGTGACCGTCTGGGCCAGGACGCTACGGACAGCCCGGGTGACCAGGTCGGGGCGGGCGAACGTGGGGATGACGACGCTTACTTCGGGTGCCGATGACATGATCACCACTCATCCGGCCGGAGACGAACTGTCAGCCGGTGACGCTAGGGGGCCCACCCGTCATGCCGGTGAATGGAAACCGGCGTCCGGGCGCACAACGGGAGTGGTGTTGCTGTCGCGCCGGCGACGCGGCCCGACCGGTCCCGGCCTCGGCGTGCGCGGCTCGCCCGGTGTCGGTCGCGTCTCGACGAGCCGGCCACACACCGCCGCGCGGTGACATATGGTGAAAAACCGGCGCGGCCAGGGTCGTCCGACGGTGGTGCGACGCGGGACTCCCCGATCACGGCCGCGCAGCCGCACGCCGGCCAGCCGAAGGACGGACCGATGACCGCGAGAACGCCGCCGCGCCCCGCGCCGACGGCCCCGAACCGCCCGGTGCCCCGGAGCCGGCCGTACGGGGGACGTTTCCCGTGCGGCGCGGAAAGCCCGGGCGGCGCGGCGGCCGTGAACCCGCGCGCCGCCCACCACTGAGATGGACTGGGCCGGATGGGCGCTGTTCGGGTTGGTCGCCACCACCGCGCTGACCGCAGCGCTGACCGCCGCCCAGCTGGCCGGGCTCACCCGCATCGACTTTCCGCTGGCACTCGGGACCCTCGTCACCGAGGATCCCGACCGTGCCCGCGTCATCGGGTTCGTCATGCACCTCGGCGTCGGTCAGGGCTTCGCCCTCGGCTACGCGGCCACCTTCGCCCTGTTGGGTCACGCCACCTGGTGGATCGGCGCGCTGCTCGGCTTCGTCCACGTCGGGATCGCGCTGACGGTGCTGCTGCCGCTGCTGCCCGGTGTCCACCCGCGCATGGCCTCCCAGCGGGCGGGCCTGGCCAGCACCGCGGTGCTGGAACCGCCGGGCTTGTTCGCCCTGAACTACGGCAACCAGACGCCCGCCGTCGCGGCCGTCGTCCACGTCCTCTACGGGCTGGTCCTCGGGCTGCTGCTGCGGGCCGGCTGACCGCGACGGCCCGCGCACCCGGTCACGTGACCCGAGGAGCTTTCCCATGACCGGTGGACCCGACCCGACGTGGCTCCGGCCGCCCAGGCCGATCAGCGACTACGGGCTGATCAGCGACACCCGCACCGCCGCGCTCGTCGCCGGCGACGGCGGCGTCGACTGGCTCTGCGTGCCGCGTTTCGACGGCGAGCCGCTCTTCGGCCGGTTGGTCGGCGGCCCCGACGCGGGAACCTTCCGGGTCGGCCCCGCCGAACCCGCTCCGGTGGTCGAACGGCGTTACCGGCAGCACACCGCCACGCTGGAGACGACCTGGGCGGTCGGCGCCGGGCGGCTCACCCTCACCGAGGCCATGGTGGCCGAGGTCGGCGGCCGCCTCCTGCCCACGACGCTGATCGTGCGGCGGCTGTCGGCCGAGGACGCGCCGATCGACGCCGTCGTCGAGTTCGACCCCCGCCACGGCGAACACCACCAACGGCCCCGGGTCCACCGGCGGCGTCAGGGCCTGGTGTGCCAGTGGGGGGCGTTGGCGGTCTCGTTGGGCGGCACGCGCGACCTCGCCGTCGAACCGGGCCGACTCACCCGGATCACTGTCGACCCTGGTCGTCCGCTCACCCTGGTGTTGGCCGTGGCCTACCGCGAACCACTGATCCACGTGGACCCGGCAGCGGCCTGGGACCTGCTCGTCGAGGACGAACAGCGGTGGCGAACCTGGACCGCCGAGATCGACGAGTCACTGCCGTTCCGGGAACACGTCGTACGAAGCCTGCTCACCCTGCGGCTGCTGACCTACTCGCCCTCACGGGCGCCGGTGGCGGCACCCACCACGTCACTGCCCGAGGATCCCGGCGGGATGCGCAACTGGGACTACCGCTACGTCTGGCCCCGGGACGCCAGCATCGGCGTCAGCGCCTTCCTCAGCGTGGGCAAACCCGAGGAAGCTCGCGGGTTCCTCGCCTGGCTGCTGCACGCCAGCCGGTTGCAGCGCCCACGCCTGCCGGCGCTGCTCACCCTCTACGGGCGCACCGTGCCCCGGGAACGGGAGGTACCCGGCTGGCCCGGTTACCGCGGCAGCGCTCCGGTCCGGACCGGTAACGCCGCCGCCGCGCAGCACCAGCTCGACGGGTACGGCTGGGTGATCGACGCCGCCTGGGCGTTCGTGCAGGCCGGGGGGCGCCTCAACACGGAGACGTGGCGGGCGGTACGGGGATTCGCCGACGTGGTCAGCTATTGCTGGCAGGAGCCCGACGCCGGGATCTGGGAGGTCCGTGAACCGGCCCAGCACGTCCACTCCAAGCTCATGGGCTGGCTCGCCCTGGACCGGGCCCTCGCCATCGCCGACACGCACCCGCTGTCGCAGCGCCGCCGGCGACGCTGGCAGCAGACCCGCGAGGCCATCGCCGTCGAGGTCCGCACGCGCGGATTCGACCCGGCGGCGGCCAGCTACGTACGCAGCTACGGTTCCCAGGACTTCGACGCCGCCCTGCTCGTCCTGCCGCTGTTGAACTTCGACGGCATCGACTCGCCCCGGGTACGCGGCACCATCGACGCGATCCGCGACCGGCTCTCCGCCGGCGGCCCGCTCCTCTACCGCTACCCGCCCGGCCGCGACGGGCTTCCCGGCCGCGAAGGCGCGTTCCTGCCCTGCTCGTTCTGGCTCGTTCAGGCGCTCGCCCGCACCGGGCGGCGCGGCGAGGCGCTTCAGCTGTTCCAGGCGATGCTCGACCATGCCGGCCCACTCGGCCTCTACGCGGAAGAGCTGGACCCGGCGACCGGCACCCACCTCGGCAACTACCCGCAGACGCTGACGCACGCGGCGCTCGTGCAGGCCGCGCTCGCCATCCGCGACGCGCCCGCCTGAGGCGTGCTTCCAGAAAGTGCGTGGGGCTGTTCCACGTCACGGCGAAGCGGTGATCGATACGCACGCAGATTGGAAAACTGTCCGCAGACATTCCCCGGAAAGGTCAGAGGTCATGCCAGAGGTCATCGCGGGGTTGGAGATTCCTGAGACAGCGGCGGTCGCCGAAGCGACCAGGATCGCCCGGGAGACGACACGTCCCGTCATCTACCACCACTCGCGGCGAGTCTTCTTCTTCGGTCTGATGCACGCTCACAGACTCGGCGCGGAGCTGGACCCGGAGCTGCTCTATCTGGCGGCCATGTTCCATGACGTCGGCCTCCTGACTCCCTTCTCCGACGTCGTGCAGCGCTTCGAAGTCGATGGCGCCGACCACGCGCGCAAGTTCCTCCTGGACCGGGGTTTCTCGACCGCCGCCGCCGAGACCGTGTGGATGGCGATCGCGCTGCACACCACCCCGGGCATCCCCGAGCGGATGGCCCCGGAAATCGCGACCACGCACCTCGGTGCCCTGACCGACGTGATCGGCCTCGGCCTGGAGGGACTGGACCGCGACCAGCTGGACGAAATTCTCGCCGTCCACCCGCGAGGTGACTTCAAGAACGAGTTTCTGCGAGCCTGCGTAGACGGGCTGAAGGATCGTCCCGAGACCACGAACGGCACCGTCAGCTCCGACGTGCTCGAGCATTTCATCCCCGGCCTCCAGCGCTCGACGACGGTCGAGCGCATCGTCGGTTCGCCCTGGCCGAGCTGATCGGACAACTCACGAGGTCACGCGAACGCCAGACCGCCTCGTACCGATCTCACCCGCATCGGGTGATGCGGAGCCACCATCTCCCGCACCATGCTTTCGGACATGTCCGATCCAACTGGTGAGTTCTTCGATCAGCTTGGCCGGCGCGGGCACGAGCGCCTGCTGGCGCAGGTTAGCGGCGTGATGCGCTTTGACCTTGATCATGAGGGGCGGACGGACCACTGGATACTCGCAATCACGAAGGGAGACGTCAGTGTTTCGCGGGAGGAGCGCCACGCTGACTGCGTCGTCCGCGCCGATCGCGTCCTATTCGACCGCATCACGAGCGGTGAGGTGAACGCGCTGGCGGCATGGCTGCGCAACCAACTCACCTGTGACGGCGACCTGCTCCTGCTTCGCTTCCTCACGAAGGTTTTTCCAGGACCGCCCGATGCGCATGATCCGCGGCCTGCCGCCCGTTTCCCCAGGGGGCGGCGGTGACCGAACGCGTTCGTATCCTCGACGGAAACACCTTCGTCGTGAGCGACGAGCGCGGCGACATGGAGGTGTCCCCCACCTTCCCGGCGGGATTCTTCTCGTATGACACCCGCTTCCTGTCGACTTGGCGTCTCACCGTCAACGGTGAACGACTCCAGTCGCTTTCCGTCGACAACCTGCAGTATTTCGAGGCGCGGTTCTTCCTGGTCCCTGGAGAACCTACTCACTACGTCGACGCCAAGGTGTCGGTTATCCGCAAGCAGGAGATCGGACGCAGCCTCGAAGAGCAGTTGAGCATTTTCAACCATACGGGCAAGCCCGTCGACCTCACCATCCGCCTCGACGTCGGCAGCGATTTCGCCGACATCTTCGAGATCAAGAACGTGCGGAAGCACAAGGCCGGGAAACGCTACGCAGTGGTTGAGGACGGGCGCCTCCGGTTGGGCTACGAGCGAGACACCTTCCGGCGCGAAACCCTCATCTCCAGTACCGCGCCCGCTCAGATCGACGAGGATGGTCTCACGTTCTCCGTCCGCATTGAACCGCACGGCACCTGGCAGACGAGTCTGCACGTCGAGGCGCTGGGGGGACGCGGTAGAGAAATCAGAACCAGCCTGCAGGGCCAACGCGGCCGACCTCGGCCAGAAGTCCGGAGGGACCAGGACGAGTGGCTCAGCCGGACACCACGCCTGGAATGTGATTACGAGCCGTTGGCGATGACGTACAGACGCAGCCTCGTTGATCTCGCGGCGTTGCGGTACACGCCGCTCATCTCGGGCGGTCGAACGATGCCAGCCGCGGGTCTGCCGTGGTTCATGACGCTCTTCGGCCGCGACAGCATCTTCACCAGCCTGCAGGCGTTACCGTTCACACCGGAACTCGCCGCGACAACCTTGCGCCTCCTCGGGTCCATGCAGGGCAGCAAGCTGGATGACTTCCGCGAGGAGGAGCCCGGCAAAATAATGCACGAGTTGCGCCTCGGCGAATCAGCCGCGTTCGAGGAGCAGCCGCACTCGCCATACTACGGCAGCGTCGACTCGACCCCACTCTTCCTGATCCTCCTCGACGAGTACGAGCGATGGACCGGCGACGGCGCACTGGTACGCCAGTCGGAGGACTTCGCTCGCGCGGCTCTCGGGTGGATCGATGAGTACGGCGATCTGATGGGCAACGGTTACGTGTGGTACAAGCGCCGTAACGAGGCGACCGGGCTGGTGAACCAGTGTTGGAAGGACTCCTGGGACTCGATTTCCTATCGGGACGGCAGGCTGCCTGATTTTCCGCGGGCAACCTGCGAGGTCCAGGGATACGCGTACGACGCGAAATTGCGCGCCGCTCGCCTCGCCCGCAACTTCTGGGACGACCCGGCGCTCGCAGATCGGCTGGAACGGGAGGCGGAGAACCTCAAGCATCGGTTCAACCGTGACTTCTGGATCGAGGACGGACAGTACTATGCGCTCGCGCTCGACACCGAGGGCGAACCAGTCGACGCGCTCTCCTCGAACATCGGTCATCTGCTCTGGAGTGGCATCGTGGAGGACTCGCGGGCTGAGCAAGTCGCAACCCATCTGGTCGGGCCGCGGCTGTTTTCCGGGTGGGGTGTGCGGACGTTGGCGGAGGGCGATGAGCGTTACAACCCGGTCGGGTACCACGTAGGCACCGTCTGGCCCTTCGATAACTCGTTGATCGCGTTGGGTTTGCGGCGCTACGGCTTCAAGGAGGAAGCTGCCCATATCGCCCATGGAATCATCGACGCCGCGCAGTACTTCCAGGGCCGTCTGCCCGAGGCGTTCGGTGGGTACGACCGCGAGTTGACCCAGTACCCGGTCGAGTATCCGACCGCCTGCAGCCCACAGGCCTGGTCCAGCGGGGCGACCCTGCTGCTTCTCCGCACGATGCTCGGGATGGAACCGCACGGCGAACACCTGCTGGTCGATCCCGCGGTGCCGGAAGAGATCGGACGCATCGAACTGCTTGATATCCCCGGGCGCTGGGGGGTAGCCGATGCGTTCGGGCGCGGGCGCTACTAGCCCGTGTTTCGTAAGGGCCTCCGGACCGTGAGGTAGGCCCCCGGGTGGTGGGTCCGGGCCGGGGTGCCGTGCCTGAGGTGTGTGCGCCTTGGCAGTGCGCGCCGGACCAGCTCCGCGTCGGGCGCATCGATCGCCTCCGGACTACTCGTCGACGACGGGACCCCGGTCCTCGAACTCGTACGTGGTGGTGAGCGCCTCCGGCAGGTCGGGAACCAGTGCGTTGGTGCCGTCGACCACCTGCACGTAACGACGGCCCTGGAAGAGCGAGAAGCTTCCGTCGGCCTCCTGCTCGATCGTGAACAGCTGCGTCTGCGCGCCCGGTTCGCAGGTCCGGACGCGGACGCTGCCCGGCGCGGCGTCGTGCACGACCGTCATGCAGGTCTGCCCGCCGCCTCCCGGCCCGGCGAGCACGATCCGGAACCGGTCCCCGTCGGGCCGCAGGACCCACCGCGCCCGGTCGTCGACGCCGCGCTCGGTGGTGGCCCGCACCTGATCGCCGTCGCGGTCGATAGCCAGCATCGCCCGGTTCATGCCGGGAACCACGATCGCGACCTGCCGCCGGCCGGTGAGGATCTCCCGCGGCCCCGCCGACGCGGTCACGGACGGGACGGCCGACGGCGGCACCTGACCCGCCGGGGCCACCACACCCCGGTCCGGCGCCACCGCCTGCTCCCGCGCCTGCACCACCACTGCCCCGATCACCAGGGCGAGCGCGGCGAGGCCGACGCCGGTCACGGCGGTCCGACGGCGGCGACGCCTGTCGCTACGGTCGCGCAGCGTCTGCGCGGGGGGCAACTTCGTCGTCCGACGGGCCCCGTCGGCGATGGCCGTGAGGTCGTCGCGCGGATCAGCCATGGGACGCCTCCTCCTGGGGCTCCTCGGTCAGCATCGCGGCCATCGCCCTGCGGCCGCGAGCAAGGTAGGTCTTGACGGTCCCGACCGGCCGCTGCATCTCGGCCGCCACCTGGGCGACGGTGAGATCGTTCAGGTGGTGCAGCACGACGGCCCGGCGTTCGTCGGCGCTCAACCGCCGCAGCGCCTGCAGCAGCGCGACGTGGTTCTCGTCGAGGCCGGGAACGCTCTGCTCGACGGCGGCCCGGTGGTGCGCACGGATCCGGTTCATCGCCTTGCGCCAGCTGCTCACCGCGATCCGGGAGGCGACGCGCCGCACCCACGCCTCCGGACTGTCCGCCTCCCGCACCGTCTGCCAGCGCTGCCAGGCCCGCACGAAGGCCTCGGCGACGGCGTCCTCCGCCTCGTTGAGGTTGCCGGTCAGCAGGTAGACGTGGCCCACGATCCGGCCCGCGCAGGCCGCGTAGAGGGCGTCGAACTCCTCAGCGTCACGCATCCGACCGGCGCCCCCTCGAAGCCTCGTCCCCTGGTCACGCCGCATGCAACCCGGTCGGGGGGAGGGACCCCACCCGCGCGGTGCCGGATTGTGATGCTCGTCACAAGGTTGATGATCAACCCGCTGAGCGGTCCAGGCGTCATCGTGCCGACCCGGGAGAAACCCGAGGCGGAGAGGACGATGTGCGACGACGGCAACGACGCGCCCTGACAGCCGCGGTGCTCGCGACCGCGCTGGTCACGGCCGGAGTGTCGGCTACCCCAGCCGGCGCGCAGGAGCAACCGGCGGCCCCGGCCAGCGGGCCGGGCGGCACCTTCACGCTGATCACCGGCGACCGCGTGACGCTGGACGCCACCGGCCACCCGCAGATCCAGCGGGGACCGGGCCGGACCGGCATGCGCTTCGTCAGCAGCCGGGAGGGCGGCCACCAGTACGTCATCCCCGCCGACGCGGCGCCGCTGCTGCGCGACGGCCGGCTCGACCCGCGGCTGTTCGACCTCACCGTCCTCGGCGAGTTCGGCTACGACGACCGAAGCGCCGACCTGCCGCTGCTGGTGACGTACCCGGAGAACAAGCCGGCGCAGGCGCGCGCCGCCGCCGTCGAGGGGTCCGCCCGGGTACGCGCCGAGTTGCCCGCCGCGCACGCGCTCGCCGTACGGGCGGGCCGGACCGAGCGGGCCGCGCTCTGGTCGTCACTCACCCACGCGACACCGACCGCCCGTACGCTCACCGCCGGCGTCAGCGCCGTCTGGCTCGACGGCAAGCGCCGGGTGACCCTGGACCGTAGCGTGGCGCAGATCGGCGCCCCTTCGGCCTGGCGGGCCGGCTACGACGGCACCGGCGTCACCGTCGGCGTGCTCGACACCGGGATCGACGCCGGCCACCCCGACTTCGCCGGGCAGCTCGCCGCGGTCCGGGACTTCACCGGCGCCGACGACCCCGCCGACACGGTGGGTCACGGCACCCACGTGGCGTCGACGATCGTCGGCAGCGGCGCGGCCTCCGACGGCCGGTACCGCGGCGTCGCCCCCGGCGCGAAGCTGGTCGTCGGAAAGGTCTGCGCCACCACCGAGTGCCAGGACTCGGACGTGATCGCCGGCATGCAGTGGGCCGCGCCGCAGGCCCGCGTGATCAACCTGAGCATCGGCGACACGGACACGCCGGCGCTCGACCCGCTGGAGACCGCGGTCCAGGACCTGAGCCGCCGGTACGGCACACTCTTCGTCGTCGCCGCCGGCAACGAGGGCAAGCCGAAGTCGGTAAACACGCCGGCCTCCGCGGACGACGCCCTCGCCGTCGCCGCCGTCGACGCCGACGACCAGCGGGCCTACTTCTCCGCCAAGGGACCGCGGGTCGGCGACAACCACATCAAGCCCGAGATCAGCGCGCCCGGCGTCGACATCGTCGCCGCGGCCCCCGGCGGCGGCTACGTCCCCATGTCGGGCACCTCGATGGCGACCCCGCACGTGGCGGGCGCCGCCGCGATCCTCGCCGGGCAGCACCCGGACTGGTCCGGCCCGCAGCTGAAGGCCGCCCTGATGGACTCCGCCGAGCCCACCGGTGAGGAGAGCCTCTACGAGCAGGGCGCGGGCCGGGTGGACATCGGCCGCGCCGTCGCCCAGCCGATCGCCGCCGACATCGCCGCGATCGACTTCCCGGTGCAGCGCTGGCCCCACGCCGACGACACCCCGATCACCCAGGTCGTCGGCTACCGGAACACCGGCAGCACGCCGGTCACCCTGTCGCTGACCGTCGCACCCGCCCCGGCCGGCATGCTCACGGTCAACCCGGCCACCCTCGTCGTACCGGCCGGCGGCCGCGCCGAGGCCACGATCACCGTGGACACCCGAGTGGACGCCCCCGACGGCGTCTACCAGGGCGCGCTCACCGCTACCGGCGCCGGTGACCTGCGGGTGCGGACACCGTTCGCGCTCAACCGGGAGATCGAGAGCTACGACGTACGGCTCGACCACACCGGTCGGGACGGCCGACCGGCCACCGACTACCGGGCCGTAGCGGCCAGCCTGACGACCGGCGAGTTCACCACCCTCGACGGGCAACCGGGCGGGGGCACGATGCGGCTGCCCAAGGGCCGCTACGCCCTCTACAGCACCATCCACGACGGCGAGAGGTCGAGCCTGCTCGTGCAGCCGGTCCTGGACGTCCGCGGCCCGATCACCGAGGCGATCGACGCCCGCACGGCCCGGCCGGTCTCGCTCACCGTGCCAGAGCGCGACGCCGCACCGCTGGGCGTCCACGTGAGCGCCAACTGGAACGACGGCCTGCGCTACCCGGGCGTCCAGCTCGACGGGGACTCGTTCGCGAACGTGTTCTTCGGCCGGGTCGGGCCCGCCGTCGCCGCCCCCGAGCTCGCCGTGACGTTGGGCATCGGGCTCGCCCGCCCCGGCAAGGACGGCAGCTTCCGCAACAGCCCCTACACCTACGACCTGGCCTACGTGCTCCAGGGCGACATGTTCACCGGGCTGACGCGCAAGCTGTCGCCGAAGAACCTCGCCACCGTCAAGGCGACCTACCGCAGCCAGTCCACCACCGCCACGGCCGTCCGCCAGCACCGCGCGGCAGCCCCCGGTGGCCCCGGCCCGATCGGGTCGAGCACGTCGATCGACCTGCCCTTCCACGGCACCGAGTACTACAACACCGACGGCGGGATCGTCTGGACGTCCACCCTGGTCGAGGGCGACAACCTCACCACCCAGGAGTCCACCTTCAAGCCGGGCAGGAGGTACGCCCAGACCTGGAACGCGGCGCCGTTCGGGCCCAGCATGAACGGGGTGCCGGAGTGGTCGCCGCTGGGATACGCGGGCCGCGACGGCGACACCATCTCGATCGCGGCGCCACCCCTGTTCGGCGACGCGACAGGTCGGCCGGCCAGCCGCGACGACCTGCCGGTCCACCTCCGGTTGCTGCGTAACGGCAAGGAGATCGCCACCGCGGACGGCCCGTGGGCGGACTTCTCCGTACCCGCCGAGAAGGCCACCTACCGCCTGGAGGCGACCGTCACCCGCGCCGCCCCGGACACCCTGTCGACGTCGGTCGCGGTGGCGTGGACCTTCACCTCGGCCCACACGTCGAAGCCGGAGCGGCTGCCGTTGACGACGGCCCGGCCGACGCCGGCGCTCGACGACACCAACACGGCACGGGCGGGCCGGGCGATGACCATCCCGGTTGCCCTGGATCGGCAGGCGGGCTCGTCCGCCGCGGGTAACCGGACGCTCGGCGTCAGCGCGTCGTTCGACGACGGCAGGACGTGGCTCCCGTTGCCGGTGATCCGCGACGCCGCCCTCATCGTCCACCCGCGCCGGTCCGGGTTCGTGTCGCTGCGGGTGACGGCCGCCGACACCGCCGGGAACACGGTGACGCAGACGATCCAGCGGGCCTACCGGATCGCCTGACCACGGCCTGCGCCGACTCGGCTGCCGCACGGTGGCTGGGCGTCCTCGCCGTCGGTCGGAGCGGGGGATGCAGACGGCGCACGACCGCGCGGGGTGAGGGCTCTCCTCACCCCGCGCGGTCGTACCGGTCAGGCGGTGGCCAGGAAGCGGGTCAGCCCGTCAAGCAGCATGTTGCTGCCCTGCTCGGACTGGTCGCGGTCTTCGGCCGTGTCGAAGGTCTGCGAGAGGGTGACCTTGGTGCGGTCGCCGTCGGGCGTCAGGTCGAGGGTCATCAGGACGGGCTCGTCACGGCCCGGCACGTCCATGCCCATCACGAGCCGGTCGTTCGGCACGACCTCCGCGTAGCTGCCGGTGAGCGGGATGCGGGCGCCGCCCGGGATGACCATGACCGCGCTCCAGGCGCCGCCCGGCCGTACGTCCAGGACGACGTCCTCGGCGCTGGCCCACGGCCCGTACTTGTCGGCGTCGGTCCAGGCGGCCCAGACCTTCTCGACCGGAGCGTCCAGGGTGCGGGTGATGGCGTAGTCGTAGCCGTTGGCGCTCATGTCGGGTCTCTCCTCTGTCTGCACGGGGTGGCTTGGGGGATCAGCTGAGACCACGGTATAGTCATAGTACTTGACAGTCAGGCATCGTGACTAATTTCGGGAGGCGGTTCGGTGGACACCGCGCAGCACCACCCCGACCTGGGAGTCCTGACCGGGCAGCTCATGCGGGCGTTGCAGAACGAACTCTTCGAAACTCTCAGCGAGCAGGGGCACCCCGACGTCCGTCCACGCCACGGCTCGGTGCTGGCCTTCCTCGACGCCGACGGAGTCCGCGCGACCGACCTGGCGGCCCGGACCGGCCAACACAAACAGATCATCGGCACGATCGTCGACGAGCTGGTCAGCCTCGGCTACGTACGCCGGGAACCCGATCCCGCCGACCGCCGCGCCAAGCGCATCGTCCCCACCGAACACGGCCTGGACGAGATCGCCAAGGCCCGCGCCATCCTGGCCACGATCGAAGAGCGCCTGCAGCGAACCCTCGGCGAGCAGCGCTTCGCCGCGTTCCGCGAGGCGCTACAGGAGGTCACCGGCCACCAGCAGGCGTGGCGGGAGACCCGTCAATCGTCGGTCTGAACCGTTGCCGTGACCGAACAGCCCGACTTCACCGACCCGTGGTGGGACCTACGGCCGAGCGGCGCCGCCGAGCGTGATCAGAAAGAGGCACTGCGCAGTGAGCTTCTGACCGAAATCGCCGCCGACCACCCCCTGCACCGCCAGCCCGTCGTCGTCATCGCCACATCCGAAGCCTCGGACGACATCATCGTCGCGCTTCCCGGCGCGCGTTGGGCCCGAGTGCACCTCACGTGGAGAAACAAGGCCGAGACGCCTCCCTGGCCCAGAACCCGGTTCTACGACACCGTGGACGACCTCCAACGGCACCTCGACGAATCGGACTGAACAAAGGGGCGCGTGCCTCACGCTTGTCCCACCCGCCTGGAAAGCCTCCGCCGACACCTCGGTCGGCCGGCCGGCTGCCCACCGCACCAGGTGGCGGGTCTTCCAGTGCAGGCCACGCTCCGGCTCCTCGTCGCCGTCCGGCCATTCGACCACCGGGAGGTCGGGAAGCCCGAGCAGTGGCGAGATGACCTCGTTCGCCTCCGCCGCCCACGTCGTCGCCCAGACCAACTCGCATCCGAGGGCCGACAGCCGGCGACCGTCGGCCGGGTCGAGCCGATCGAGCAGCGGGTTGCCGATGACGTCCCGCCATCGCGAGTCGGCAGGCTCGCGCCGTCCCGGGCGGGCTTTGAACGGGATCAGCGGTCCGTCCACGTCGAGGAAGAGCACGTGACGGTCTACCGGGCCGGTCATCACAGGCCGAACCGTATCCGGGGGCCCGCGCCCGCCGTGTTCCGGTTCTACACTCGCATCGGCGGGCCGTAGCGCAGAGGTCGTCGCGTCGTACTTCCCAGACGAAGGACGCCGGTTCGATTCCGGTCGGCCCGCTCCTCGATTTCCCGTCTACACTGCGCGGCGGCGGGTCGTAGCGCAGAGGTCGACGCACCTCCTGATCAGGGAGGGGGACGCCGGTTCGAATCCGGTCGGCCCGCCCACCGTCCTCCATCTACACTGCGCCGCGGCGGGCCGTAGCGCAGAGGTCGACGCACCTCCAGGCTATGGAGGGGACGCCGGTTCGAATCCGGCCGGTCCGCCCGCACGACGTGGGAGAGGACGATCCGGTGGGGCGCCGACGGACGTACTACAGGGAGGTACGCCGGCTGTCGCTGGTGTCGCCGCCGGCCATGGTGGCCTCGGTCGGCCGGCGGCGGGCCGCAGGAGACTGGCGTGGCGCCTGCACGGCGGGGATGGTCGACGCGCACGTCGACCTGCCGGACGTGGCCCGCCGGTGGGGCCCGGGCGAGGCGGAACGGATCGAGGCGGAGCTGCGTGGCTTCGCGCCGGACCTGCTGCGCCGGTTCCTGCCCCGGCTGGACTCGTGGGCGCTGGCGTCCCGGCAGCAGGTGGTGCTGTCCCGGCTGAACGTCCCGTTTCCCGCCCGATCCGGCAACGCGGCGGTGCTCGTGGTGTCGCAGCCGACGGAGGCCCGGGCGCCCCAACGGCTGGGACTGCGGGTGGTCGACGCCGCCGAGGTGGGCGACGGCTGGCTGGACCTGCCCGACTGGTGCTGGCACGCCGATGCGTCGACGGACCGGCGGTGGGCGTACGGGGCGTCGCCGGAGCGTCTCCCCTGGCATCACCCGGACGGCCGCCCGTACGCGCCGGACGAGACGAGCCCGCCGGAGCGGCCCGCCGATCGCGCCGAGATGGTGGAGGCGCTGACCGCGCTGCTGGCGGCCGGCGATGTGCCGGCCGCCTACCGGGCAGCCGGCTTCGCCGTCGACCACACGCCACCCCGGTACGGCTCGGCCCACCTGGTCACCCACCAGCTGACCCGGTCGTCGCCGACGTTACCGCTGCTCGCGGCGGAGTACCGTCGGCTGGCGCACCGCTACGGGCACCGGTCGCTGCGGTTCGCGTCCCAGCTGGCGGTCACCGAGGACGACGGCGTGCTGCGCCTGCACGCCCACCCGTCGGCGTACAAGCTGCCCGGGCCACTCGTCGGGGTGCCGGCACCGTCGGACGTGGCGCTGCTGCTTGCCGGCGCGCTGAGCGCCGGCGAGCTGCACCCGCTGGTGCACGAGGCGCTCTTCCCCGGCCGCGACCAGCACCGCCCGGCGACGCGGCCCGAAACCGGCAAGGAGTTCCGGGTCCGCTGCGGCGGTGACTGGCATCTGCTCCGGTCGACCGGCGGGCACCTCAGCACCGGCCACCACGACGCGGCGGAGATCGAGCGGGAGTTGCTGCTGGCCCGGCTCGGCGGCCCGATCACCGGCTGCGCCAACGCGGTACGCGCCTGGCGGACCGGCGGCAAGGCGGTGCCGAAGGAGATCCGGCGCGTCCGCGCCGATCTGCTCGCCCGGCTCTTCCACGGCGACACCGACACGGTGCTGGCCTTCGTCGCCGCGGGCCTGGACCCTGAGCTGCGCGACGGGACGGGCGGCACGTTGCTGCACTGGCTGTCCCACCTGGACCACGTCCGGGCCCTGCCGGCGCTCCTCGCGGCGGGTCTCTCCCTCGACGCGCGCGACGGCGAGGGCGACACACCGCTGCACCGGGCCGCCGCCGCCGGAGCCGAGGACGTGATGGCGGCCCTGGTGGACGCGGGTGCGGACCGGCGCGCCGTGAACGGTGCGAACCGCACCCCGGCCCGGGTGTTGCAGGAGGCCCGCCGCCGGGGCTGATCTTTGTCGGTGCGGTTGGTTATGCTGCCGCGCGGCGAGGCCGTAGCGCAGAGGTCGACGCGCCTTGACATCAAGCTGGAGGACGCCGGTTCGAATCCGGCCGGTCTCGCCGCACATCGCACAGGGAGGCAGGGTGTCCGTCGATCGGGACGAGCTGGCGACCTGCCTCGCCGTGCTGGCCCGTCTCGACGACCCCGACCTGGACGAGCAGGCCCGGCAGGCGCTCGAACGTGCCGTCGGCGCGGCTGCCCGTGGGGTGAAGAAACGGGCGAAGGCGCGCCGCGAGGCCGCGACCCGGGCCGCCGACCGGGCGGTCCTCGCCGCGGCCACCCGGTTCCACGACGAGATCCCCGACCCGACCCCGC
>NZ_SMKG01000269.1 GCF_004348525.1 Micromonospora sp. 15K316 | reverse complement strand
GCCCTGCCCTGGCCCCGGCCCTGCCCTGGCCCCGGCCCTGCCCTGGCCCGACCGTGGCTCGAGCCAGCTTGATCATTCCCGAGTTCCATGAGGTCGGGGTGTTCCGGTCGCCCTGACACCCCGACTTCATGGAAGTCGAGTTGATCTCGACGACTGGCCGGGCTGGTGGGCGGGGGTGGTCACCGGCGCCAGCCGCGGGCGGCCAGGGCCGCGCGGACCTCTCGAAGCACCCCCGCGAAGTCGTTGTGCATTCGGCGACTGGTCACGTGCAGCACCAGCCAGCCGGCGGCGACCAACTGGTTGAGCCGCTTACGGTCGGTGTGCAGCCGCTCGGGGTCGGCGTGCCATTGGCCGTCGTACTCGATCGCGACCCGGAGCTGCGGCCAGGCGAGGTCGGGATGGAGGATCAAGCCGCTGGGCAGGCGTACCGGATGTTGTGCGACCGGCCGGGGTAGCCCGGCCAGCACCAGCCGGACGCGCAAATGCGACTCCGGTGGCGATTGAGCACGGCCATCGGCCAGGCCAAAAACCCACCGTGCCCGCTGCGCACCCGGCCGGCCGGCGTTCGCGTCGGCGATGGCGGCCAACTCGTCGGGTTCGGTGAGCCCGCCGGCGAGCAGGGTGTCGACGATGCCGACCGCGCGGACCGGTTCCAACCAGACCGCCGTCTCCCAGGCCGCCTGCGCGGGGCTGGTGCGAGGCAGGACGGCCGCCGGGCGGTGGATCGTCGCCGTGCCCACCCGCCCGGGTGGGTCGAGACTCGGCCCGGGCTCCGCGCCTCCACCTGCCCTGCCGAGGCTGAGGCGCTCTCGGCGCGCGGTATCGGGAACGAGAAGCGCGCGGTCTGCGCCTCGGCCCGCCCTGCCGAGGTCGAGGCGTTCGGGGCCTGCTGATTGGCGTGCGGGAGTGAAGCGCGAACCGTCTCGGCCCGCCCCGCTTGGGTTGAGTCGTCCGGGGCCTGTGGCTCGGTGTGCGGTTCCGGCAGTGCGGGCCCCGGTCTCCGCGGCTTGCCGTGTGGCTCCGTCGGCGCCGGGTCCGAGTCCCGAACCTTCGCGTGGGCTTCGGAGGGCCGGTGGGGTGTCGGTGCCGCCGACGTGCAGGCGCAGGCCGCGTTGCGCGCCGGACCGCACCTGCGGCGGCAGCAGCACGTGCACGTCGTCGGTGAAGGTCGCGGCATGGTCGACGCCATGCAGGTAGGCGGCTGACGGCCCGGCGATCAGCACCCCGGAGGGCAGGCGTAGCAGCGCCGCCCGGCAGGCGAGGGAGTGGTCGCGGTCGAGCCGAGCGTCGGCGTAGACGTCGTGGCGCAGCCGAAGCCAGGCCGAGCTGCGCAGCTGATGTTCGGTGATCAACCCTTGCCGGATTGCCGCGGAACCGCGGAAGACCTGCCAGGCGAGGGTGTCCGGCCGATGTGGTCGAGGTGGCATGTCCTTGAGCGTGCCCGCTGTGCACGGCCCCGCGGCACCCTTGTGGACAACGGTGACCGGTCGGACCGAGGCTCCCTGTGGAGAACATCGGTCCGGCCGGTTGGGCGTGCTATGGGTGATCGACTCGTGCACCAGGAAGTCGGGGTGTCCGCCCGTCGGGATACCCCGACTTCCTTGAAGCCGAGTTGATCAAGCAGGCGCGGGCCGAGCTGCGGCCGAGTCGTGCGCCGGCCGACCCCGTGCGCCGGCCGACCCGTGCGCCGGCCGACCCGTGCGCCGGCCGACCCCGTGCGCCGGCCGATCAGGGTGCCGGTCGATCAGGGCACGGGTCGAGCCGGACAGGGTGGCCGGGTCAGCCGAGGGCCGTGGCGATCGCGGTGGCGGCGGCGCGTACCTGGGTGCCGACCGTTTCGACGTCCAGCGGCGCGAGCGCGACCACGCCGACGCTCGCCTCCAGGCCGGGCACGCCGAGCACCGGTGCGGCCACCCCGTACGCCCCGGCCTGCAGCTCACCGCTGCTGCTCACCGGGTCGGCGGAGCCGGCCCGTCCCGCCAGGATGGCCCGGCCCGCAGCTCCCCGGTCCAGCGGATGCCGCGCCCCCGTCCGGTACGCGACGTGGAACGACGTCCAGATCGGCTCGACCACCACGAGAGCCACTCCTTCGCCGCCCTCGACGACGGTCAGGTGCGCGGTGGCCCCGGCCTGCTCGGCGAGCCGCCGCAGGGCCGGGAGCGCGCCCTCGGCCAGCAGCGGCTGCGCCCGCCGGGCCAGGTGCAGGAGCCCCGCGCCGAGTCGCAGCCGGCCGGCCTCGTCGCGCCGGAGCATTCCGTGCCCGGTCAGCGGGACGGCCAGCCGGTAGACCGCGGCCCGACCGATGCCCAGCCGGTTGGCGGCCTCGGTCACGGTCAGCCCGTTCGGTGCCTCCGCCACCAGGTGCAGCAGGCGCAACCCCCGGTCCAGGGTCTGCGCCGACTCACCGGTCCGCCCGGTGGCCCCGCCCGGATCAGCCCCGGTGGTCGCGCCCGGAAGAGCCCCGGTGGTCCCGCCCGGATCAGCCCCGGTGGTCCCGCCCGGAAAAGCCCCGGTGGTCCCGCCCGGATCAGCCCCGGCGGTCCCGCCCGGAAGAGCCCCGGCGGCCGCCGGGCCGGCGTCGCGCCGGACACCGGACCGGGGCGCGGGTTTCGCGGCCCCGGCGGCGGGGTGTTCGGCCCGACTCTCGAGACCGAGAGCCGGGCGTCCGGCCTGGCGGGTGCCGGTGGGCGGCGAGGCGTCGGCGTCCGTGCCGGCACCGGCCGGGGTCGCCGCGCCCGAGTCGCCCGGCCGGAGCGCCGGGTTCTCGGCCCGGGCCGCCGTCGTGGACGGGTTCGCGGCGCGGCTCGTCGTGCCGCCGCCGGGCCGTGCCGCCGTATCCATGACAGGGAGCGTACGACGAGCTACCGGACGACCCGGAAATGTGCGGACGGCTACCCTTGTACGGTGACGCTGCGCTTGTATGACACCGCCACCCGATCGGTCCGGGACTTCGTTCCCCGCGAATCCGGCAAGGTGGCTGTCTACCTGTGTGGTCTCACCCTCCAGGCGCCGCCGCACATCGGTCACCTTCGCTCCGGTGTGAACTACGACATCCTGCGCCGCTGGCTGACCGCCGAGGGCTACCAGGTCACGTTCGTCCGCAATCTCACCGACATCGACGACAAGATTCTCGTCAAGGCGCAGGAGCAGGGGCGGCCGTTCTGGTCGATCGCGTACGCCAACGAGCAGATCCTGAGTGCGGCGTACCGGCAGCTCAACGTGTTGCCGCCGACGTACGAGCCGCGCGCGACCGGGCACATCCCGGAGATGCACGAGCTGATCGCCAAGCTGATCGCCGACGGGCACGCCTACCCGGCGCTCGACGGCTCGGGCGACGTCTACTTCGACGTGTCGTCCTGGCCGGCGTACGGGGCGCTGTCGAACCAGTCACCGGAGGACATGCAGTCGGCCGGTGACGCCCCCGACCGGGGCAAGCGCGACCCGCGCGACTTCGCCCTCTGGAAGGGCGCGAAGCCCGACGAGCCGGCGGACGCGTACTGGCCGTCGCCGTGGGGCCGGGGCCGTCCCGGCTGGCACATCGAGTGCTCGGCGATGTGCTGGCGCTACCTGGGCCCGGAGTTCGACATCCACGGCGGCGGGCTCGACCTGACCTTCCCGCACCACGAGAACGAGCTGGCCCAGTCCCACGCCGCCGGCCTGCCCTTCGCCCGCTACTGGGTGCACCACGGCCTGCTCAGCATCGGTGGCGCGAAGATGGGCAAGTCGCTCGGGAACACGCTCGATCTGGCGTACGTCCGCTCGCTCGGCGTGCGGCCGGTGGAGCTGCGCTACTACTACGCCGCCGCGCACTACCGCTCCCGGATCGACTACTCCGAGGAGGCGCTCCGGGAGGCGGCCACCGCCTACCGGCGGATCGAGGGGTTCGTGCAGCGGGCCGTCGAGCGGGTCGGCGCCGGTCAGCTCGGCGAGCTGCCGCCCGCGTTCGTCGCGGCGATGGATGACGACCTGAACACCTCGGCCGCGCTGGCCGTGCTGCACGAGGTCGTCCGGGACGGCAACACCGCGCTGACGGGCGCCGACGATGTGACCGTCCGCACGGCGCTGGCCGCGACCCGCGCGATGCTGGATATCCTCGGCCTTGACCCCCTCGACCCGGCGTGGAGCGCCGGTGGCCAGGCGGACGACCTGCGTGATGTGGTGGATTCCCTCGTGGCTCTGGCCCTGGAGCAGCGCGCGCAGGCTCGCAGCCGCAAGGACTGGGCCGCCGCGGACGCCGTACGGGACCAGCTGAAGCAGGCCGGCGTGGTGGTCGAGGACACCCCCCAGGGCCCCCGTTGGACTATTGGAGAGCAGAAGATCTGATGGCTGGCAACTCCCAGCGTCGCGGTCGGCGGGTGACGCCCAAGGCGGGCGCCCCGAAGGGCTCCGGCGGCAAGAACCGGGACGCCCTCGCCGGTCGGGGGCGTACCCTGCCGGCCGACGAGCGGCCGTGGCACAAGGGTTACTCGGGCACCGAGAAGCTGCCCCAGCGCACCGCCTGGAAGCAGGAGAAGGAGCGCCGGGCCGCCGCCGAGGAGGGGCGCGCCCCCAAGATCGGCCAGCCCGGTACGAAGGACACCACCTGGGGCAAGGGTGGTGGCCGGGGCGTTCCGGCGGGCGGCGGTCGCGGCGCGGCCGGTCGCGGTGGCAAGCCGACCGGTCGGACCGGCCCGCGGGTCGCCCCGGGCCGCAAGTCCAACCCGTCGCGGGACGCGCCCGAGCTGCTGGTCGGCCGTAACCCGGTGGTGGAGTCGCTGCGTGCCGGCGTGCCGGCGACAGCGCTCTACACCGCCCAGGGCATCGACATCGACGACCGGATCAACGAGATCGTCCGGACGGCCGCCGACCGGGGTATCGCGATCCTCGAGGTGAGCCGGGCCGAGCTGGACCGGATGACCGGCGGGGTGCTGCACCAGGGCGTCGGTCTCCAGGTGCCGCCCTTCGCGTACCAGCCGTTCGAGGACATGCTGGCCGCTGCCGTGGAGCAGCCGGCCCCGCTGCTCGTCGCGCTGGACGGGGTCACCGACCCGCGCAACCTCGGTGCGGTGCTCCGCTCCGCCGCCGCGTTCGGCGCGCAGGGTGTCTTCGTACCCGAGCGGCGGGCCGCCGGCATCACCGCGACCGCCTGGCGGACCAGCGCCGGTGCGGCGGCGCGCGTCCCGGTCGCCCAGGTGACGAACCTGACCCGGTCGCTGAAGGCGTGCCAGAGCGCGGGCTTCATGGTGGTCGGCCTGGACGCCGACGGCGAGACCGAGCTGTACGACCTGGAGGCCGCGGTGGGGCCGCTGGTCGTGGTGGTGGGTTCGGAGGGGCGTGGGCTGTCGCGGCTGGTGGGGGAGACCTGCGACCTGACGGTGAGCATCCCGATGGTCTCCGAGGTCGAGTCGCTGAACGCGAGCGTGGCCGCCGCGGTCACCCTCGCCGAGGTGGCCCGCCGCCGGTCGACCGCCGACTGAGCCACTTCCCCGCAGAGACGACGAAAGGGGCGGTCCGCCGATGGCGGGCCGCCCCTTTCGGGTCGTACGTCAGATCCGCTTGCCGGTGGCGGCGTTGAAGACGTGCGTACGGTCGGCGTTGGGCTTGACGAACACGGTGTCACCCATGTTCGGCATGTTGCGGCGGTCGGTCCGGACGACGAAGCGCTCGGAGTTGCCGCCCAGCGCGGCGTGGCCGTAGATGTTGGCGTCGGAGCCCAGGTCCTCGACGAGCTCGACCACGATCGGCATGCCGCCCTCGGTGGGGCTGACCAGGTCGACGTCCTCCGGGCGGAAGCCGACGGTCACCTTGCCGTCGCCGCCCTCGGCCTTGGCGGCCTCGGCCTGCTCCCGGGTCAGCGGCACGAACATCTCGGCGAACTCGGCGCCCTTCTCGGTCAGCGGCACCGTCTTGATGTTCATGGCCGGGGAGCCCATGAAGCCGGCGACGAAGACGTTGGCCGGGGTGTCGTAGAGCGCCCGTGGGGTGTCCACCTGCTGGAGTTCACCGTCGAGCAGCACCGCGACCCGGTGGCCCATGGTCATGGCCTCGACCTGGTCGTGGGTGACGTAGACGGTGGTGACGCCGAGCTTGGCCTGCAGCGACGCGATCTGCGTACGGGTCTGCACCCGAAGCTTGGCGTCGAGGTTCGACAGCGGCTCGTCCATCAGGAAGACCTGCGGCTCACGCACGATCGCGCGGCCCATGGCCACCCGCTGGCGCTGACCGCCGGAGAGCGCCTTCGGCTTGCGGCCCAGGTACTCCTCCAGCTGGAGCAGGCCGGCCGCCTCCTTGACCCGCCGGTCGATCTCCGACTTCGGGGTCTTGCGGAGCTTCAGCGCGAACGCCATGTTCTCGTACACCGTCATGTGCGGGTAGAGAGCGTAGTTCTGGAAGACCATCGCGATGTCGCGGGACTTCGGGGGGAGGTGCGTGACGTCGCGCTGGTCGATGTAGATCGCGCCCTGGTCGACGTCCTCGAGGCCGGCGAGCATGCGCAGGCTGGTGGACTTGCCGCAACCGGAGGGGCCGACCAGGACGAGGAACTCGCCGTCGCCGATCTCGAGGTCGAGCTGGTTGACGGCGGGCCGCTCGGTGCCCGGGTAGATCCGGGACGCCTTGGCGTAGGTGACCGTAGCCATGGTGGTGCGCTTCCTTTCACCGGCAGGAACGTGCCGGACGATCCGAGTGAAGGAGCGACCGACGCGATGTCGCGTCGGCCAACGGGCGGCAGGAACCGGGCGCTGGGGCGGCCGATTATGACGTCCGTGTCACTGCACCGTAAACGCCTTTCGGGACGCTGCCAAGGCTGGGGCGATCTTCGGCACCCCGGGCGGTACGCATTCCGGTCAAGCGGGCACGGGCGGACATCAATCGCCACCCCTGACTGGCTCCGCCGCTCCCGTGCCCGTCGGGATGTTGACGTTTCCCGTGCTGGGGAGGCCTGCCGAGCGGGAAATCCGGACGTCAGTCGCTATGCTGGCCACGACACTCAGCGCCCCTGTAGCTCAGCTGGCCAGAGCACTCGCCTTGTAAGCGAGATGTCGCCGGTTCGATCCCGGCCGGGGGCTCCAAACAGGCACCACCTGCGGAAACGCTGGCACCAGCCAGCGCCATCCGTATGCTTAGCCGCTCACGGAGCACTCGCCTATGCC
>NZ_SMKG01000268.1 GCF_004348525.1 Micromonospora sp. 15K316 | reverse complement strand
CCGGGGCCGCGGAGACCTGCCAGCAGAGGAACGACAGCACGAAGGCGACCAGCCCGACGCCGAGCACCAGCAGGAACCAGCGCTTCGGCACCACGGTGAGCAGCGCCGCGCTTGAAGTGCCAGAGCAGCTGCCCGCCGCCGGCCGGCGCGGCGCCACCACGGCTCGGGCCACCCCCGTAGACCCCGCCGCCGGCCGGCGCGGCACCACCACGGCTCGGGCCACCGCCGTAGACCCCGCCGCCCGCGGGCGCGCCCCGATCACGAGCCGGGGCGCCACCGTAGACCCCGCCACGGCCCGGGTCGACACCCGGACGCTCGTCGTCCCGGCGGCCGCCGGGCAGGTCGTCGTCGCGGCGACCGCCGGAGGCGTCGTCCGCGGCGCCCTTACGTTTCCGGGACCGCAGGATGCCGACGATGCCGGCGGCGACCAGCAGCAGACCCACCAAGCCGACCGCCGCGACCAGGTAGGTGATGTCCTCGATGCTGAGGCTGGAGAACCAGGAACGACTCGCCGTCGCCTCGACCTCCCCGTCCGCGGCGATCGGCTCGGCCCCCTTGGCGGAGGGGGCGTAGCTGAGAATCTCCACCTTGGCCTCGTCGTCGCCGAGTTTCCCGACGTCCGAGGCGGTCAGGAAGCTCTTCCCGTCCGGGGTGTAGGTGATCGCCTCACCGAACGGATCGGTCAGCGGCGTCACCCGGGGCTCGCGGTTGGAGAGCGCCTTGACGATGTCGCCGCCCGTCACGTCGTACTCGAAGGCGTCGGCGTACGTCCGCAGCACCACCTTGCTGCCGTCCGGCGAACGCGCCGCACCGGTGATCGCCACCCGGCCCATCACGCCGAGCGGGTTCTCCGTCTGCGTCTTCGGCAGGGTGACCGTGCCGACCTTCTCCATCGGCACCGGGTCGCTGTCGCCACTGGCGAGGGCCGCCGTCGGACGGTAGATCTCGGCCGCGCCCGAGGTGACCTTCGTGATGATCAGCGGCAGCTTGTCGTCGCCGACCAGGAGCGCCTCCGCGTCGTGCGGCTTGCCCTCGGGGTAGGTGAGGCGGTGCTGGGCTGGCTTCTTGCTGCCGGTGACCGGCATCGTCCAGACCGAGACCGACTTGCGGCGCTCGCCGATCGGCTCGTCACCCGTGTCGGCGATCCAGAGCGTTTTCTTGTCCGGGGAGAGCGCCAGATCCTCCGTGTCGGTCGGCCCGTCACCCGGGTACGACACCGGGTCCTTGGCGATCCCGCACTTGCTGTTCAGCAGGAAGACGCGCTCGCGCGACTCGA
The DNA here is from genome assembly GCF_004348525.1 of Micromonospora sp. 15K316. Classification (GTDB taxonomy): domain Bacteria; phylum Actinomycetota; class Actinomycetes; order Mycobacteriales; family Micromonosporaceae; genus Micromonospora. The sequence continues at coordinate 6,049 of NZ_SMKG01000268.1, read as the reverse complement.
TCTCGGTACCGTCGTTGACGACGACGTATCCGCTGCTGGTCGCCACCAGACCGGAGAGCTGACGGGCCCGCTCGTCTGTGATCGTGCACCGCTTCTTACCCGGCACCGGGTCGACGGCGGCTGAGGCGGCGGGAGCCGCCAGCGCGACTCCGTGAAGCGCCACGGTCGCCCCGAATAGACCGAGGGCGACCGTGACCAAGGAAACAGGGCGGCGCATTGCGCAAGTGTCGCATGCCCCGGTTTCGACCGGGTGACGCCCGCAAGGCGACTCGGGTGACGCCGGCAAGGCGGGCTAGGGGCGCGCCGGCGCCGGGCTCCCCTCCTCGTACGGGGCCAGCTCCGCGGCGAGCGCCTGGTCGACCCGGACGTGCACCCGGGTGCCCTCCGGCAGGTGCGCGGTACCGAGCACCTCGCCGAGGCGGTGCACCCGGGCGACCAGGTCGCCCCGGTCGTACGGCAGGACCGCCCGGACCTCCACCGCCGGCCGCGGCAGCCGGGCCTCGATGGCGCCACGCAGCTCGTCGACGCCGCGCCCGGAGTGGGCGGAGACGAAGATCGCCTCCGGCCAGAGGCGCTTGAGCCCCAGCAACGTCTCCTCGTCCGCCGCGTCGGTCTTGTTGACCACCAGCAGCTCGGGAAGCCGGTCGGCGCCCACCTCGGCGAGCACCTCGCGCACGGCGCGGACCTGCTCCTGCGGATCCGGGTGGGCGCCGTCGACGACGTGCACCACCAGGTCCGCGTCGCCGACCTCCTCCAGCGTCGAGCGGAACGCCTCGACGATCTGGTGCGGCAGGTGACGGACGAAGCCCACCGTGTCGGAGAGCGTGTAGACCCGCCCGTCGGTGGTGGTCGTCTTGCGGATGGTCGGGTCCAGGGTGGCGAAGAGCGCGTTCTCCACCAGCACGCCCGCCCCGGTCAGGCGGTTGAGCAGGCTTGACTTGCCGGCGTTCGTGTAGCCGGCGATGGCGACCGCGGGCACCGCGTTGCGGGTGCGGCGGGCGCGCTTGGTCTGCCGTACCGTCCGCATGCTCTTGATCTCGCGGCGCAGCCGCGCGATCCGGGTACGGATCCGGCGCCGGTCGGTCTCCAGCTTCGTCTCACCGGGACCGCGCAGACCGACACCACCGCCCGCGCCGCCGCCGCGCGCGCTACCCCCGGTCTGCCGGGAGAGCGTCTCACCCCAACCGCGCAGGCGGGGCAGCAAGTACTCCAGCTGGGCCAGCTCGACCTGCGCCTTACCCTCCTTGCTCTTCGCGTGCTGGGCGAAGATGTCGAGGATCAACGCCGTCCGGTCGACCACCTTGACCTTGGTGCGCTGCTCGAGGTTGCGCAGCTGGGACGGGGAGAGCTCGCCGTCGCAGATGACGGTGTCGGCGCCGGAGGCGAGCACCACGGAGCCCAGGTCGTCGACCTTGCCCCGCCCGATGTACGTCGCCGGGTCGGGCCGGTTACGGCGCTGGATCAACCCCTCCAGCACCTGCGAGCCGGCGGTCTCGGCCAGCGCGGCCAGCTCGGTGAGGGAGTTCTCGGCGTCGCTCTGCGTGCCCTCGGTCCAGACGCCGACCAGCACCACCCGTTCGAGGCGGAGCTGGCGGTATTCGACCTCGGTGATGTCCGTGAGTTCGGTGGAGAGGCCGGGGACCCGCCGCAGCGCCTGCCGCTCTGACAGGTCGAGCTCGCCGGTGGTGGCGTCGAGCTCCTCGTCCTCGAAGGGGACGACGACGGTGTCCTGGTCGCGCAAGCCGATCTCCTGTCCGTTCTGTCGGGTACCAAGCAATCCTGACATGTGTCAACGCCCGGCGCACCTGCTATATGCCCCGGTGGCCGCTTCGCGCCGGGCCACACGTCGCCGAGTCATGATCGCCGGTCCGGGGACCGGGGCCGCAGCCGGTGCGGGAGGTGTGGCCGTACCGGCCGGTAGCGGGGCCGGATGCCGGTCGACCTCGGCGAGCGGGTAGAAATGCGAGTCGAGCCGCTCAGCGTTGACGGAGGAAAGACCTGTGGCCATCACCCGACTCCCGAGTGCCGGATTCTCCATCACGATCCGGATCGCCGTACCGGCGGACGCCTCGTCGATCGGGCGGCTGACCACCTCCGTCGGAGAGGCCGGGGCGATCGTCACCGCGCTGGACGTGGTCGACTCCGACCCCACCCATGTGCTCGTCGACCTCACCTGCGACACCGCCGACGCCGGTCACGCCGACCAGGTCGTCCAGGCGATCTCCGCGCTCGACGGGGTCGACGTCCGCAAGGTCTCCGACCGGACGTTCCTGCTGCACCTCGGCGGCAAGATCGAGGTCAGCTCGAAGGTCGCCCTGCGCACCCGTGACGAACTCTCCCGCGCGTACACCCCCGGCGTGGCGCGGGTCTGCATGGCCATCGCGGAGAATCCGGCGGACGCCCGGCGGTTGACCATCAAGCGCAACACCGTCGCCGTGGTCAGCGACGGCTCGGCTGTGCTCGGCCTGGGCAACCTCGGGCCCGCCGCCTCGCTGCCGGTGATGGAGGGCAAGGCGGCGCTGTTCAAGCGGTTCGGCGGCGTGGACGCCTGGCCGGTGGTGCTCGACACCCAGGACACCGACGAGATCGTCTCGATCGTCAAGGCGATCGCACCCGCCTACGGCGGCATCAACCTGGAGGACATCGCCGCGCCGCGCTGCTTCGAGATCGAGGCCCGGCTGCGCGAGGCGCTGGACATCCCGGTCTTCCACGACGACCAGCACGGCACCGCCATCTGCGTGCTGGCCGCACTCACCAACGCGCTGCGCGTCGTGGGCAAGCAGCTCTCCGACGTCCGGGTGGTCGTCTCCGGCGCCGGCGCCGCCGGCACCGCGATCATGAAGCTGCTGCTGCGCCAGGGCGTGGGCGACATCATCGCGTACGACCGGCAGGGCGCCCTGCACCGCGGCCAGACCGGCCTGAACTCGGCCTGGCAGTGGCTGGCCGAGAACACCAACAAGGAGAACTACTCGGGCGACCTGCGGGGGGCGATCCGGGACGCCGACGTCTTCATCGGCGTCAGCGCGCCGAACCTGCTCACCGGCGAGGACATCGCCACCATGGCCAAGGACTCGATCGTGTTCGCGCTGGCCAACCCGGACCCGGAGGTGGACCCGCGGGAGGCGCGCAAGCACGCCGCGATCGTCGCCACCGGGCGGTCCGACCAGCCCAACCAGATCAACAACGTGCTGGCCTTCCCCGGCGTCTTCCGCGGCATGCTGGACGCGCACGCCGAGGAGTTCACCGAGGAGATGGCGATCGCGGCCGCCCACGCCATCGCGGACGTGGTCGGCGAAGACAAGATCAATCCGACGGTGATCGTGCCGAGCGTCTTCGACTCCCGGGTCGCCCCGGCCGTGGCCGCCGCCGTACGCGCCGCCGCGCACAACCCGGCCCCCGCGCCCGCGGCCGACCCCGGCCCGGCCGACCTCCCGGAGATCGCCGCCGAGGCCTCCGCCAACCCCTGACCGGCCCCGCGGAGCGGACTTGCCGGAGATCTGGGAAGGGCGGTGCCTCGCGAGGGGCACCGCCCTTCGGACTTCGGTGGACTGTGGCTGTGCGGGACGTCAGACGTGCAGGTGGGCCGGAGTCAGCCGGCCGGTGGCCACGAGCACGGCGGGGCCGGCGAGCCAGCAGCTGTCCGGCGTGACAGTGACGGTGAGGCGTCCGCCGGGCACGTCGACCGCCACCACCCCGGTGTCCCGGTGCGCGTCCCGCAGCGCCACCGCGGCCACCGCGCAGGTGCCCGTGCCGCAGGAGAGCGTCTCGGCCGAGCCACGCTCGTAGACGCGCATCAGCACGTGCCCGTCCGTTCCGTCCACCGGGCCGCCGGGGGCGGTGAACTCGACGTTCACCCCGGCCGGGAAGACCACCGGATCGAACTCGGGCGCCCGGGTCAGGTCCAGCGCCGGTAGGTCGAGGCCGGCCGGCAGCGCGCAGACCAGGTGCGGGTTGCCCACGTCCACGGCGGTACCGGCCAGCGTGAGCCCGCCCAGGGTGGCGGTGGAGGTGTCGTAGAGCCGGGGGCGCCGCATCTCGACGGCGATGACGTCACCGTCGACCCGGGCGCGGACCACACCGGCCCGGGTCGCCACCGGCAGCCCCTCGTCCGAGAGCACGGCCAGGCCGGTGTCGACCAGGTAGCGGACGAAGACCCGGGCCCCGTTGCCGCACATCTCGGCGGCGGAACCGTCGGAGTTCCAGTAGTCCATGAACCACTCGGCCTCGCCGGCGAGCGCCGCGCCCTCCGGGTGCTTGGCGGCCCGGACGACCCGCAGCACCCCGTCCGCGCCGATCCCGCGCCGCCGGTCGCAGAGCGCGGCGACCAGCCCGGGCGTGAGGTCGAGCGCCCCGTCCGGGTCGGGCAGGATCACGAAATCGTTGCCGGTGCCATGTCCCTTGGTGAACTCCACGACCCCATCATCGCGCAGCGGCGGGAACCAGCCGCAGGGCCTCGACGACCAGACCCGGATCGGCCGAGTCGAGCCAGTGGACCCGGGGATCACGCCGGAACCAGGAGCGCTGCCGGCGGACGAAGCGGCGGGTCGCCCGGATCGTCTCCTCGTACGCCTCGGTCTCGGTCAGCTCGCCGGCGAGGAAGCGCAGCACCTGCTGGTAGCCGAGCGCCCGACTGGCCGTACGCCCCTCCGGCAGGCCGCGACCGACCAGCTCACGGGTCTCGGCGATCAGCCCGTCGGCCCACATCCGGTCCACCCGCAGGGCGATCCGCTCGTCCAGTGACGCGGTGTCCAGATCGACGCCGACCTGCACGGACGGGTAGTACGGGGTCGGTTCGGGCAGGGCGGCCGTGAACGGCGCCCCGGTCAGCTCGATCACCTCGAGGGCCCGGACGATCCGGCGACCGTTTCCGGGCAGGATCGCCTCGGCGGCGGCCGGGTCGGCGGCGCGCAGCCGCGCGTGGAGGGGCGCCGGGCCGACCTCGGCCAGCTCCCGCTCCAGCCGCTCCCGGATCGCCGGGTCGGTGCCCGGGAACTCGAACTGCTCCAGCACCGCCCGGACGTAGAGGCCGGAACCGCCGACCAGCAGCGGCACCCGTCCCCGGGCCAGGATGTCGTCGACCGCCGCCCGGGCCAGCCGCTGGTACTCGGCGACGCTCGCCGGCTCGGTGACGTCCCAGATGTCCAGCAGGTGGTGCGGCACCCCCTCACGCTCGGCCGGGGTGAGCTTGGCCGTACCGATGTCCATGCCCCGGTAGAGCTGCATCGAGTCGGCGTTGACCACCTCACCGCCGAGGGCGTGCGCCAGCGCGATGCTCAAGGCCGACTTGCCGGCCGCCGTCGGCCCGACCACGGCCAGCACCGTGCCGGCCGGGGGGCGGCCGCCGCCGGCCTCGGCCGGCCCGCTCACGCCGCCTCCCAGCCGGCCACGAAGTAGGTCACGCCGTAGGGGGCCGCGTCGTAGTGCAGCTCACCGCGCCAGTCGCCGCCCGCCGCCCGCACCGCCCCGGCGAGCACCTGCCAGGGCGCGCGGCCGGCGACCTTCAGCTCCGCCGACAGGGCCGGGTCGAGGCCGAGCAGCGCCTCGGGGTCCGCGGCGGCCAGGGCCGCGGCGACCGATTCGTCGTACGCCTGCGCGCGTGGGTCGTCGTAGCCGGGCGCCTTCTGCCCCCGGCAGGCCGACCCGTCCCCCATCGTCAGCAACCCGACCCGGGGCCGGTACGTGTCGATCTCCTCGGCGAGCCGGGCCATCTCGTCGGCGGACGCGTCCGGTGTCACCTGGATGCCGACGATCCGCGCGCGGGTCCGGTGCCGGGCGAGCAGCCATGCGCCGATGGTCACGCTGATCGGGAGCACCGTGCCCCCCTCCGGCAGCGCCGGGACGAGTGGAACGGTCAGGTCGACGCCGAACGGCCCGAGCGTGCCGATCGCCGGCGGGATGATCCACTCCGTCGACGGGCCGGAACCGAGCACCACGACGCAGTCCGGCTTGGCGGCGAGCAGCCGGCTCACCGCGGTGTCGCAGGCGGCGCGGAGGGCGTCGAGTTCGGAGGCGGCGGCACCGGCCACCTCGGGTACGAGCAGGGGCGGGT
>NZ_SMKG01000267.1 GCF_004348525.1 Micromonospora sp. 15K316 | reverse complement strand
GTGGGGGGCTGGTGCGGGTGGGGCGTTTTCCATCAACCAGTCTCAGCAGAACGGAACCCGCGGTGGCGGCGGGATCGTGATCGTGGAGTTGTACGGCTGATCTCTTCCGCTCTGAATATGCTTGTGGTGCTGCTGGTTGTGGGCCGGGCCGACCTCCGACGACGGAGTTGCTGATGGCCCGATGCGGATGCGGTGCCCGCTGCTCGTGCGTGGTGGTGGCCGGCGAGAACGTGACGGTGGAGGGGAATGGTTCCTCCGCCAGCCCTTACGTGATCAGCGCGGACGGTGGCATCGATTGCGCTCAGGTGCGTCCGTGTCTGTCTGCCGGGGATGGCATCGAATACGACCCGACGACTGGTGTGATCAGCAGCGACGGTAGCGTCGATTGCGCTCAGGTGCGTCCGTGTCTGTCGGCTGGTGACGGTATCGACTACGACCCGACGACCGGGGTTATCAGCGCGGACCTGTCCAGCGAGCCTGGGAACAACATCACGATCGGCCCTGATGGGGGGCTTCTGGTTCCGTCTACCGGCGGAACGACCGTGGCGGTCGCGTCGAGTTCATGTATCACTCTCACCGGCGACGGGTCGGCTGGGTCGCCGCTGCTGGCGCAACCGCGGCTTGATCCGGATCCGGCGAACACGTTGACGTGCGGGCCGAACGGTCTGCTTGCCGCTGGTGGTGGTAGCGGCACTGTGGACACGGCGTGTGGGCTTGCCGGTGACGGCAGCAGCGGCGACCCGCTTCGTGTTGCTGTGGGCACGTGGGGTTATCCGTGTGATGTGTCGCAGGCCGGTCGGGTGTACTGCGACGACTCTGGGGTGTTGCGGTCCGAGCCGCGGGGGCGGGTGTTGTACGCGGCGGCGTTCGACAATCAGACCATCGCGTCGTCGTTGGTGCCGGCCACGCAGACTGTTGCCTTGTCTCGCAGCCTGAACATCATCAACCCGGATCAGTGTCGGGAGGGTTTAGCGCTCGTCAACATTGATGTTGATATCGACTTCACGTTACCGGCCGGGTCTTCTGCCGCGTATGGCTTCAACACTGACGAGATGCTTCACATCTTCAACACGGGCAGTTCCACGATGGTGAACACGCACGTGCAGACATCGAAGACGTTGCGTGTGACTGTGCCTGCCGCGTCGACATTGACGGAGGTGTTGGACGTCGAGTTGAACCGTGGTGTGGGTGGCGCCCGGTTCACACGTGTCCAGTGGTCGATCCGTTCGTTCCTGTTCGTTCTGTGACACCGGAGGCTGACGATGCCCTTCAACGACCATGATGAAGAGTTGCCGCCGGGTGAGGCGCAGGAGCAGGAGGTGGTCCGCTACTACGTGTATCCGGATGGCTCGTACTCGATGCTGACGCTGGTTGGTGGGGCTGGGGTGGTGCCGCCGGATGCCACGGAGATCACGCAGGCCGAGTATGAGGCTGGTGTGGCTGCGGTGAACGCGGCGAATGAGGCGTTAGCGGAGCAGCAGTTGGCTGATGATCGGGCTCTTGCGGAAGCCGATTTCGAGGCGCTGGTGGCGGCGGGGATTCCGGAGGCGACCGCGCGGCGGTTGTCGGGGTTCTCGGACGACGAAACTTCGTAGTGGGGTTACGTTGACTCGGGCACCCGCGAATCTTCTGGCGGTACGCAGTCTGCTGCTGTCCCACTTGAACGTCGACAAGATCCGGGTCCGTGATGTGGACCTGGAGCCGGCGGAGGTCGGCGTGGTGGGCGACCCCGCCCACCGGGGTGGCTACCACTGCGGCTCGGACCGGGTGGTCAACAACGACTACTCCGTCGTCGAGTCGCCACGCGACCGCAACGGGCTGACCCTGGACGCGGCCGCCCTCGACGTGGGCCAGTTCCGGGTGACGTCCGGGGGCCGTACCCACGACCTGCGCAGCTTCTCCACCTGGTGTGTCGGCCAGTGCACCGCGGGCGCCGCGGACACGCGCGACATTCGGGAAATCATCTACAGCCCGGACGGCCGGGTCGTCCGCCGCTGGGACCGGCTCGGCCGGCGCAGCAGCGGCGACGACTCACACCTCTGGCACACGCACTTCAGCTTCTTCCGCGACTCGATCAAGGCGGGCCGCGACCAGACACCGCTGTTCCGGCGGTACCTGACCAGCACCGGCCTACTGGAGGACGACATGCCCAGCGCCAAGGAGATCGTGGACGAGCTGCTCGCTCGTGAGGTGCCGTCGGGCACCATCGGCACGTACACCGTCGCTGACCTGCTCAAGGGCGGCCGGATGGCGACCCGGGACATCAACCGGGCGCGCGCGGAGATCGCCGCCGCCTTCGGTCGTGACGTCGCCGACGAGCAGGCCATCGTCGCCGGTGTCCTCGCCGGGCTCACCCCGGAGCGGATCGCCGCCGCGATCCCGCCGACGATGGCCCAGCAGGTCGCCGAAGAGCTGGCGCGCAGGCTGGAGGGATAGTCGTGTGGAACAGCTTTTGTATGTGGCCGGCGCGGTCACCGCGGTCGGCGGCGCTCTGTTACTCGTTTTCCGGGCGGTGGATTGGATGATCCGCACCGTACGGAAACTGTCTCGCCTCGCCGATGACTTGCTCGGTGAGGACCCTCGGCCTGGTTTGCCGGGCGGTCGTCCCGGGTTGATGGATCGGATGGCGACGCTCGAACAGTCACAGACGGATGTCCTGGACCGGCTGGATGCGTTGGAGGAACTCCGCACGAACGGCGGCGGGTCGATCAAGGACACGGTGAACCGGATCGCGGAGGCGACTGGCGCGCGTCGTCCGCATGCAGCGCCGTAGCCCATCCCGGGTTGCGTGACTTCACTTCCCCTACCCCTCACCTTTTTGGAGTTGACGATGGACTCGGTGATTTTGCCGGAGCTGCCCACCTACCTGTTCGCCCCGAACGTCGCTGGCGTCCTGTCGCTGGCGTTGACGGTGCTGCTGCCGATCGCCGCGGCGATGGTCATGCGGCCCGACTGGTCGGCCGGCGCGAAGGGGGTCGTGTTGCTGGTTCTCGCCGCGGTGAAGGCGTTCGCGGAGGCGTGGCTGGTGGCGGTCGACGCCGACGTGGCGTTCAACGCGACGACCGCCGCTTACGCGGTGACGGTGAACTTCGGGATCGCGGTGGCCATGCACTTCGGGCTATTGCGGGACACCCGATTGCAGCAGGCCGCGTTGCGCGGCGGCCTCGTGCGCGGCGACGCTGCCGGTGGGGACGTCCGGGCGGGCTGAAGGTCCGGACTCCCCCGCAACGCCGCAGCCCCACCCCCCGAGTCGGAGGGTGGGGCTGCGGCATGTGGTGGGTCAGCTGCTGTACTGCATATCCCTGACGGTCGCCGTCCGGTAGGCCGCCCACGCGGCAGTCCAGGCCGCGAGGTCGTGCACCCACCCCTGGTCGCTCTGCCGCGCCTTCGCCGCCCACTTCGCCGCGTTGGTGAACGCGAAGTGGGCGAGGACGTCGCGGTCGCCGCCGGCCCAGGCAGGGAACTGGGCCAGCCATTCCTCAGCCTGTTCGGGGGTGTGGCCGCTGCCGATCAACCACTGGGCGAGCAATGCCAGCTCGACCCACGGGGCCGCTTTCGTCGCCCACGCCCAGTCGACGATCCGCAGACCATCCGGGGTCACGATCAGGTTGGCCGGGTTGAGGTCGGTGTGTACGAGCGAGGTGCCATCCATCGCCGGATGATCGAACCCAACCCGGCCACCTGGGGTGAACCATGTTCCGGCCGGCGCCGGGGTCTCCTGAAGTCCCTTCAGTGTCACGGCCAGCAGTCCGAGATCCGGGCTCCCCGGGGATAGGTCGAGGTGGGGGCCGTCAAGGTGCTCGACCCCCACCACCAGCCAGCCATCGACCTCGAAATGCCACCGAACTGCGGGCGGGTACCAGGCGACGGCCTTCGTCGCGGCCAGCTCGTAGCGCAGTGTGCGGACCGCCAGGTCTGCCGAAGCCGCCTTGACGAACACCTTCCCGGTCGAGCCGGTGATGGTCGAGGCGATCTCCGCGTGGTTGCCACTCGGAGCCGGGCTTACCTCGTTGATGCCGCCGACTCGTCTGGCGATCTCCGCTGTGACGGTCTCGGGCAGGACGTCCCACTCACTGCGCATGGCTCACCTCCGTGTCAGTTGCCGCCGCCGGGCTGTGGCGGGTTCGGCGGGCAGCAGGACTCGGCCTCGCCGTCCCAGAATGCCATGTCGACCCGGTAGCCGGTCGTGTGCAGCGCCGCGAGCGTGAAGGTGACGGCGGTGCCGTCCATCATCCCCTCGGTGAGGATGGGGATGTGGTGGACGAAGCCTCCGGCGATCTGCTCGCAGGCGGCGGCGTAGGGCACCGTGTGCTGCAACACCGAGTGCCACACCGCGTCCACCGGGAGGGTCGGCACGACACGGCCGATCGACCCGTCCGGCAATGGCATCCCGAAGTTCGGGTTGTCGACGTTGTCGGCGTGTGCCTTCAGGAACACGAGGAACTGCTCGACGGCCTGTTCGGCGTAGCTTCGGGTGACGTGCCGGTCGGCGGCGAAGTAGTCGACCAGCTTCCCGAACGTCTCGGGGTCGACCAGGGTGCGGGGGTCTGCGGCGGTCCCGGCCGCCGTGTCCGCGGAGATGGTCATGACTCCTCCTTCGTGGGGGTGCGGTCGGAGAGGCGGTCTCCGTGCCGTCGTGCACCCGGCCGTGCGGCTGGCTTCGTTGGCAGCACGCCGGCCGGGGGTCTGGAGGATCGGGTTGTCACCGAGTCCATGCCACGAACCGCTGGTACAGGTCTTCTGGGTTGGGTCCGGGCATCTCGGCGACGGCCGCGAAAAGCAGCGCGCCCATGTACATGCCCAGGCCGATCCGGTCGGGCCCGTACGTCTCGCCGAGCTTGACGCGGGCGGGTGGGCACGGCCACGGCTGACGGCAGGACGGGCAATCCCAGTTCGGTCGCTCGGGATGGTGGCCGATGTCGCCCATACGTGCTTCGAGGGCTTCAACTGCGCGGGCACCCCACCCAGGTCGGGCCGTCATCGGTCGCTGCGGGAGTTGACGCCGGCCGCCCGGTACATCTGCCCGGGGGTCATCAGCGGGGACAGGTTGGGGATCAGCGTCGGCCTGTCCCACGACGGGCGGTCGGCTGCGGCTTCCCGAGACAGGTACGCGCCGCCGCGGTGCGGGTACACGGTTGCGGGGCCGACCTGGTAGGTCCGGCCGTTCCTGCGACGTCGCCTGAATCGCCACACCGTCGAGATCCCTCCGTCTGCCCTGTCGGCGAGGCGACGGCGGTGCTCGCACCTAGTGTCGGGTCACAGATTGGGCACCGCCGCCGCCAGGGTTTGACCGGGGCATGCCGTCGACGGGGGACGACGGCGTGTGACCAAACCCATACGCCAGGTTTCAGGGACGGGCGGCGATCTTCCAGGTGCGACCTGCACCACTATCCAACGACGTCAGTCAAACTAGTACGCCACGTACCAGTCAGATCGGGTAGCTCACCAACGACGCGAGGTCGGCCAGCTCCGCGCTCATCGCCCGCCGCCGCTGCTCGGAAATCTGCCTCACGATGTCCCGGGCGTACCGCTGGTGCCGCAGCCAGGCCGGCGCTAGGTCACGTAGCTCGATCAGCACGCCGGTGGCCTCGCCGTACTGTCGCTGAGCGGCATGCGCCCACGCGACGTCCAGGCGGTGTCGCTGCCAACTGGAGCCGACGGGCGTCGGGCCAGGCGGCACGGCCGCGGCCAGGTCGAGTGCCCGACCCGCGTCGCCTGCCACCGCGGCGTTCTCTACCCGCTGCATCTGCACCCGGCCGGCGTTGAACCCGCCGACCATCATCAGATGCTCACCGCCGGGGTCGCGCTCCCCTATCCGGACCGCTGCTGCGGCAGCGGCGTCGACCGCCTCAGCCGCCGCGTCCGGTTGGTTGTCCCGGGCGTACGAGGCCGCGGCACCCAAGAGTAGCCAGCCCCACGCGGCCAGCTCGGCTGGTGCTGCCCGGCTGAACCGGGGCTCAACCTGGTCCGCGGTGGACACCGCCAGCTCTGCCGCCTCGGCGATGCGACCCTGGCGCATCAGCAGCCAGCACATGCCCTGGATGACCGTCGCTGCCACGACCTGGTCGCCGGAGCGGCGTGCGGCTTGGAGGGCGTCCGCGAAAGCGGTCTGCGCCAGGTCACCGGCGCGCATCTGGATCAGCAGGTTGCCGGTGAGGTGCAGCGTGCGGGCGAGCAGCACATTGGCTGCGGGTTCGTCGTCGTCGGTGGCCAGGTCGACCGCGGCACGTACGTCGAGCAGTAACGACGGCAGTTCCGCGAGCGCTGAGGCGTAGTCGTTGGCCTGGTATGCCCGGTCGGTGGCGCGTAGTCGGGCGCGGAGCGCGTCGGGCGGGGGCGGGTCGCTGGCGGGAATGGTCAGCGCGGCGCCGGTGAGGCCGCGTACTGGTGCGACTGCTCGGCGGATTTCGGCCAGGGACAGCGGCCGGTGGTCCGGTTCGGCGTGGGCGGCGGCCTCGGCTGTGTTGCCGAGCAGTGCGGTGGTGGGCACGCGGAGCGCGCGTGCGAGGGCGTGGAGGGTCTCCAGGCGGGCTGACTTCCGTGCCCCCTGTTCCAACTTGCGGATGACCTCGACGCTGATGCCGGACTGTTCGGCGAGCTGTTCTTGGGTGAGGCCGGTTTGCCGGCGGAGGCGGGCGAGGTGTTCGCCGGTGGTGGGCTGGTTCATGACTGTCTCCCAGGTAGCGGTCTGGGGCGGCGGCCCGCCGACCGCTACATCGGCGGGACCACCATTTCCGACGGTACTCGCCGTCGTGGATGTTGGGCGGGATGCTCGGCGGGATGCAGCTGGGTGTGCTGGCCCTCCCGCGTAGTTCGCTGGTGTCGGGGGCGGCGGGGGCCTCCGAAAAACTTGGTAGTCGTTGTGGAGACAGTGGCCCCCTCTCGCCTTATAGTAGTCGTAACAGCTACCGAGTTATCTGTGGAGGACATCATGGCTCGCAACCCCTACACCACCGCGATCATCAACAACCTCGGCATCGACGCGGCCAACCTCCGCAACCTCGCCGAGACCCACGGCTTCGACAGCCCCATCGGCCAGTGCGCCGACATGATCCAGAGCACCATCTGGGAGATGCAGTCCGCCGAGCGCGCCGCCAACGACGCCGTCAACAAGATCCGCGAGGCCGCCGAGCAGCAGGCCGGCAACCTCACCGGCACCGCCGGCACCTACGACGCCTCCTGGCTCACCACCTACGCCCAGCGTGCCAACGAGGCCAACCAGAAGATCACCGCCGGCATCGAGCGGCTCACCACCTTCAAGCGGCTCCTCGACGTCCTGCTCACCAACGCCTGACCCCACCCACACGTCGGCCCCCGGGAAAACACCCCGGGGGCCGACGTGTGGGTGGGGTCAGGCG
>NZ_SMKG01000266.1 GCF_004348525.1 Micromonospora sp. 15K316 | reverse complement strand
GCCGTTCCCCACGGCACTCCTCCCCCGGCTCACCCACGCGGCTCCCCCGGCTCACCCTCGGGCGATCGCGCTGGCCGGGCTCGTGCCGCCGGTCGCCGACCTGATCGTCTCCGCCGCGATCACATCGGTGGCCGCTCGACCGGATAGCCGCGCTCGGGAGCCTGATACCTCAGAGGGATATTTATGCCTCTGAGGTATCAGGCTCACTATCGTCACGACGACGACGGCGGCGGCGAGCACGGCGCTCGCCCCGACCGCGGTCCGCGTGCCCCCGGCGGGAGGCCGGGGGCGCAATCGATCGAGTCGGGTAGCTGCCGCTGCGGTATCGCCACGGCAGCCGTGTGCGCCACGATCTCCGCCAGGTCGACCCGCCTGGTGAGGATCCTCGGCCGTACCGTCCGCCAGCAGTTCGGACGGAGCTACCGGGTGGTCCCGCTGGTCGAGCTGGACGTGACCGACCCGCGCACGGCAGCCCTGCTGCACCGCTACCGCGAAGGACAGCTCCGCCCGGGCTGAACCGTCAGCCGGCGGAACGCTCCCAGTCGATGGTGGGGCGGCCGGCGTCGGCGAGGGCCTTGTTGGCCGCGCTGAACGGCCGGCTCCCGAGGAAGCCGCGCGGGTTCATCGGGCTGGGGTGGCCCGCCTCCAGCACCACGTGCTGCGGGTTGCTGACCAGGGCCGCCTTCTTGCGGGCGTAGCCGCCCCAGAGCAGGAAGACCACCCGCTCGGGGAGCGCGTCCAGCGCTCGGATGGTGGCGTCGGTGAACTCCTCCCACCCCTGGTTGGCGTGCGAGCCGGGGGTGGCCTGCCGGACGGTCAGCACGCTGTTGAGCAGCAGCACGCCCTGGGCCGCCCAGCCGGCGAGGTTGCCGCTGCGCGGCTTCGGCGCTCCGACGTCCTCGCCGAGCTCCTTGAAGACGTTGCGCAGCGACGGCGGGACGGAGACGCCCTCGCGGACGCTGAAGCTGAGGCCGTGGGCCTGGCCGGCCCGATGGTAGGGATCCTGCCCGAGGATCAGCACCCGGCACGCCTGCGGGGAGCAGAGCCGGAAGGCGGCGAAGAGATCCTCCAGCGGCGGGAAGACGGTCTGGGTGGCGTACTCCCCGGCGACGAAGTCGGCGAGCGCCGCGGTGCGCGCCGGGTCGAGGTGGGGGGTGAGCACGGCACGCCACTCCTCCGGCAGCAGCGCCAGCAGGTCGAGGGTGGGGACGTCAGCCATCGGCAACCTTTCGTCGGTCGGCCCTCTTCCTACCAGTACCGTCCGACAGCCCGACGGAGGCCGTCCGCGAGCCCGCGCGGACCGGCGTCGCCGCCCCACCGCCCGGGCGCAGGCCGCTCAGCCGAGGGCGTCGAGGCGCTGCGCCCAGTCGCCGCCCACCGGTTCGAGCTCGACGATCCGGGTGTCGTCGTCGCGGCGGTCGATGCGTACCCGAAGGTGCGCGTCGGTGAGCTGCTCGACCAGGCCCTCGCCCCACTCGACCACCGTCACCGACTCGTCGACCGAGGCGTCCAGGTCCAGGTCGTCGATCTCGGCGCGCGGGTCGGCCGCGTCCCCCAGCCGGTACGCGTCGGCGTGCACCAGCGCCACCCGCCCGCCCCGGGCCGGATCCGGCCGGTGCACCCGGGCGATCACGAACGTCGGCGACGTGATCTCCCCCAGCACCGCGAGGCCGGCGCCGATGCCCTGGGTCAGCGCGGTCTTACCGGCACCCAGCGGACCGGTCAGCAGCACCAGGTCACCGGCGCGCAGCACGTCGGCGAGCCGGCGGCCGAACTCCTGCGTGTCGGAGACGGTGGGCAGCTTCACGACGACCTTGTTCAACACTCCTCCAGGAACCTCGCCACCGCGGCGTTGACCTCGTCCGCATGTTCCAGCATCACCACGTGACCACTCTCGGGGATCTTGACGAACTCGGCGTGTGGCAGCCGGCGGACGATCTCCTCCGAGTGGGTCACCGGCGTGATCATGTCCTTGTCACCGACGACCACCAGCACCGGCGTGCCGGCCAGCGCGGCCAACGCCGGGTACCGGGAGTGCGTGGCCAGCGTACGCAGGTACCGGGTGACCGTGTCCGCCGAGGTGCGCGAGTTCATCGTCTCCACGTACGACACGAGCGCCGGGCTGGGGCTGCTGCCGCCGAAACCGTACTTGCGGGTGAGCAGCCACGCCACGTTCGAGGTCGACTTGCGGGCCTTGTCGATGACCGTGCCGCCGTAGCGGGTGGCGTTGCTCATCATGTGCAGCACCGGCCCGCCGACCCGGCCGAGCAGCGCCGGCGCCACCAGCTTGGTCTCGGCGAGCAGCCCGCCGGAGGTGGCCATCAGCACGGTGCCCACCACCCGGTCACCGAACAGCTCCGGGAACAGTTCGGCGAGGGCCATGATGGTCATCCCGCCCATCGAGTGACCGATCAGCACCAGCGGCCCCTCCGGGGCGGTCCGGTCGATCACGCGGCGGAGGGTGTGGCCGAGCAGGGTGAGGTCGTACTCGCCGGTCTCCAGCCGGCCGGAGCGGCCGTGGCCGGGCTGGTCGTACGCGACCACCCGGTGCTCGCCGCGCTCGGTGAGCATCTTGCGCTGGAAGTGGAACGTCCCCATGTCCAGGCAGAAGCCGTGCACCAGCACCACCGTCGGTCGGGGCGCCGTCGCCCGGGCCGGCTCGACGACCTCGACGTGGATGTCGGTGCCGTCCGGCAACTCCAGCCGGAACGCCTCGTCGTACGGCTGCTGGCCGAACGGTTCGCCGGCGTACGGATCGGCCGGGCGGGTCTTGAGCCGGCGGACCAGGACACGTTCGGTGGCGACGCCGGCGGCCAGGCCGGCGGCGGCGACCCCCACCGCGGCGCCGACCACCCCCACGACCCGTCCGGCCGCGCTACGCGGCCGGGGGATGCGGTACGGACTCACGGTTCGCCCCCGGCTCGCGGGCCCGGCTCAGGCTCCGCGCTCATGGCCGCTCGCCGTCGTAGACCCGGGGCACCCGGCTGCTGCCGAACCGGGTGACGATCTCGTAGTTGATGGTGCCCACGGCCTCGGCCCAGTCGTCGGCGGTCGGCTCACCGTCGGCACCGCTGCCGAAGAGGGTCACCACGTCGCCGGCCTCGACCTGGTCGTCCCCGCAGTCGAGCACGAACTGGTCCATGCAGACCCGGCCGGAGATGGTCCGTCGCACGCCGCCGAGGTGCACCGGACCGCAGTTGGAGGCGTGCCGGGGCACCCCGTCGGCGTAACCGAGCGGCACCACGGCCAGGTTCGCCTCCCGATCGGTGGTGTACGTGTGCCCGTAGGAGACGCCGGAGCCGGAGGGCACCCGCTTGCTGAGCACCACCCGGGCGCGGGCGGTCATCGCCGGGCGCAGCCCGAAGGTCTCCCCCGTCACCGGGGAGAGCCCGTAGACGGCCAACCCGGGTCGAACCAGGTCGAAGTGGGTGTCCGGGCGGGTCAGGGCGGCCGCCGAGTTGGCCAGGTGTCGGTACCGGGGACGCAGCCCCGCCTCCTCGGCCATGGCCAGCCCCTCGTGGAAGACGGCCAACTGACGGTCGGTGGTCGGATGGCCGGGCATGTCGGCGTAGACGAAGTGACTCCACACCCCGACGACCTCGACCAGCCCGTCGGACTGCGCCTTGGCGGCCGCCTCGAGCAGGGCCGGCCAGTCCGCGACGGTCGCCCCGCCCCGGGAGAGCCCCGTGTCGATCTTCAGGTGGAGCCGGGCCGGGCGGTTCGCGCGCCGGCTCGCCTCGATCATCTCGTCGAGCTGCGGCAGGCTCGCGGCGGCCAGGTCGACCCCGGCGACGATCCCCTCGTCCAGCGGCAGCCCGGGCGCCAGCAGCCAGGCCAGCACGGGCGCGGTGATCCCGGCCCGGCGCAGCGTGAGCGCCTCGTCGAGCGTGCAGACGCCGAGCCAGGAGGCCCCGCCGTCCAGCGACGCGCGGGCGGCCGGAACCATGCCGTGCCCGTACCCGTCGCCCTTCACCACCGCCATCACCTCTGCGGTGGTGCCGGACCGGATCCGGCTCACGTTCTCACGGATCGCGTCAAGATCGACGCGCACCTCGGCCTGCCACATGCGCCAAGCGTACTTTCCGCAGTGATCAACGCGCGGCTGGACGCACACGTGCGTGACCAGCGCCGTGCCCGGCCGACCGCAACGCCGCACCGGTGCACGGTCGGGCCGGGGCCGCGCCCGCGACACGGCGGGACGTTCAGCCCAGCCGGGCGATCACCGGGCGGAGCGCGGCGGCCACGTCCGATGCGATCACCGGACCGCCGCGGGCCGCCTCCCGGCCCGCCAGCCCGTGCAGGTACGCCGCCGCTGCCGCCGCCCGCTCCGCCGGCAGACCACCGGCGAGCAGCGAGCCGAGCAACCCGGCCAGCACGTCACCGGTGCCGCCGGTGGCCAGCACCGGGGTGCCGGTAGGGTTGACGTACGCCCGGCCGTCGGGGGTGCCGATCACCGTCCGGTCCCCCTTGAGCAACACCACCGCGTTCATCCAGGCGGCGAGCCGTAGCGTGGCCCCGACCCGGTCGGCGCCCGGCTCCTCCCCGCAGAGCCGGGTGAACTCACGCTCGTGCGGGGTCACCACTGTCGGGGCGTCGCGTTTGCGCAGGCTCTCGGCGAGGGAACCGTCCACGAGCAGGGTGAGCGCGTCGGCGTCGAGCACCGCCGGCACCGGCGCGGCGAGCACCGTGCGCAGCTCGGCGGCGGCATCCTCGTCGGTACCCAGCCCGGAGCCGCAGACCCACGCCTGCACCCGACCGGCGTCGGCGACCCGGCCGGTGGCGATCACCGA
Organism: Micromonospora sp. 15K316; assembly: GCF_004348525.1. Lineage (GTDB taxonomy): Bacteria > Actinomycetota > Actinomycetes > Mycobacteriales > Micromonosporaceae > Micromonospora. The sequence continues at coordinate 2,647 of NZ_SMKG01000266.1, read as the reverse complement.
CGGGTGCCGGCGCAGCACCTCGTCCCGGGCACCGCCGGCGTAGCGCACCATGCCGGTCGGCCCGGCCAGCGCCCCGCCGACGGAGAGCACCGCCGCCCCGGGATAGGTGGCCGAGCCGGTGGCCACCCCGACCACCCCCCGCGTGTACTTCTCCGACGCGGGGCCGAGCTTCGGCCACCACCGCGCGACGTCCGACCACTCGGTGACGCGCAGCGCCGGCGTGCCGCGCAGCCACGGCCCCAGCCCGATGTCGACCAGCTCCACCTCACCGGCGAGCGGGGCGGCCGGACCCACCACCAGAGCCGCCTTCAACGCCCCGAAGGTGACAGTCACGTCGGCCCGGACCGCGTTCGGTCGACCGGCGGCGGTGAGCGGCACATGACCGGTGTCGACCGTGACCCCGCTCGGCACGTCCACGGCCACCACGGTGGCCCGCAGGCCGTCGCGCCCGCAGCAGCCGGCCAGGCTGGCGGCCAGCTGCTCCGCCGTCTCCCGCAGCCCGCCGGTGCCGCCGATGCCGACGATCCCGTCCAGCACCAGGTCGAGCACGGCCGGCGGGCGGTCCACCAGCCGACCGCCGGCCGCGCGGAGTGCGGCGAGCCCCTCGGCGTGCGCCCGGCCGGGGGTGAGCAGCAGGACCGACACGGCCGCGCCGCGCCGCGCCAGCTGGGCGCCGGCGAAGAGCGCGTCGCCGCCGTTGTCCCCCGAACCGGCCAGCACCAGCACCCGGGAGCCGTAGACACCACCCCGGTCGGTGAGGATCAGCGCGCACCGGCGGGCCAGCCCGGCGGCCGCACGCTGCATGAGCGTCCCGGGCGGGAGGGTGGCCAGCAGGCCGGCCTCCGCCGCGCGTACGTCCGCCACCCGCCACACCGGTCTCACGGCACCGTCTCCCGTCCCACGTCCCGGGTCCGCCCGCCGGCGGCCCGACCGACCTTCAGCGTTCCGCGACCACCATCGCCGAGGCGATCCCGCCGTCGTGCGACAGCGAGAGATGCCAGTGGTTGATCCCGCGCTCGACCGCCGCCGCGGCCACCGTGCCGGAGACGGTCAACCAGGGCCGGCCGCCCGGATCCGGCACGATCTCGCAGTCGTGCCAGTTCAGGCCGGCCGGTGCGCCGAGCGCCTTGGCCACCGCCTCCTTCGCGGCGAACCGCGCGGCGAGCGACTCCGGCAGGCGCGGACCACCGGAACGGGTGTACCGCTCTGCTTCGGTGAAGAGCCGCTCGGCGAGCAGCGGTGTCCGCTCCAGCGCCCGGGCGAACCGGTCGACCAGCACGACGTCGATGCCGACAGCGACGATCACCACTTCACCCTACCGGCGGGCGCGGGCGCAGATTAGCCGCCGGCTCCGCGCCGGGCAACGCCTGTGGACGACTCGGGCGTACGCCCGCCGCACGCCGTCCACAGGGCACCCGTGCCGCGCGTCCGACCGCCTAGCGTCACGCTGTCGACGTCGATCCATACGGGGGGACAGGATGACCGAGGAGCCGTTCACGGTCCGGCCGGAGGTGCTGCGCGAGGCGGCCCGGGCGCTGGACGACGACGCCTACCGGCTGGCGCACGGGCTGGCCGGCACGCCCGGGTTGACCGTGGCCGCCCCCGGCTGGTCGACGGCAGCGGCGCTGAACGGGCTGGAGGCGGCGGTGCACGGCTGGTTCGGCCGGCTCGGCGGCCGGGTGGCCGAGGCGGGTGCGGCGGTCCGGGCGTCGGTCGACGGCTACCAGGCGGTCGACGACCGCGCCGCCCGCCGGCTCGCCGTCCTGCCCCGATGACCACCGTCGGTTACGCCCAGCTCTGGGCGGCCGATCCCGGGGCGTGGCGAGCCGCCGGTGCGGGGTGGGCCGGGCTGACGACGCTGGTCGACAGGCGTTCGGCGGCGCTGGCGGCGCGGGGTGCGGCGCTGGCGCAGGGGTGGTCCGGCACGGCGGCGACGGCGGCCGGGGTGCGGGTCGGCGAGCTCCGCGCCGACCTGACCTCGCTGGCACCGGCACTGATCGAGGCCGACCAGGTGCTCGCCGAGTTGGCGGCCCGGATCGCGATCGCGAAGGGGCGGCTGGCCGCCGCCGTGACCGTCGCCGACACCTCCGGGCTGGTGATCGACCGCGACGGGCGGGTGAGCGCGGATCCGGCCCGGAGCCGACCGAGCGAGCGGGACGGCCCGGCCGCGGCCCGGGTCGCGGCGGCCCTGCGGGAGGCTCTCGAGTCGGCAGGCGCCGCCGACCGGGCGGCGGCGGCGAGGTTGACCACACTCGCGGCGGCCGCCACGGCGGGCTGGCAGGAACCGCCCCCACCCGCGCGGCCCGCGCCGGACGCCGACCCGGCGCTGGTACGGGCCTGGTGGGCGGGGCTGACGCCGGCCCAGCGACGCTGGCTGGTGGCGAACGAGGCGGCGCTGGTCGGTCGGCTGGACGGGGTGCCGGTGACCGCCCGTGACCAGGCCAACCGGCTCCTGATCGGCGAGCACCGCGCGGAGCTGCTCGCGCAGCGGGCGCGACTGCTGGCCCGGGTGCCGACCGGCCCGGTCGAGGCGGCCCGGCTGCGCTGGCTCGCCGGCCGGCTGACCGGCCTGGACGCGCTCACCGACCGGCTGACCGGGGCGGCGGGGCCGCGCGCGTACCTGCTCGGGCTGGATCCGGGCGGGGAG
>NZ_SMKG01000265.1 GCF_004348525.1 Micromonospora sp. 15K316 | reverse complement strand
CGCCCCCACTCCCCCGCCAGGGACCCCGCAGCTGCCCGGCTGCGGGGTCCCTTCGTCTCTGCCTACGACAGGGAGACCCCTGTGTTGTCCTTCCCCGATGTCCACGCTCTCACCTCGTGCGTCGCCGCCGCCGACGCTGACGCCGACCTGCGGGGCTGGGGTCAGCCGGTAACGCTGCTGCTCATCCACGACCGGTCCCCGGCCGCCCACGAGGCACAGCGCGAGATCCGCAGCCTGGAGTTCCCACTCCACCCCAGCGATGTACCCACCGATGCGGCTGGCCGGCTCGCGCTGCTGCATCACATCGCCGGCGAACTCGACAGGCCCGCGACGCCCTACCAGGCCACGCTCGCCGCCATCGTCGACCTGCTCCGGGCGGCCACGCCCAACGTCCATTTGCTGGCCTGGGCCGCCTGCTACCGCGATCTTCAGCCCGTCGACCAGCGGCTTCGGCAAGCCCGCCGAATTGACGCCGTCGACATCGATGGCCGCTTCTACCAGCTCACCCGTCTGCACGGCGAGGACCACCCCGTGGTGCTCGTCGACGACACCCCGGACCCGAACAACACCCCTCCTACTTATCGCGGCCTCGTCGCGCTACTGGCCGCCGCCGGCCGCTTCACCCAGACCCGCACCCGCGCCAGGCTCCGCATGACCAGCACCGGGCGCAGGCCCCGCTCGGACCCGGACGAGCCGATCTTCGGGGTGTGCGGGCCTGACGGCGAGTCCCTCCGCTGCCGAATCTGCGCGGCGGTCGACGAGCACGCCGTCACCGAGCTGCCGTCCATGGCCGGCTACGGCGAGGACACCGACGTCCGCTGCACCCGCTGCGGGTCGGCCGAAACCACCGACCCGATCTTCGGCTGGCGCGCCAAACCCGCCACCTGGCCTCCCCTGCCCCAGCACGACCAGCCGTGACGCGCTGCACCCGCTGAAGGAGTCGAGTTCCGTGAGCACCCACTGCTACATCGGCGCCACCCGCCCCGACAAGCCTCATCTGGTGCACACCCGATTCGTGCTGTTCGACGGCCACCCGGCCGCCGTGCTGCCCGCGCTGGCCGCGGTCTGGGCCCACCACGCTCGCCGCGACGTCGCTGGGCTGATCACCGCGATCCTCGCCCATGACTGGGAGTACCTCGACCCGGACATCACCGCCGCGATCCGCTCGCCTTTGCCTGGGCAGCGTCCGGTGCCGGGCGTGGGCATGACCCTGGCATCCGAGGCGGACTCGTCGGAGCCGGTCACGGTGTTCCCGCTGTGCCATGCCAGGCACCTCGACGCCGGATGGATCTACCTCATCGACGCGGGCACCGCCAGCATCGGCGTGCACACCAGCGACGGCACCCGCCTCGCCACCTACCACCTGGATACCTGCCTGCAGCCGGGCGACGCCGAACCTGGTGAGCGGTCGGGCCGACTGCGGTCGGCGGCGGGAGCTCTCAGGTGAGTGCTCGCGCTCTCACCGCGATCACCGGCGCGGTGATCGCGATGCTGGTGCTCTGCGCGGGCGGCGTCGGCGCCCTGTTCACCGGAGGTGGCAGCGCCTCGGCCGGCTGCTACACCACGGTCGGTCCGGACGGACAACCGTTGCTGCCTACCCTCGCTCTGTCCCCACCTGCTGCCGGGACCGGCGGGTGGGACAGCGAACAGGTAGCCCACGCCGCGACCATCGTCGCCGTCGGCACGGAACTCCGGGTGCCGCCCCGCGGGTGGGTTATCGCCTTGGCCACCGCCCTGCAGGAGTCGAGCCTGCGCAACCTGCCCGGCGGTGATCGCGACTCGATCGGCCTGTTCCAGCAGCGCCCGTCGCAGGGCTGGGGCACTCCGGTCCAACTGCGGGATCCCCGCTACGCGGCCGGCATGTTCTACCGGGCGTTGCTGGGCGTCGACGGGTGGCAGGCCATGGCCTTGACCGACGCGGCCCAGGCCGTGCAGCGCTCCGCCTATCCCGGCGCCTACGCCAGATGGGAGGACGACGCGATCGCCCTGGTCCGCGTCCTGACCGGCGGCACGGCCGCCGGCCCGGTGGCCGGTGATCTGGAGCAGGCGATGAGTAACCCGCTGTGCCTGTTCGACGGGGGCGACGGCCAGCCCGGCGGGGCGCAGGTGCCTCTACCGGACGGGTTCGCTCTGCCGCTGGGCACTCCGCCGCAAGTCCAGACGGCGATCGGCTGGGCCCTCGGTCAGCTCGGCACGCCCTACACCTTCGGCGGGGACTGCACCGCACCCCACTCGGGTATCCCCGCCCGCCAGTGCGACTGCTCGTCCCTGATGCAGCAGGCGTACCGGGCCGCAGGTGTCGCGCTGCCCCGGGTCACCCGCGACCAGGTCCACGCGGGCCGCCCGGTCACCAACCAGCAGGACCTGCGGCCCGGGGATCTGCTGTTCATCCCCGGCAGCCGAGGCAGCACCAGCCGCCCCGGCCATGTCGGCATGTACCTCGGGGGCGGGCTGATCGTGCAAGCCCCACACAGCGGCGACGTCGTCAAGATCAGCCGCCTGTCCGCCTGGGCCGACCAGCTCGCCGCCGTTCGCCGCATCGTCGAACCCCCAAGGAAGGGCAGCTCATGACCACACGACCACCGGACGCGATACCGGGTGACGGAAACCGGCCGATGACCTATCGGCCGACCGATCGCGTCGCCCTGGAACACACCACCGATTCGCACACCCTGTTGCGCCCCGGGGATGAGGGCACCGTGCGCCGCTACGACCCGCAGACGCAGGTGCTCGACGTGGCCTGGGACAACGGTTCACGCCTGTCACTGCTCCTCGGCGAGGGCGACCGCGTCCGTTCCATCGCCGGACCCGGACCCGGACCCGACCGAGAATGGGAGCGGGTACTCGACGCGCTGCGATCCGCCGGTGAGACCGCCGGGCGCGAGGCGGCCAACCAGTGGGCGCAGCACATACTCGGCGGCCAGGCCCGCGGCGATGCGGCCGCGACAGCCCGACAGGTCCTCACCGGCATCGAGAACATCGACCCGCCGATTCTCGACGGACTCCCGACCGCCGACCGGTACCTCCTGGCCGACGACGCCGACCGGTACGCCGACGTTGCACCGCCGGACGCGCCGGCCTGGGAGAGGCTCACCGCCCGGCAGTGTGATCAGACGCGGTGGGCTTGGTGCGACGGCTACGACGCCGCCGCTCACGCCGAAGCGGCCCGCCGCTGCCGGATGGTCCTGCACCCCGACGGTGACGACCGGGACCTGCGCCACGTCTACCCGGACCGGGTACGAGTGGGCGGGCCGGGCGTGTTCGCGGGCGACTGGGCGTGGGCGCCGAACGACGCCGGGGACCTGCGGGTTCCGGTCGGGTTTGTCGGCACCCTGATCGACACGTGGAACGGGTGGGCCGTGTTCTGCTGCGCTCGGGACGTGGCCGAGGCGATCGTCGCCGACCAGCAACAACACCGGGACCGCTTCCGCCGGCACCTCGCGGCCGAGGGCATCCCGGAAGCGGATCTGGACCGTCGGGTGGACGAGTCCCTCGGGCGGATGTGGTTCGACGGGGACGTCATCGTCGTCGACGGCACGCGTGTGCAGGACGACCCGGACGCGATCGACCACATTCCGGCGACCTTTGATGGCCAGTACGTCGTGATGGGTTGGTGCTGGACGTGGATCGCGGTGCATCCCTACGACTGTGATCGCATCGCCGGCACCATCCCCGACCCGCCGGCGACGGCCAGCAGCCCGAGCGGCTCATCTCGCGGTCATCACCCCGGACCGAAGCCGACCTGACGCGGACCCGGCGACGCTACCGGCCCCTCTACCCCGAACACATCTGCCCTCGACGCCACCGGCGCGCCGAGGGCTCCTGTCTCTCTGTTCAATAACGGAAGGAATGCCTCTGATGGCAACCCAGACGGTTGTCCTGCTCACGGACGACATCGACCACAGCACCGACAACGTCGACACCCACCAGTTCGCGTTCGATGGGGTGGAGTACGAGATCGACCTGTCCGGGCAGAACGCGGCGCGGTTGCGGGAAGCCCTCGCGCCGTATGTTGCGGCGGAACGCCGGCTCCCGAAGCGACGCACCGCCCGCCGGCCCGGTGCCGGCGGTCGGGAAGGCCGCGCGGACGATGCCGCGGTTCGCGCCTTCTGGGCCGGCCGCGGGCGGCAGTTGAACTTGGCGCCGTATCGAAGCTACGGCCCGATCCCCTCAGCGGTCCGGGATGCCTACCGCGCCGCCGGCTCGACGGGTCGGGAGAAGCGCTGATGGGACATCGTCTGCTCGCGGTGCTCGTGCGTGCCACCGCCACCGTCGAGACCATCGACGCGCACCTGGCCAAGCCGATGCGTCCCTTGCTGCGCGCCGGCGTCATCGACGGCTACCGGCTCGGCGGGCAGGTGACCGGCGCGTGGGCGCCGGCCTACGAACCGGCCGCCGACCCGAACAACTGGCGCACCTGCCCGGCCTGTACCGGCAGCAGCACTGTCGACGCAGCCGTGTGCGCGATGTGCGCGGACGCCGAGCGGGCCGGGCGCAGGTCCGGCACGGTGGTGCCCTGGAGCTACACCGACTGGGCACGCAATGCCGGCGACATCGTCGCGCTGCCGCGGCTGCTGCATCCCGGCTGGCGTTTCCCACCGCGCCGCACGCCGATCGCCTGGGTCGACTTGGCCGGCGTCGTGTGGCTGAACACCGACGAGGCGGTGCTCACCGGCACCGACAGCGGCCGCGTTCCGCCGCGCCTGCTGGCGGTCTTCCGGGACCTGCTGGCCGGACGCCGCAACCCCGATCCGACGCAACCGGCACCCCGACGCGGGACTACCCCGGCCGGCTGGCTCCCGCCCGAACGGTCCACTGCCCGCCATCAGCGGCTGCCGGGCGGCGGGTTCCATCCGGCGGACTGGTCCGTGGCGGTGGTCGATGCCCACTCGTGAACACCAGCCGGCGCAAGGCCAGGCCGCCGTGTTTTCCGGCCCTTGGTTGCGCTACGAGCCGGTCCCCGGCGTCCACCGCTACCACCACGGTTACGTCGGCACGGTGACCGGCTTCTGGAACGGGGCCTACGAGATCGCCGTCGACACCGACGCCGTTGCCGCTCTCGCCGAGACGTTCCACGCGATGGCGGACTACGTCGGGGGTGACTGGCGGACCGTCGACTTCGACGGACGATTCCTGACGGTCGCCCGGCCCCTGTCCCTCGGCGGCGGTGTCCACCGCGTCACGCCCGACGACGGCCGTTACCGGATCGGTTGGGGCCTGCCCTGGCAGCCCGTCGACCTTCGACGCTGCGACCAGGTCTTCGGCCGCTCATAACCACGGTCTCCCCGATAGCGACGGCTGCCGCTCCCTGTCGCTGCTGACGTTGCTCCAACTGTTCCGTCTCCGCTGCGCGGATGTTCTTTCGCCCGCGCACCCGGAGACGGGTGCGCGGGCCCATCCCGAACCTCTGGAGGACCCGCATGAATCCCACACCCCCCACCGCCGCACCTGCGGCGGCCGGTGGCCGGCGCCCCGGCTACCTGTACCACAAGGTCGCCTCGCACCTCGCCGCCAACCCGGACCAGATGCTCACCGTCGGTGAGGTCACGAACGCCATCTCCGCCCCCTCCACCGGGGCGGTCTTCGAGGCGTTGAAGAAGATGGCCGCCGCCGGATACGCCACCCACCTGACCGGCCCGCACCGCTTCCAGATCACCCAGGCCGGGATCGACGCCGCCGGAACCATGCCTCCGCCCGCACCACGCACACCCCGCGGCGGCCCCCACGCCGGGCGGCGGCAGCCGGTCACCCGCCCGAACGGCGACCTGTACTTCCCGCGCAAACTCGCCGGCGCCACCGACGTGGACGTCCTGCGCCGGCTACGCGACAAGCGCATCCCCGTGCTGCTCTACGGCCCGCCCGGCACCGGCAAAACCGCCCTCGTCGAGGCCACGTTCCCCGATCTGCTGACCGTCGCGGGCACCGGCGACACGGTGGTGGAGGACTTCCTCGGCAACTTCATCCCCCTCCCCGACGGCGGGTTCGAGTTCGTCTACGGCCCCCTGGTCACCGCCATGCGCGACGGGCGGGCGCTGTTGGTCGACGACGCCACGCTCATCCCCCCGAAAGTCCTCGCGGTGCTGTACCCGGCGATGGACGGCCGCCGCGTCATCACCATCCCCGGATACCGCAACGAACGTGTCGAAGCCGTCGACGGGTTCTACGTCATCGCCGGCCACAACCCCGGCGTCCACGGCGCCATCTTGACCGAGGCCCTCGCCTCGCGGTTCGACGTGCACGTCGAAGTCAGCACCGACTGGGACCTCGCCCGCCACCTCGGCGTCCCCCGCCCCGCCGTCGAGGCCGCCATCGCGCTCAACGCCGACCTCGCCGCTGGACGCGTCAGCTGGGCGCCGCAGCTCCGCGAACTGCTCGGCTTCACCCGCGTCAGCAAAACCCTCGGCCCCGCGGCGGCGGTGGCGAACCTCGTCGGCCGCGCCCCGCAAGAGGACCGCGAACAGGTCCTCGCCGCCCTCAGGCAGAGATTCGGCGCGGACATCACCCCGCTGACCCTCGGCAAACAGCGCTAACCCCAACCCTCGGAAGGAGAACCTGTCATGTCTCACCCCTCCACCCACCGGGCCGCCGGCTCCGGTATCCCGGCCGCCGGCGCCCCGGGCTGGCATCCGTGGAGCGACGCCTGGACGCAGCACGTCCCGGTCCTGACCGGCCGCCACGACCTGACCGTCACCGTCGCCCCCGGCGCGGGCGGCGGCGCACCCGCCTGCTTCTACCCCGACGCCCGCCGCATCGAGGTCGACGCCACCCACATTGGCGCCCCCGACATCACCAACCCCCACAAGGCCGGCCACAAACGTCTGGTGCCCACCGCCTACGGGCTGCTCGTCCACGAAGCCGCCCACGCCACCCACAGCCTGTGGACCACACCCCCGGGCACCCCGCCGGTCGTCGCCGCCGTCGCCGACCTACTCGAGGAGTCCCGAGCCGAGAACCGGCAACGCGGCAGACGCCGCGGCGACCGCCGGTGGCTTCGCCACACCGTCACCACCCTGCTCGACCCCAACGACGCTCCAATGGACGACGCCTGGCACGCCGCTCACCTCGCCGGCCTGCTCCTGGCCCGCGTGGACGCCCGCATCATCACCGCCAAAGACATCAAAGGAGTCCGGGCCGCCGTCACCACCGTCCTCGGCCGCAAAAGACTCCGCCAGCTGCGCGACGTGTGGCGCCAAGCCCACACCGTCGACGACACCGACGCCGCAACGATGATCGACCTGGCATGGCGGTGGTGCCGCATCCTCGACATCGACCCCGGTCAGCAGCCCGAACCGCCGCAACCCGACCCCGGTCAGTTCGCTGGCCAACTCGCCCAAGCACTGGGCGACTACCTCGCGCACACCGCCGGCCTGACCCCCGCCGAATACACCGCCCAACAAATCGACGGCCGGCACAGCGCACCCCCGTCCTGGACGCGCCGCGACCCCACCGACGCCGAACGCGCCGCCGCCCGCCAGCTCGCCGCCCGGCTGCGCCGCGCCCGCACC
>NZ_SMKG01000264.1 GCF_004348525.1 Micromonospora sp. 15K316 | reverse complement strand
GGGCCGACGGGGTGCGGGGGCCGGTGGCCGCGCCGGCGCGCAGGTGCCAGTCCGCCGACTCGTGCGCGCCGTCGTAGACGGCCTTCTGCCCGTCGGGGCCGCTGGCGAAGGTCCGGTACGCCTCGTGCAGGTCGGTGAGCATCCGGGACGTCACGGTCACCGTGCTCACCGGCGCGGGGCAGGTGAAGCGCACCTCAGCCCCGCCGCCCGCCAGGTCGTCGGCGACGTCGACGGTGCCCGGGCACGGCTTCCCGTCCTGGGTCACCGCGATCCGCTCGGTCAGGTATGCGGCGAACTCGGGGGCCTTGCCCAGCGCGTCGGCGTCGGCGGGCTCGTAGGTGACGGCCCCGTCGAGCAGCACCCGGTCCTCGCCGAGCACGCCGAGGGCGATGCCGAGCATGGTCAGGTCGTCGGTGCCGCCGACGATCCAGCGGACCCGCACGTCGTGGTCGCCGACACCGCTGACCTCGATCCGTTGTGGAGCGCCGAAGGGATGCGCGGAGGCCCGCTCCGGGACGAGCACTCCGGCGAAGGCGAGGGGGAGCACCACCCAGGACCACCGTTGGACGCGACGGGCGGCACCGTCCAGGGCAGACACCACGCACCCTCATTCGCTCGGAGATCAGCCGGAACCGCAGTGATGGTTCCGGCCGTAGGTGACGAGCGAGGTCGGGAGAACTGAGCGAGGGTTGACGCGGAGATTGCCGAACCACGAAGACTGGGGACCCGTGACGGGTGCCGCCGCCCCTTGATACGGCGGAGACGGCCGGAGGGGCTCGCCGAGATCGCCGAGCCCCTCCCCCCGTGCGGACTCACTCGTTGCGCGCGGTCTCCGGGCCGGTGACGCGGCCCAGCAGCGGCAGCGTCGACGCGACGATGCCCAGCGACACCACCAGACCGCCGGCCACCAGCAGCCAGAACGACGGCTTCGGCGCCAGCAGCGTGTAGTCCAGCTGCGCCCGCAGGAACAGATGCGCGGCCAGGAAACCCATCCCGATCGCCACCGCGGCGACGACCAGCAGCGGCACGACGGTCTCCAGCGCCACCACCCGGCGCAGGGTGCGCAGCCGTACGCCGGTGAGGCGCAGCATGCTGAACGGGCGTCTCCGGTCACTCAGCCCACCGGCGACGCTCACCGCCAGGCTGCATCCGGCGATCGGCAGGCTGGCCAGCATGACCACATTGGCCAGTTGCTGGAACTGCACGAGTTGCCGGGCGCCGTTCGCCTCCCATTCGGCGCCGCTGGCCGGGAAGCGTCCGGTCGGGAAGGCATTGCTCAGCGTCGTCCGGGCCTGCTCGAAGCCGGACTGGCTGGTGGTGTTGACCACCACCGACAGGATCGGCTGCCGGTCGACCTCGGTGGCGGCGAGGTCGGCGGCCTCCCAGACGAGCCCGCCGTCGGCGAGGTCGTCGGCGCTGAGCCCGATCAGGTCGACCGGCACCTCGGCGACCTGGGCGCCGGCGGGGCAGCCGCCGAACACCTCGACGCGGTCCAGTTCGGCGCAGGTGACCAGGCCCTGCCAGCCGTCCCGGTCGGGGTTGCGGTGCAGGACGGTCACGCTGCGGACACCGGGGATGGTGGCGAGGCCGGCCGGGACCTGGCCGGCGGTCGGCGCCGGGCCGTCCTCGGGCCAGAAGATCTTCGACAGGGACGTGGCGGCCACCGAGGTGGTGCTCGGCGCGGCGCGGTTGGCGACGAACGTGGTGATGGCGCCGGTCGTCACGCTGGTCACGAAGAGCGCCACGATCAGCCCGCTGACGGACCGGAAGCCGGCCTGCGGGTTGTCGGCGAGCCGCCGCCCGGCGATGAGCGCCGCGGGCCGGCTCGCCCGCCCGGCCAGCACCCGGGCGCCCATCATGGTCAGCCACGGCCCGGCGAGCACCAGCCCGACCAGGATCAGCAGGAACCCGGAGAGGTACGCGGCGAGCTGGCCGTTGGTCGAGCCGGGACGACGGCCGATGAAGTACGCCAGCTCGGCGAGCCCGACGACCAGCGGGATGAGCCGCCAGGCGCGGGGCGGTTTCGGCGTGACGCGCCGGCTCACGCCCAGCGGGGAGATCTGCACCCGGCGCAGCGCCAGCCAGGACGCCACGACCGCGCCGAGGGGGATGCCGAGCGCGACCAGCAGCACGTCGACGGGGGTGAGCGACAGGTCGGCGGCGAAGAACCGGTCGCCGGTGAACGGAATCGCCGCGACGGCCGGCCGGAGGGCGAGGAAGAGCGCGAACCCGACGACCGTGCCCACGGCGGCCGCGACTGTGGACTCCACGGCGGAGATCACGGAGATCTGCCGTGGGGTGGCGCCGACCAGCCGCATCGCGGCGAAGCGCTGCTCGCGGCGGGCGGCGGCGAGCCGGGTGGCGGTGCCGATGAAGATGAGCACGGGGAAGAGCAGCGCGGCGGCGACGACGGAGAGCACGAGCGTCATGGCGTCCCGGTTGTAGCCGAGGTAGCAGCCGTGGGGGCAGTCGCTCGGTGCGGTGGCCATGATCTGGTCGACCTGCCGGCCGCCGAGCTGCTCCAACTCGGCCGGGGTGCGGCCGATGACGATCAGCAGCGAGTCCGGGGAGGGCAGCGCCGCCGGGCCGATGGTGCCGATGCGATGGCCGGGGAAGCGGTCCGCGAGTTCGGCGGCGGGGGTGGCCCGCAGCAGCTCGTCGAGGGCGGGCGAGACGTAGTACTCGCCCGGCGCGGGGAGCCGCGGCATGCCTGGTGGGACGGGCGCGTCCGGGCCTGACGCGGCCACGTCGACCCGGCCGATGGAGTCGCCGCGGTGGTAGTCCTCCCGGATCAGCCACCAGAGCGGATCCGCCGCCGGATCGGTGGAGGGCGGGGCCACGGTGGTGTTGAGCCAGGCGTACCGCTGGTTCTGCGCGCCGACCGCGTTCATGCCGGCGAGCGTCGTGAGGAGCATGCCGACGCCGAGCGCTACCGCCGTGGCGATGACGGCGAGCCGGATGGCGGCCTCCCGGCCGCCGGAGAGCGACAGTCGTAACGCGAAGCGGATCACGAGCGCACCAGCGCGTTCACCTTGCCGTCGCGGACGATGACCTGCCGGTCGGCGTACGCGGCGACGCGGGCGTCGTGGGTGACGAGCACGACGGTGGTGCCCTGCTCGCGGGCGGAGGCGACCAGGAGGTCCATGACCTGTTCGCCGGTGAGCGAGTCGAGCGCCCCGGTCGGCTCGTCGGCGAAGAGCGCACCGGGCCGGGCGACCAGGCCACGGGCCAGCGCGACGCGTTGGGCCTGCCCGCCGGAGAGCTCACCGGAGCGGCGCCGCTCCAGCCCGGCCAGGCCGAGCCGGGCGAACCAGGGTCGGGCCTGCTTGAGCGCGGCGGCCCGCTTGACGCCGTTGAGCAGCAGCGGCAGGGCCACGTTCTCCTCGGCGGTCAGCTCCGGCACGAGTTGGCCGAACTGGAACACGAACCCGAACTGCTGCCGGCGCAGGAGGCTGCGCTCGGTCTCGGTGAGGTTGTCGATCCGGCGGCCGTCGAAGTGAATCTCACCGGCGTCGGGGGCCAGGATCCCGGCCAGGCAGTGCAGCAGCGTCGACTTGCCGGAGCCGCTCGGGCCCATGATCGCGACGATCTCGCCGGGTGCCACGGAGACGCTGGCGCCGCGCAGCGCCGGGGTCTCCCCGAAGGAGAGGACGACGTCGCGCGCCTCGATCGGCTTCATCGCCCCGCCACCGTTTCCCGCAGGGCGTCCAGCCGGGCGACAGTGGTGTCGATCCAGTGCAGGTCGGCCTCCAGGTGGAAGAGGCCGTGGTCGGCCAGCATGGTGTCGACCAGGTTGCCGCCGCGCTTGATCTCGGTGAGTTCCGTCATCCGGCGTAGGTGGGTGGCGCGTTGGGTGTCGAGGTACTCCTCGGCCGGGCGGCCGAGCATGAGCGCCAGGACGACCTTGGTGAAGAGCACGGTCTGCAGGTTGGGTTCGGCGTCGACGGGCTCGGTGAGCCAGGACTCGACGTCGGTCGCGCCGCGCTCGGTGATGACGTAGCGCTTGCGTTCGGGGCCGACGCCCGGCTCGACCTCGCCGACCACGATCTTCCCGTCCCGGACGAGGCGGCTGAGGGTGGCGTAGACCTGGCCGAACGGCAGCGGCTTGCCGCGGCTGAAGAAGGTGTCGTAGTCGCGCTTCAGGTCGTAGCCGTGGCTGGGCTCGCGTTCGAGCAGGCCGAGGAGGGTCATGGGAACGCTCATGCCGCTCACCATACCCCGAGCGTATACCTTGGGTATATACCTCGGGCGTACATGTGCACAGACGTGGGGGCGCGGACCGTGGGATCCGCGCCCCCGCCACGTAGCGGCTCGACGTCAGTCGACAGGACCCTCGTTGACGCGACGGACGTCGACCTCGACGTCGATGCCGTCGGCGATGAAGAGGTCCACGAACCGCCTCGCCCACTCCATCGCCTCGTCCTTGTCCCGCACCTCCATCAGCGCGAACCCGGCGATGAGCTCCTTGGTCTCGGTGAACGGGCCGTCGATGACTGTGGTCTTGCCCTTCTCGACAGTGATCCGACCGGACTCCTTGCTGCTCTTCAGCAGCCCCTCGCCCGCGAGCAGCACGCCGGCCTGCGCGGCCTCGCCGACGAAGGCGCCCATCCGCTCCATGAACTCCGGGCTCGGGTCGAAGGTGCCGGGCTGCTCCTCGTCGAGCTTGTGCATCAGCATGTAGCGCATTCGGGTGTCCTCTCGAAACAGCGGCTCTTGGTGGCTCTCACTGGCGCGTCGATCGCGCCGGCCGGGATCCGACATCGGATCCCCGGAAAATTCGTGACGGCGGTCACACGCCGGGCAAGGTGGTGGCAGCCGGCGACTCGGCGCTGGCGGCGGCCCGCCCGAGCAGCAGGTTCCGCTCCCGCGCGTTGCCGGCCAGCGCCGCCGCCCGCTCGAACTCGCGCCGCGCCTCGTCGTGCCGACCGAGCTGCGCGAGCAGGTCACCGAGCACGCTGGGCAGCAGGTGGTACTGGGCGAGCGCCGGCTCGTCGGCCAGCGCCCGGGCCGCCTCCAGACCGGCGGCGGGACCGTGGGCCTGGGCGATCGCGACGGCCCGGTTCAGCTCCACGACGGGCGAGGGCACGATGCGGGCCAGCTCCGCGTAGAGCGCCGCGATCCGCTCCCAGTCGGTCTCCCCCGGCGTGTGCGCCCGCGCGTGACAGGCGGCGATCTCGGCCTGGAGGGCGTACGGGCCGGGGTCGTCGGTGCGGGCCCGGTCGAGGGCGGCCAGCCCGCGCCGGATCAGCACCCGATCCCAGCGGCCGCGGTCCTGGTCGTTGAGGAGGACGGGCTCCCCGTCGGGGCCGGTGCGCGCGCGCAACCGGGACGCCTGGATCTCCAGCAGCGCGGCGAGGCCGTGCACCTCCGCCTCGCCGGGCATGAGGCCCTGCAGCTGCCGGGCCAGCCGCAGCGCCTCCTGGCACAGCGCCGGACGCATCCAGTCGTCGCCGGCGGTGGCCGCGTACCCCTCGTTGAAGATCAGATACACCACCTCCAGCACCGAGCCGAGACGTTCGCCGCGCTCGGCCGGGCCAGGAACCTCGAACGGCACCCGGGCGTTCGCGAGCGACTGCTTGGCGCGGGTGATCCGCTGCCCGACGGTCGCTTCGGTGGTGAGGAAGGCGCGGGCGATCTCGCCGGTGGTGAGGCCGCCGACCAGCCGCAGGGTCAGGGCGGCCCGCGCGATCGGCGAGAGCACCGGATGGCAGGCCACGAAGATCAGCCGGAGCAGGTCGTCCTCGATCGGGTCCTCGACGGCCGCGTCGAAGTCGACGGCGACCCGCTCGTCGAGGTCACGGCCGAGCGCGCCCACCACCCGCTCGCCGGTCTGCCGGCGGCGGACCAGGTCGACGGCCCGCCGTTTACCCACCGTCGTCAGCCACGCGCCGGGGTTCGCGGGTACGCCCTCACGCGGCCACTGTTCGAGGGCGGCGACCAGCGCGTCCTGGGCCAACTCCTCCGCCTGCCCGACATCGCGGACGATTCCGGCGATGGCGGCGACGATCCGCCCGGCCTCCATCCGCCACACCGTGTCGATGGTGCGCCGCACCCCTGACTCTTCCACGGGCTACATGACAGCACGCCGCCGGGCGAGGTCGGCCCGAGCCTCGCCCGACAACTGCCCGCCGTCGACGGCGGGCGCGACTATCCGCTGACCGTCACCTCGACCGGCACACCCTGCTGCAGCTCGAGCACGGCCCGCTCACCCAGCGGCCTGTCGAGCGGCACGGTGAGCGTCCGCCAGGCGGCGATCGCCGGGCACACGTCGGCGGTGCCCCGCGCTGTCTCGGTGACGATGACGGCCACCGCCGTGGCGGACTCGACCGTCTCGGCGGTGTAGTCGGCCCCGCACGGTCTGCTCGCCGGCCCCGGCGCTCCGTAGAAGGTGACGGTGATCTCCCGCCCGGCTCGCGAGGTGGTGGCGGACTGGATCGCGTTCGCGCCCAGCGCCTCGCCGGGATCCCACGGCGGCGGCGTCACCGGGGCGGGCGCGCCGCCCGCCTCCCGCACCGCCTCGTCGTACCGGGCCAGCACCTCGCGCGCCTGCTGCCGCAGCCGCTCCATGCTCACCGGTTCCGCGACGGCAGCGGGGTCACCACCGGAGCGGCCGGACGTCAGCCCGCAGCCGGCCACCAGCAGCACGGTCGCCGCGCCGACCAGCAGGAATTCGGGTACGGAGCTCCGACGCATACTCCTTGGACGTACGGCAACGGGCTCTGGTTGCCGGTCTCCCCGACGATGTGCGGACGTTCCTGCGCGGCGTCGCCGGCTCTTGTCACCGGTGGGGGCCTAGCGTGGGGACGACGACCGACCGGAGGAGCGCCATGATCGATCACCTCTCCATTCAGGTCCGCGACGCCGCGGCCGTCCGCCACGCGACGGTGTGACGATGGAGCAGCGAATCAGTCTGATCACCCTCGGGGTCGCCGACCTGTCGCGGGCCCGCGCCTTCTACGAGCGGCTGGGCTGGCGCGGCCAGCAGGTCGAGGAGACGGTCTTCTTCCAGGCCGGCGGGTCGGCGCTGGTGCTCTGGGGTCGCGACCAGCTCGCCGCCGATGCCGGCGTCGATGATCCCGGGGCGGACGGCTTCGGCGGGATCACGCTGGCGCAGAACGTACGGTCCCGTGCCGAGGTCGACGAGCTGCTCGCCACGGCGGCCTCGGCCGGGGCGGCCGTCACCCAAGCGGCCCGCGAGACGTTCTACGGCGGCTACGCGGGCTGCTTCGCCGACCCCGACGGGCACGTCTGGGAGATCGCCTGGAACCCGGGCTTTCCACTCGATCCCGACGGCGCCCTCACCGTCCCCGACTTCGACGCCAACGGGTGACCCGGAGCCGGGGACGGTAGGCGCCTCGGCTCAGTCGTCGTCGCGGGGACAGAGCAGCTGGTCCAGCAGCGGCAGCTGGAGTGGGTCGAGGCAGACGGTGAGCAGGCGGTTCTCCTCGTCGGCCGGTGCGGTGGTCGGCTCGGGCGCGGCCGTCGGCGGCGGGGGCGGGCTGCTGCTCGGTGG
>NZ_SMKG01000263.1 GCF_004348525.1 Micromonospora sp. 15K316 | reverse complement strand
ATGCGTGACCGGGTGCTGGTGGTGCGGGCGCCGGGGCGGGTGGGCGTCGTCGAGCAGGACGCCCCGCCGCTGCGGCCCGGCACGTTCCGGGTGCACACCCTGTTCAGCGGGGTCTCCGCCGGCACCGAACTGAGCTACGTCAAGGGCACCAACCCCTACCTCCACGTCACCTGGGACGCCGACCTCGGACTGTTCCGGCCCGGCACGCCGAGCACCCCGTACCCGGTGAGCCGGCTCGGCTACATGCAGGTGGGCCGGGTGGTGGAGAGCGCGACCCCGGCCGTCGCCGAGGGCTCGGTGGGCGCGATGACGTACGGCCACCGCACCGGCTGGGTCGCCGACCCGCTCGCCGAGCGCTTCGTGCCGCTCCCCGCCGACCTGGACCCGCTGCTCGGCGTCTACGTCGCCCACATGGGCCCGATCTGCGCCAACGGGCTGCTGCACGCCGCGGCCGACCTGCACGGCGCCGACGTGCGTTCCCTCGGCGACGGGGTACGCGGGCGCCGCGTGGCGGTGCTCGGCGGCGGGGTGGTGGCGCTGCTCACCGCCCTGCTCGCCCGCCGGCACGGCGCGGCCTCGGTGGTGGTGCTGGACCCGACGCCGCAGCGCCGGCGGGCCGCCGAGGCGCTCGGCCTGGAGACCCTCGACCCGGACGCCGACGACCCGGCCGTGGTGCTCAAGACCCGCTGGGGGCACACCGCCGGCGACCGCGGCGCCGACGTGGTGTTCCAGTGCCGGGGACAGGCCTGGGCGCTGCACCTGGCGCTGCGCCTGCTCCGCCCGCAGGGCACCGTGATCGACCTGGCCTTCTACCAGGGCGGGGCGGACACCGTCCGGCTCGGCGAGGAATTCCACCACAACGGGCTCTCCGTCCGGGGCGCCCAGATCGGGCGGGTTCCCCGCGGGCTGGCGCCCGTCTGGGACCGGGAGCGACTCTCGGCCGAGACGATCGATCTGCTGCGCGCCGACGGCGACGTGATCCGCAAACACCTCGTCACGGCGGTGGTGCCCTTCGACGAAGCCCCCGCTCTGCTGACCGACCTCGCCGAGCGCCGGAGACAGGAACTGCAGGTCGTCCTCGCGGTGTGACCGACCGGTCACCGCCCGGAGGCGACATGCCGCCCGGGCGGGACGCGGAAGCCGCCCGGGTTCGCGTACCGTTGCCGCTCATGGGTGTCTCGCAACGGTTCAAGAGCAGGTTCCGGCGGTTCCTCCAGCGCCCGGGGACGACGGTGGACCTCGCTCCGCTGGAGAAGCTGCTGCCGGCGATCGAGGCGCGCGAGAATGATCTCCGCGCGCTGGACGACGCCGAGCTCACCGAGGCCGCCGGTCAGGCCGCGGGCTACGAGGAGATCTGTGCGATCGGCCGGGAGGCCGCCCGCCGCGGGCTCGACCAGCGCCCGTACGACGTCCAGCTGCTCGGCGCGATGGCGCTGCTCTCCGGCAAGGTCGCCGAGATGGCCACCGGCGAGGGCAAGACGCTCACCGCCGCCGTGGCCGCCTACGGGCACGTGCGGATCGGCAACGGGCCGGTGCACGTGCTCACCGTCAACGACTACCTGGCCCGCCGCGACGCCCAGTGGATGGAGCCGGTCTACACCCTGCTCGGTCTCACCGTGGGCTGGGTCAACGAGGCGTCCACCCCGCAGGAGCGCCGCGAGGCGTACGCCTGCGACGTCACGTACGTCTCGGTCAGCGAGGCGGGCTTCGACTACCTGCGCGACCAGCTCGTCACCGACATCGAGGACCGCGTCCAGCGGCCGCTCTCCACCGCGATCGTCGACGAGGCCGACTCGATCCTGATCGACGAGGCGCGGGTGCCGATGGTGCTCGCCGGCGCGGTCCCGGGCGAGCAGGACCCGGTGCACGCCGCCGCCGCGCTGGTGCGCGGGCTGCGCAAGGGGCGCCACTACACGGTCGCCGAGGACGGCCGCAGCGTGGCGTTCACCTCCGCCGGGCTCGCCGCCGTCGAGGCCAAGCTCGGCATCGACCTCTACGACGAGCAGCACGTCGAGCAGCTCTCCGCGGTGAACGTCGCGCTGCACGCGCACGCGCTGCTGCACCGGGACGTGGACTACATCGTCCGGGAGGGCTCGGTCGAGCTGATCGACGAGATGCGGGGCCGGGTGGCCCAGCGCCGGCGCTGGCCGGACGGGCTCCAGGCGGCGGTCGAGGCCAAGGAGGGGCTCGACGCCACGGCCGAGGGCGAGGTGCTCGGCACCATCGCCGTGCAGGCCTACATCGCCCTCTACCCGAAGGTCTGCGGCATGACCGCGACCGCGGTGCTCGTCGGCGACCAGCTGCGCGAGTTCTTCGATCTCGAGGTGGCGGTGATCCCGCCGAACACCCCGTGCATCCGCCAGGACGAGCCGGACCGCATCTACGCCACCCGGGCGGAGAAGGAGGAGGCGCTGATCGACGAGATCAAGCGCTGCCACTCCGCCGGCCGGCCGGTGCTGGTCGGGACCCTGGACGTGAAGGAGTCCGAGCAGCTCGCCGCGGGCCTGCACGCCGCCGGCGTGCCGTGCGTCGTGCTCAACGCCAAGAACGACGACGAGGAGGCGGCGATCATCGCCGAGGCCGGCGCGTACGGCGCGGTGACCGTCTCCACCCAGATGGCCGGTCGCGGTGTGGACATCCGGCTCGGTGGCAGCGACCAGGCCGACCGGTTGCAGGTGGCCGAGCTGGGCGGCCTGTACGTGATCGGCAGTGGCCGGCACGACAGCCGCCGGGTCGACGACCAGCTGCGCGGCCGGGCCGGTCGGCAGGGCGACCCCGGTGGCTCGGTCTTCTTCGTGAGTCTCGAGGACGACCTCGTCGTCCGGCACGCCGCCGACGCGGTCCCGCCGTCGCCGCGGATGAACGCCGACGGTCTGGTCACCGACGAGCAGGTCGACTACGCGATCGAGCACGCCCAGCGGGTCGCCGAAGGTGTCAACCACGAGATCCACCGCAACACCTGGCGCTACAGCGTGGTGATCGAGCAGCAGCGCAAGGCGCTCGCCGAGCGGCGCGAGCGCCTGCTCACCAGCGACGTGGCCGCGCTGATGCTGCTCGACAAGATGCCCGAGAAGGCCGGCGAGATGGACGAGGACCTGCTCGCCAGGGTGGCCCGCTCGATCGCGCTCTACCACCTCGACCGCCTCTGGGCCGAGCACCTCGCCGAGCTCTCCGAGGTGCGCGAGGGCGTCCACCTGCGGGCGCTGGGCCGGCTGGACCCGCTCGACGAGTTCCACCGGGCCGCCGTGCCGGCGTTCAACGAGCTGGTTCCGGAGATCGAGGCGCGTACGATCGCGACCTTCACCGAGACCGATTTCGATGAGGAGTGGGAGCCGGACGAGGCGAAGCTGGCCCGGCCGAGCGCCACCTGGACGTACCTGGTGCACGACAACCCGTTCGGCTCGGAGCTGGACCGGCTGATCGCCTCGGTCGGGCGTCGGCTCACCGGCGCCTCCCGCTGACGCAGAACGGTCCGGCCGGCGCCGGCATCGCCGGCCGGACCTGCGTTTCAGCCCGTTTCGACCTGGGTGGCGACGGGTAGTAGGGCGGGTCCGAAGACTCGGGAGAGAGCAGACATGACACAGGTGATGGCACCGGCCGGGTGTGCCGTGACAGGCCGCGGGGCGGGGGCTGCACGCCCGTGAATCTCGACACCGACCAGCCGGCGGTGCCCACCGTCGGCGTGCTGGAGACTGCCGCGCTGCTGCGGGAGCTGACTGCCGGTCTCATCGCGGTGACCGATTTCGATGATGCCCTGACCGCGCTGGTCCGGATCACCCGGGACGCGGTGGCCGGGGTGAGCTTCTGCGGCTTCACCGCCCTGCGGGCCGGCGAGCCGGCCGGCGCGGCGGCCTCCGATCCGACGCTGGCCGGCCTCGACGACCTCCGGTACGGTCCCGACTCGCCGGCGATGGACGCCATCCGCCGCCGGGAGATGGTGCTGTCGGAGAACCTCGGGCGTGAACGGCGTTGGCCGGACTGGACGCCCCGCGCGGTCGACCTGGGCGTGCACGGGGTGATCTCCGCGCCGCTCGACGTCGACGACCAGGTGCTCGGCGCGATCAACCTGTACGCCGGACGCTCCGACGTGCTCACCACCGCGCACCAGCTCACCGCGATGCTGCTCGCGGAGCACGCCGGCCTCCTGCTGGCCGCCGTCCGGGACCGGGCCCGCCAGCTCGAGGTGGCCGACGAACGTGACGCCTCCCTGCTGGACGGCGGGGTGGTCGGGCAGGCGATCGGCGTGATCATGACCCAGCGTGGATGCCCGGCCGCCGAGGCGCTCGAGGTGTTGCGCAGCGCCGCCGCCTCGCTGGACATCCCGCTGCGCGAGGTGGCACAGCGGCTGGTCCGGACGGTCTCCCGCGCCCGGGACAACTGAGCCGTCGCGCACCTTCGTCCGGTCTCGCGTCGTTTCACCCCGCGTGCGCCCGGGTAGCACCCTGGGTTCACGTGCCGCCGACCCCGGGGAGGGAACGATGCAGAGCCGGCTACGGGTGCGGGGACACCCGATCCAACCGATGCTGGTGACGTTCCCGTACGGGCTCTTCGCCAGTGCCGTCATCTTCGACCTGGCCGACGTGCTGGGCGGGCCGGCGTTCCTCGGCGAGGTCGGCTACTGGAGCGCGGTGGCCGCGCTGGTCGCCGCCGCGCTCACCGCGATGGCCGGCATGGTCGACCTGTGGGACGTGCCCGGCGACCGGACCCGGCGCACCGCGATCGCCTTCAACCTGGTGAACCTGGCGATGGCCGGGCTCTTCCTGCTCGTCTGCCTGATCCGGGCGGACTCCCCGCAGAACGGCGCGTCACCCGTGCTGCTCGGCACCGAGCTGGTGGCGCTCGCCGTCGGCGCGGTGGGCGTACGGCTCGGTTCCCGGCTGGTGCGCCGGTTCGACGAGGGGCGGAGGGAGGCGACGACCTTCGACGCGCTGGGCGCGGTGGCCGGGGCGAGCCCGGAGGTCGTCCGTCCCCGCCCGGAGGCCGGCGCGCCGTGAGCCCGATCCGCCGGGCGAAATCTGGTTGCCGGCACGACGGTGGCCCGGCACCCTCCGGCGGGTGACCACGAACCAGGACGTCGAGCGGTTGATCGCCGAGGGCGCGGCCGCGCCCGTCGAGGGCTGGGCGTTCGACTGGCTCGCCGGCCGCGCCACCGAGGAGCGTCCCCCGTGGGGGTACGCCCGGTTGGTCGCCGCGCGGATGGCGTCGGTCGAGACGGCGTTGGACGTCGACACCGGCGGGGGAGAGGTCCTCGCGGAGGTCCCCCACCCGCCCCGGCTGCTCGTGGCCACCGAGGGCTGGCCGCCGAACGTCGAGGTCGCCCGGCGGACCCTGCGCCCGCTCGGCGCCACAGTCGTCGCGGTGACCCCGGACGCCCCGCTGCCCTTCCGGGACGCCCGCTTCGACCTCGTGGTCAGCCGGCATCCCGTACGCACCGACTGGACGGAGACCGCCCGGGTGCTCCGCCCCGGTGGCACGTTCCTCTCGCAGCAGATCGGGCCGGGCACGGTGCGGGAGCTCAGTGAGGCGATCCTCGGGCCGCTTCCCCCACCTGTCGCGCGCCGCCCCGACCGGGCGGTGGCGGCCGCGCGGGCGGCCGGGCTGGACGTGGTCGACCTTCGGGAGGCGACCCTGCGTACCGTCTTCCATGACATCGCCGCGGTGGTCTGGTTCCTGCGCAAGGTCGTCTGGACGGTCCCCGGCTTCACCGTCGACCGGTACCGCCGGGAGCTGTACGCGCTGCACCGCCGCATCCGTGACGACGGCCCGTTCGTCGCGCACGCCCGCCGCTTCCTGATCGAGGCGCGCCGCCGCTGACCTCCGACCGGGGTCAGTGCGCGTCGGTGTGGTGGGCGGCGAGTACGTCCTGTCCGAAGTCGCTGCCCGGGCGGCGCAGGACGGTGTGCGTGTGGTTGCCGTCGGCGGAGGTGTTGTCGTACTCGATCAGCAGGTCGTCGCCCTGGACCCGGTAGTAGTGCCGCTGCCCGGGGCCGGTCGGGCCGGCCCAGGCGAAGTGCAGCTCACCGCCGTCGAGTCGGCGCGCCTCGCGGACCGCCAGCTCGGGCGGGAGCCGATCCAGGTAGACCGCGAGCAGCTGCCCCAGCAGCGCGCGCCCGGTCGGCCCGAGCCGGGCCCCCGGTACGCCGAACGGCTCCAGCGGGGCGTCCACCCGCGCTCGGGTGGCGCTGATGATGTCCTCGGGCGCCTCGTCGGCGATGATCGCCGCGGCGCGTGCCGCCGGACCCATCGCCTCCAGCAACGCGCGAGCGAGGTCCTCCTCGACGCCGAGCGGGCGGGAGACCGGCTGCCCGGCGTGGCGTACGGCTGCCGGGTTCGCGCCGAAGAAGATGGGCGCGGGGGAGACCTGGTCGTCCACCACGGTCATGCTGACCGACAGGTGGTGTCCCTCGATCCGCCACGCCCAGCGGTCGTCGCGCTCCGGATCGCCGAAGATCGCCACCCAGTAGTCGCCGCTGTGCCGGCCCCGCTGCCAGCCCTCGGCCCGGTCCAGTACCTCTTCGAGCGCGACGATCGCCATCGCCTGGGCGTACGCGGCGGGGCTCAGCGCGGTGGCCAGCAGCCGGTGCGCGGCCTTGCGTCCGGCGCGGTCGAGGTCGTCGAGGCACACCCCGGGCCGGGGCCGGGGGCGGTACTCCAACCAGCGCCGCGCGCCGGTGTCGTCGAAGCGGTACGAGGCGCCGGCCCTGGCCGGTTCGTCGAGTGCGGACAGCAGCGCGCCGGCCGCCGCTCGCATCTGCTCGGGTAGCGGATCTTCCACCGTCCCTGTATACCGGGGCCCGGCACGTCCCGCTCGCAGGCCCGGCCGGCTCGCCGAACGCCCGGGTGTCCGGTGGCTACGCCGCGCGCCGCGGCGCCCGCTCACCGGCGGGTTCGTCCTGGCATCCGGCGCGCGCACGCCGGTGGCTCCGCGTCCCGTTCGCCGCTCACCGGCCAGGGGTGGGCCCCGCCGCCCTTGGTACGGTCTGCGGCGCATGTGGGGGAGGACGATGGACGAGACGGTCTACGTGGGCAACGCCGGGGTCGACGGAGCCACCGACGGCGGCTGGCTGCTCGGGCATTTCGTGCCGAAGGGCGAGATCCGGCACAGCACCGACGTCGAGATCAAGTGGGGGGTGCACCCGCCGGGGGAGACCCGGGCCCGGTGGGCGACCGGAGAGCGGCGAACCGCCCTGCTGGTGCTGGTCAGCGGTCGCTTCCGGGTCGAGCTGCGCGACCGCACGGTGCTGCTCGGCGAGCCCGGCGACTACGTCGTGTGGGGCCCCGGTGTCGACCACTCGTGGTACGCCGAACAGGAGTCCGTCGTGCTCACCGTCCGGTGGCCCTCCGTGCCGGGTTACCGGGTGGAGCCGCCCGTCCTCCGCTGACCGGCCCTCGTCGACGGGCCGCGCACGGCTTCGTGCCGGGCACCCTCGCCGTGGAGCGCAACGTCCTCGAATGGCGCGCCTCAGACGTCGTGGGCGGCTTCGCCGCTTGGCGCATCGCCGGGCTGCCGGCCCTCGGTCCCACCCCGCTGACCC
>NZ_SMKG01000262.1 GCF_004348525.1 Micromonospora sp. 15K316 | reverse complement strand
GGCGTCGGGTCTCCCTCCGCCGGGGCGGCGACGGGCCGTCCGGCCGTGGTGACGATCGCGGCCAGGGCGGTGGTGAGCGGGACGGCGGCGATCAGCCCGAGCGTCGCGACCGCGCTACGGACGATCTCCTGGGCCAGGAACTCGCTGGTGAGGATCTGGCCCACCGGGCGCGAGTCGGCGGTGAGCAGGAGCAGCAGCGGCAACGAGGCGCCCGCGTACGCCAGCACGATGGTGTTCACCGTGGACGCGATGTGCGCGCGGCCGACCCGGGTCGCGGCCCGGTAGAGCTGGAGCCGGGACAACCCCGGGTTCGCGTGCGCCAGCTCGGTGACCGTGGCCGCCTGGGTGACCGTGACGTCGTCGAGCACGCCGAGCGACCCGATGATGATCCCGGCCAGCAGGAGGCCCCGCAGATCGACGTCGCTGCGGAACATCGACAGGGTGAGGGCGTCCTCGCTGCCGAAGCCGGTGAGGTGGGTGGCGGCGGTGGCCATCGCGCCGAGGACGCCGGTGAGCACCAGGCTGCCGAGGGTGCCGAGCACGGCGACCGAGGTCTGCGCGGTCACGCCGTGCGTCAGGTAGAGCACCACGAACATGATCAGGGCGGCACCGACCACCGCCACCAGCAGTGGTGAGTGCCCCGCACCGATGCCGGGGAGGACGAAGGCGAGCAGGATTCCGAAGCTCGCGGCGAGGCCCGCGAGCGCGGCCAGGCCCCGCCACCGGCCGAACGCGACGATCGCGGCGGCGAAGATCAACGCCAGCCAGACGAGCGGTGCGCCCCGCTGGTGCTCGGCGATGTTCCAACTCGACGACGAGGGGTCGGTCGGGTCGGTCAGCCGCACCATCACCACCTCGTCACCCACCTCGACGACGGGTGCGCCCGGGCCGTCCGGGACCGGTGCCTCGACCTGCTGCCCGGCGGCCGGGCCGTCCTGCACACGTACGGTAACGGTGCCGCAGCGCTGCGGCCTTCCGCCGGGCGCCCCCTCCGGTGTCTCGGGCACCGCGGGGCAGGCTTCGTTCACCACCCGGCTGACGGTGCCGTGGTACCGGGCCGGGTCCCCACCGCCGTCCGACTTCGGCGCGTCGTGGGGCCAGAGCAGCACTGCGGCGACCACGGTGGCGACGACGAGCGGGACAACCGTCGCGAGGAGGATCCGTCGCACCCCCGGCGGGGCGGACGGCGTGGGACGGGTGTGGTCGGCGCCCATACGAATCTCCCAACGAATCCGGGGCGGGGTACGTGCCGGTGGCGAGATCGGTTCAGCGGCGCGGGGCCGCTCCGCCACGAAAGATCCGGAGAGTCATCGTCGGAATGCTAACCATGGCGGCCCCTCCGGCGCCCGTCACGGGCCGGCGGTGTCACGCCATGGCGGCGAAGGGCGCCCGCGGCGGCGGTCGACGGGGCATGTTGGGGTCATGGCCGCAGATCCGTCGCCCCACCACCCGGACGCGCCCGCGCCCGAGCACCGCGGGCGTGGGCACGACAAGCACGCCGGTCACGACCCGGCGATGTTCCGGCGGCGGTTCTGGCTCTGCCTGGTGCTCACCGTGCCGGTCGTGGTCACCAGCCACATGGTCATGGATTGGCTCGGCTACCGGCTCGACGCGCCGGGCCTCACCTGGGTCGGGCCGGTGCTCGGCTCGGTCGTGTTCTGGTGGGGCGGCTGGCCGTTCCTGGTCGGCGCCGTCCGCGAGGTGCACGACCGGGTGCCGGGCATGATGCTGCTGGTCGCCATGGCGATCACCGTCGCCTACGGCGCGTCGCTCGCCACCCGCCTGGGCGCCTTCGACCTGGACTTCTGGTGGGAGCTGGCGGCTCTGGTCACCATCATGCTGCTCGGGCACTGGCAGGAGATGCGGGCGATCGGGCAGGCGCGCGGAGCCCTCGCGGCGCTCGCCGCGCTCCTGCCCGACCAGGCCGAACGGGTCGCGGAGGACGGCCGGACCGAGCCGGTGCCGGTGACCGGCCTGCGGGTCGGCGACGTGGTGCTGGTCCGGCCGGGTGGCCGGGTGCCGGCGGACGGGCGGGTGGTGGAGGGCGCCGCCGAGCTGGACGAGTCGATGATCACCGGGGAGTCCCGGCCGGTGCCCCGCTCCGTCGGCGACCGGGTGGTGGCGGGCACGGTGGCCGCCGACTCGGCGCTACGGATCCGGGTCGAGGCGGTCGGGGAGCAGACCACGCTCGCCGGCATCCAGCGCATGGTCGCCGAGGCGCAGCGGTCCAGCGGGCGCGCCCAGGTGCTGGCCGACCGGTTCGCCGCGGCGCTGTTCTACCTGGCCATGGCGACCGCCGTGGTCACGGTGCTGGTGTGGACGCTGATGGGCCGGGGCGACGAGGCGGTGGTACGGGCCGTCACCGTGCTGGTCATCGCGTGCCCGCACGCGCTCGGCCTGGCGATCCCGCTGGTGATCGCGCTCTCCACGGCGGTGGCCGCGAAGTCCGGGATCCTGGTCAAGGACCGGTTGGCGCTGGAGCGGATGCGGACCGTCGACGCGGTGCTGTTCGACAAGACCGGGACGCTCACCCGCGGCGAGCACGTGGTCACCGACCTGGCCCCGGTCCCCGGGGTGGAGCGTGACGAGCTGCTGCGGCTCGCCGGGGGCGTCGAGTCGGAGAGCGAGCATCCGATGGCCCGGGCGATCGTCGCGGCGGCGGTCGAGCGTGGTGGGGCCGCCCGGGCGAGCGGGTTCCGGTCGCTGCCCGGCCGCGGTGTGGAGGCCACCGTGGCGGGCCGGAAGTACGCGGTGGGCGGGCCGGCGCTCCTGCGCGAGCTGGGCGTACGCCTCCCCGGCGAGCTGCGGAGCGAGACCGACCGCTGGGCCGGCCGCGGCGCCGTGGTGCTGCACCTGGTGCGCCTGCCGGACGCGGTGCTCGGCGCGCTGGCGCTCACCGACGAGGTGCGCCCGGAGGCGCGTGACGCGGTCGCCGAGCTGCGCGCCCAGGGCGTACGGACCATCGCGATGATCACCGGCGACGCCCGGCCGGTCGCCGAGGCGGTCGCCGCGGACCTCGGCTTCGGTCCCGGTGACGAGGTGTTCGCGGAGGTGCTGCCGGCGCAGAAGGACGGGAAGGTGACCGACCTGCAACAACGTGGGCTGACCGTGGCGATGGTCGGGGACGGGGTGAACGACGCGCCCGCGCTGGCCAGGGCCGACGTGGGGATCGCCATCGGCGCCGGTACGGACGTGGCGATCGAGTCCGCCGGGGTGGTGCTCGCCTCCTCGGACCCGCGGGGGGTGGGGGCGGTGGTCCGGCTCTCACGGGCCTCGTACCGCAAGATGCTGCAGAACCTGGCCTGGGCGGCGGGCTACAACGTGGTCGCGCTGCCACTGGCGGCCGGGGCGCTGGCCGGGGCCGGGCTGTCGTTGAGCCCGGCCGTCGCCGCGGTGCTGATGTCGGGCTCCACCATCGTGGTGGCGCTCAACGCCCAACTGCTGCGCCGGGTACGCCTCGGCGCGGCGAACGCAGGCTGACCGCGCGCCCGCCGTGGTTCGCGGGGCGCCCTCCGCGCCGGCTGACCGCGCGCCCGCCGTGGGTGCGGGTGTGCTCGCGCGCCGGCTGACCGGCCGCGCTCATCCGCGCTTCATCAGCCGGCCGACCGCGGCCATCATCTCGCTCGCCATCTCGTCGGCGCGGCCCTCGGCCGCTCCCTCGTGCATGCAGTGCCGGGCGTGCCCGTCGAGTAGCCCGAGGGCCACCTTGTCCAGCGCGGCCTGGACCGCGGAGATCTGGGTGAGCACGTCGATGCAGTAGCGGTCCTCGTCGACCATCTTCTCGACGCCGCGTACCTGCCCCTCGATGCGGCGCAGTCGTGCGAGCAGCTGGTCCTTGCTGGCCGTGTACCCGCGGATGGGGGTCGGTGTGGTCATGACGCAAGGATAGCCTACCCCCCGGGGGTATGCTACGGTGCTGGTGTACGGATACCCCCACCGGGTACCGGTACACCGACAGGGCGGAGTTCGTCCGGCTATTACCCCCTGGGGGTATAGGCTGGGCGGTGAGAGGAGAGGTCCGATGGTCACCACGACGTACCAGGTGCAGGGCATGACCTGCGGGCACTGCGTGAGCGCGGTCAGCGCCGAGGTCGGCGCCGTCGCCGGCGTCAGCGACGTCCAGGTCGACCTGGCCACCGGCCGGGTCACCGTCACCAGCGACAGCCCGCTGGACACCAGCACCGTGCGCTCCGCCGTCGACGAGGCCGGTTACGACCTCGTCGGCGAGTGAGCGGCGGCTGACCCGGAAACGAGGTCACACCGATGAACACCCCCATGAAGCTGGGCGGATTCGCCCTCGGGCTCGCGGCGGTGTTCGGCGCGGCGTACGGGGTCGGCCGAGTGGCCGACCCCGTCACCCCGGCCGCCGAGACCCGGCACGGGAGCACGGCGACCGCCGAACACGGCACCCCGGACGATCCGACGCACGGCGGCGTCGAAGGCGGCCACCTCCCCGGTGGCCTGCTCGTCTCCGACCGCGGCTACACGCTCACCCCGGTCGCCGCCCCGGCCGGCGAGTTCGCCTTCCGGATCACCGGTCGCGACGGCCGGCCGGTCACCGGTTACGACGTGGCGCACGACGAACGGATGCACCTCATCGTCGCGCGCCGCGACCTCTCCGGCTTCCGGCACGTGCACCCCCGGCTCGGACCGGACGGCACCTGGCGGGTCGCCTCGCCACTGGCCGGGCCCGGCGTGTGGCGGGCCTTCGCCGACTTCACCCCCACCGGGGGTGACCCGTTGACGCTCGGCGTCGACGTGACAGTGCCCGGCACCCTCACGCCCCGGCCGCTGCCGGCCCCGGCGACCAGCACCACCGTCGACGGCTACACGGTCACGCTGGCCGGTGACCCGCAGCCCGGCCGCACCACCGAGCTGACCCTGACCGTCAGCCGCGACGGCGCCCCGGTCACCGACCTGGAGCCCTACCTCGGCGCGTACGGCCACCTGGTGGCTCTGCGCCAGGGCGACCTCGCCTACCTGCACGTCCACCCGGACGGCGAGCCCGGCGACGGGCGGACCCCGCCCGGCCCGGCCGTCAGCTTCCTGACCGAGGTGCCGTCAGCCGGCGCCTACCGCCTCTACCTCGACTTCAAGCACGGCGGCACCGTGCGTACCGCCGAGTTCACCGTGCTGGCCGGCGTCGCGCCGGACGAGGCGAGCCCGACCGCCCCGGCCGCGCCCACCTCGACCGGCTCCGCCGGGCACGGCGCGCCGGGCCACGGACACGACTGAGGGGAGCCGTGATGACCACCACCAGCAGCACCCCGCTACCGACGGCACCGAACCTGATCGAACTCTCCATCGGCGGCATGACCTGCGCGTCCTGCGCGTCGCGGATCGAGAAGAAGCTGAACCGGATGGAGGGCGTCTCCGCCACCGTCAACTACGCGACCGAGAAGGCCACCGTTCGCTTCGCCGACGAGGTCACCCCGGACGACCTGATCGCCACCGTGGAGAAGACCGGCTACACGGCGAAGCTGCCGCCCCCGCCGACGCCGGCGGGCCCGCCGGCCGCCGAGGCGCCTGTCGACGAGCTGCGTGGCCTGCGCAACCGGCTCTGGACGTCCGTGGCGCTCACCGTCCCGGTGATCCTGCTCGCCATGGTGCCGGCCTGGCAGTTCGACTACTGGCAGTGGTTGTCGCTGACCCTGGCCGCTCCGGTCGTGGTCTGGGGTGGGTTGCCGTTCCACCGGGCCGCGCTGATCAACCTGCGGCACGGCGCCGCCACCATGGACACCCTGGTCTCGGTGGGCACCCTCGCCGCGTTCGGCTGGTCGCTCTGGGCGCTCTTCCTCGGCGACGCGGGCATGCCCGGCATGACGCACCCGTTCCGTTTCGCCATCACCCGCTCCGACGGCGCCGGGAACATCTACCTGGAGGCGGCGGCCGGGGTCACGATGTTCATCCTCGCCGGCCGCTACTTCGAGGCCCGCTCCAAGCGCAACGCCGGGGCCGCGCTGCGCGCGCTGCTCGAACTCGGCGCGCGGGACGTCGCCGTGCTGCGCGGCGGGGTGGAGACCCGCGTCCCGGTCGACCAGCTCGCCGTCGGGGACCGGTTCGTCGTACGGCCGGGCGAGAAGATCGCCACCGACGGGGTGGTCGACGAGGGCACCTCGGCGGTCGACGCGAGCATGCTGACCGGCGAATCCGTACCGGTCGAGGTGGGCCCCGGCGACGCCGTCGTCGGCGCCACGGTCAACGCCGGTGGCCGGCTCGTGGTCACCGCCACGCGCATCGGTGGTGACACCCAGCTCGCGCAGATGGCCCGCCTGGTCGAGCAGGCGCAGAGCGGCAAGGCGGCGGCGCAGCGGCTCGCGGACCGGATCTCCGGTGTCTTCGTACCGATCGTGATCGCCCTGGCCGCCGGCACGCTGGGCTGGTGGCTCGGCACGGGCGCCGGCCCGACCGCCGCGTTCACCGCCGCGGTGGCGGTGCTCATCATCGCCTGCCCGTGTGCGCTGGGCCTCGCCACGCCCACCGCGCTGCTCGTCGGCACCGGGCGTGGCGCCCAGCTCGGCATCCTGATCAAGGGCCCGGAGGCGCTGGAGAGCACCCGGAAGGTCGACACCGTGGTGCTGGACAAGACCGGCACGGTGACCACCGGGCGGATGACCCTGGTGTCCGTGGCGCCCGCCGAGGGCGTCGACCCCGGAGAACTGCTCCGGCTGGCCGGCGCGCTGGAGTCCGCCTCCGAACACCCGATCGCCCGGGCGGTGGCCGTCGGCGCGGCCGAGGCCGGCGCGCTGCCGCCGGTCACCGACTTCGCCAACGCCGAAGGGCTCGGCGTGACCGGCACCGTCGAGGGGCGCGCGGTGGTGGTCGGGCGGCTCCGGCTGCTGCGGGAACGCGGCTTCGACGTACCGCCGGAGGTGGCGCGGGCGGTGACCGACGCGGAGGCCGCCGGTCGGACGGCGGTGCTGGCCGGCTGGGACGGGCGAGCCCGTGGCCTGCTCGCGGTCGCCGACGTGGTGAAGCCGACAAGCCGGGTCGCGGTGGCGCGACTGCGCGGACTGGGGCTGCGCCCCGTCCTGCTCACCGGGGACAACGCCACCGTCGCCCGCGCGGTCGCCGACGAGGTCGGCATCGACGAGGTGATCGCCGAGGTGCTGCCGGCGGAGAAGGTGGACGTGGTCGCCCGCCTGCAACGCGAGGGGCGGGTCGTCGCCATGGTCGGCGACGGCGTGAACGACGCCGCCGCGCTCGCCCAGGCCGACCTGGGCCTGGCCATGGGCACGGGTACCGACGTGGCGATCGAGGCGTCCGACCTGACCCTGGTCCGGGGCGACCTGACCGCCGCGGCGGACGCCATCCGGCTGGCTCGGCGCACCTTGAACACCATCCGGGGGAACCTGGTCTGGGCGTTCGGCTACAACGTCGCGGCGCTGCCGTTGGCCGCGGCCGGGCTGCTCAACCCGATGATCGCCGGTGGCACGATGGCCCTCTCCTCGGTCTTCGTGGTCGCCAACAGCCTCCGCCTGCGCCGCTTCAGCACCGCGCGTTGATCATGAGGTTGGCGGGCGATTCGATCTTCGGATCTCCCGTCAACCCCATGATCGACCGGGGCGTGGGGGTGGGTTG
>NZ_SMKG01000261.1 GCF_004348525.1 Micromonospora sp. 15K316 | reverse complement strand
GTGGGACGGGGTGCCATGGCAGCCTCCGAGGGTGGGGTCGGCTATTTGTTCAGCGATTGAATTATTTGGCTGACCTGTGGCACTGTCAAGGGGTGACGCCTACCCCCGGCCCCGTCGGCGCGGTCCGTCAGGGCAGCCTGCGCGAGCTCAACCTCGCCGTGGTGCTCGGCCGGATCGCCGCCGCCGACCGCCCGCCGTCCCGGGCCGACCTCGCCGCCGAGACCGGCCTCACCCGGGCCACCGTCTCCGCGGTCGTCGAGGATCTGATCACCGGTCGCCTGGTGACCGAGGCCGAACCGGCGCCACGCTCCGGGGCGGGCCGCCCGGCCCGCGGGCTGGTGCTGGCCGGCAACGGTCCGGCCGGGCTCGGGCTGGAGATCAACGTCGACTACCTGGCCGTCTGCGTGGTCGACCTCGCCGGCCGGGTACGGCACCACACCGTGCGCCGCGCCGACCTGCGGCCGGTCTCCCCCGCCGACGCGCTCCGCCGACTGGTCGAGCTGGCCGGGCGGGCCCGGACCGAGGCCGCGTCGCAGGGGCTCACCCTCGCCGGAGCGGCGCTCGGCGTACCCGGCCTGGTCGACGACGCCGGCACGGTCCGGCTCGCGCCCAACCTCGGCTGGCGGGACGTGCCGGTGCCGGCGCTGCTCGCCGGACTCCCCCCGCTGACCGAGCGGGTCGACGGCGTGCCCCCGATCGTGGTCGACAACGAGGCGAACCTGTCCGCGCTCGGTGAGCTGCACGCCGACACCGACGGGCCGGCCAGCTTCCTGCACATCTCCGGCGAGGTCGGCATCGGCGCGGGGATCGTGCTCGACGGCGACCTCTTCCGCGGCGCGCGAGGCTGGAGCGGCGAGATCGGGCACATCCCGGTCCACTCGCGGGGGCGTACCTGCCGCTGCGGCGGCCGGGGCTGCCTGGAGCAGTACGCCGGGCAGGAGGCGATCCTTGCCGCCGCCGGCCTTGACCGGGCCGACCTGCCGGCCGACACGGCCCCCGTCCGGCTGGCCGAACTCGCCGAGGCGGGCTCGACGGACGCGCTGCGTGCGCTGCACGAGGCCGGCACCGCGCTCGGGATCGCGGTCGCCTCCGTGGTGAACCTGCTCGACCTGGACACCGTGGTGCTCGGCGGCGGCTACGCCCCGCTCACCCCGTGGCTGCGCCCGCCGGTGCTCGACGAGATCTCCCGCCGGGTGCTCACCGCCGCCTGGTCACCGGTCACCGTCCGACCGGCGGCGCTCGGCGCGGACGCCGCCGCGGTGGGAGCGGCCGGCTCGGTGGTCCGCCGGATCATCGCGCGGCCGGCGGGCTGGCTCGCCCGCAGCGGGTGAGCGGCCCGCGCCCGGCCCGGCCGGGTCAGTCACCGGCACGCGGCCGGGTCAGGCCGTACGCGCCACCGACCCGTCGGACCAGTCGCGCGGCGCCGGCAGGGTCGCCTCGTCGCCGTCGAACCCGTCCGGCCGGACCGGCACCGGCTCCGCCGGGGCGGACTCGGCCTCCTGCCGGCGGGCGGTCTCGTCGAACTCGCGCATGCCGTGCAGCAGCGCCCTCCGGCCCTCCGCGGTCATCCCGGAGAGAATGCGGGCGAGCTGCTCCCGCCGGTCCTCCCGCAGCTCGGTGAGGAGGCGGCGGGCCTCCGGGGTGAGGTGCAGCGCGATCTCCCGACGGTCGAGCCGTCCCGGCTCGCGCTCCAGCATCCCCGCGGCCACCAGGCGGTCGCAGAGCCGGCTGGCCGAGCTGAGCAGCATGTCGAGCCGACTGGCGAGCCGGCGCAGGTTGATCCCGTCATGCTGTTCGACCACCATCACCGCGCGCAGCTGCGCGCCGGAGACCCGGCTGGTCGTCCGCTCCCGCGCCGCTTCCCATACGGTGAGTAGTGCACCCGCCGCCGCGTCCAGTGCGGCGGCGGTACTCGGCGCGGAGTCCGGTGGATCGTGCAGTTCGGCCATGGTGGCCCGAGAGTACTCCGCCGAGACGGCGGATCGGGCCGCCGAACGAGGAGCGGGAATGAGCGAACCGGTCAATCAGGCACGAGAGGTGCTCACCGACGCGCCGGCCCACCGGCTGGTCGACGCCGTGGCCGACGTCCTCGCCGAGCGGTACGGGATCACCGCCACCGAGCTGCTTCAGGTCGACTACCGACTCGCGGTCCTGCTGCCGCTCGACGAGGATGCCGGGATCACCGGCCCGGGGCATCCCGCCTGGCGCTGCTTCGACCACCAGGAGCCGGTGCTGGACGGCCCGACGGGGTACTTCCCGGTGTCCATGCGGGGCGAGCGGCGGGGTGTCCTGCGGGTGGCCCCGGTGCCCGGCGAGCCGACCGCACGGGACGAGCTGGCCGGGATCGCCACCGCGCTCGCGCACGAGCTGGCCGCCGTCGCCGCCGGTACCGACGTCTACCGCACCGCCCGGCGCAGTCGGCGCCTGACGCTCGCCGCCGAGATGCAGTGGGAGCTGCTGCCGGGGCGCAGCCGCAGCCGGAACGCCTTCAGCCTGGCCGGGCAGCTGGAGCCGGCGTACGCGGTGCGGGGCGACAGCTTCGACTGGTCCGACGACGGGGAACGGCTCTGGGTGGCGATCATCAACGGGATGGGTGAGGGTGTCGCGGCGTCGATGCTGACCGCGCTCGCCACCAGCGCGCTGCGCAACGCCCGCCGGGCCCGGCTGGCGCTGGCCGACCAGGCCGCCCTCGCCGACCAGGCGATCTACGACCTGTACCGGGGAGACCAGTACCTCTCCGCCCTGCTGCTGGAGCTCGACCTGAGCAGCGGGGTGATGAGCGCCGTCGACGCCGGTTCGCCCCGCCTGATGCGCGTCCGCGACGGCGAGGTCGTCGGGCAACAGCTGGAGGCCCAGTTCCCGCTCGGCATGTTCGAGGCGACCGACTACCGGGAGCAGCGGTTCCCGCTGCACCACGGGGAGCGGCTCTTCGTGCTCAGCGACGGGGTGATCGACGCGGTCGGGAGGCACGCCCGCTACGGCGAGGCGGCGCTGGAACGCTTCCTGCGCCGTACCGGGCCGATGGAGCCGCTGGACGCCGTCCGCTCCCTCCTCGGAGACCTGCGCGCGTTCGTGGCCGGTGACCTGGTCGACGACGCCGTCGTCGTCTGCGTGGACTGGACCGGCCAGCGCTCCTGACCCCGACCGCTCAGTACGCCCCGCGCCCGTTGACCACCGCGCCGAAGGTCTTCCAGAGGATCGTGAGGTCGGCCGCGAGCGACCAGTTCTCCACGTAGTAGAGGTCGAGGCGGATGCCGTCCTCCCAGCTCAGGTCGGACCGGCCGCTGACCTGCCAGAGCCCGGTCATGCCGGGCTTGACAAGCAGTCGCCGGGCCACGTCCCCGTCGTAGCGGGCCACCTCGGACGGCAACGGCGGCCGGGGGCCGACCAGGCTCATCTGGCCGAGCAGGACGTTCACCAGCTGCGGCAGCTCGTCCAGCGACCACTTGCGCAGCAGCCGCCCGACCCGGGTGACCCGCGGGTCGTCGCGCATCTTGAACATCAGACCGTCGGTCTCGTTGCGGGCGGTCAGCTCGGCCAGCAGGGCGTCCGCGTTGACCACCATCGTGCGGAACTTCCACACCCCGAACTCGTGCCCACCCCGGCCGACCCGGGTCTGCCGGAACAGCACCGGGCCGCGGCTGTCCAGCCGGATGGCCAGCGCGATGACCGACAGCACGGGCAGCAGCAGCGTCAACGCGACCCCGGCGGCGGAGCGGTCGACGAACCCCTTGACCAGCTTGCGCGTGCCCCGGAACTCGGGCGCCTCGACGTGGATCAGCGGCAGCCCGGCGACCGGGCGGGTGTGGATGCGGGGGCCGGCCACGTCGGTAAGCGCCGGCGCGACGACGAGGTCGACGCCGGTGCCCTCGAGCTGCCAGCCGAGGCGGCGCAGCCGTGTGGCGGTGAGCTCGCCCGACGCGGTGACGGCGACCGTGTCCGCGCCGATCGCGGTGGCCGCCTCGGGAATGCCCCGGAACGACCCGACCACCGGCACGTCACCCAGCCGCTGCGGCACCGGGGCGAGCAGCGCGTCCGGGATGCAGGCGCCGACCACGTGGTAGCCGGCGTACGGCTCACGCCGCAGGGTCTGCACCAGCTCCAGCACGTGGGCGGTGTCGCCGACCACCAGCACCTTGCGTGACCAGCCACCGCCGCGCGAGCGCGCCCGGTGCAGCCGCTTGCGGGCGGCGAACCGGGCCACCTCCAGGCCGAGGGTGCCGACCGCGAACGAGATCGCCAGGAAACCCCGGGACACACCCACGTCGGCCACGTAGCCGACGATGGCGATCCCACCGGCCAGGCGCAGGCTCGCGGTGCTCACCCGGCGGTACTCGTCCGCGCCGTAGCCGATCACCCGGTCGTCGTAGCAGCCCAACGCCTTGAGCGAGACCAACCAGGCGAGCACCAGACCGGGGGCGACCAGCACGTAGGGAACCTTCGAACCGCTCGGCACCTCGTCGCCGAAGCGGGCGAGGTAACCGACCAGCAGCGCGACGGTCAGAACGACGCTGTCCAGCACGACGAGGGCGCGGATGTAGGCCCGTTCGTCGATGCGGGTCGCGGCCGGGGACGCCGCGCCCTCCGGGGTCCACGGCGTCCTGGCAGGGGTCAACAGCGTAGCCGAGGTCACCAGCCCTCCCACTTCGCTCAGGACGGCCCCGGGTAGACGATCGGGCCGGGCAGGGGCCGACGGTGCCGGGGCACGTCGACATCCTCCCTGACAACCATGGTGGCCGATTGCTTCCGACGTATTGCCGTCACTTTTCCCGGCCGCAAGCGCGAATGGAAGAGGGCCCGCCGTACCGATCGAACGGTACGACGGGCCCCGGGCCTGTCCGGCGGGTCAGCGCGGCGCCGGCGGCCGCAGCGCGATGGCCTTCAGGAAGATGCCGCCGATCTCGGTCGGGTTCTTGGCGACGAAGCTTCCGCCACCGGTCACCTTCGTGATCGAGTCGAGTTCCGCCTTGCTCACGCCGTCCCCGATGCCGATCAGGATGACCTGCACCGGCCGCTCCGGGTCGGCCAGCCGCTTCAGGTCGGCGAGCAGCTTCGCCTGGGAGATACCGGACTCGTCCTCGTTCTTGCCGTCGGTGAAGAGCACCACCGAGTTCACCCGGCCCGGCTGCCAGTCACCCTGCACCGTCTTGTAGGCGGCGAGGATGGTGTCGTAGAGGCCGGTGTCACCGTCGGACGGTCGGATGGTGCTCAGCGCCGACTCCAGCCGGCCCCGGTTGCCGGAGAGCGGCGCGATGCCCACCAGCTCCTTGTAGTCCCGGGCACCGACCAGGTTGGTGGAGAAGGTCCAGAGCCCGATCTGCCACGAGTTGTCGAAGAGGCTCAGCCCCCGACGGGCCGCCTCGACCGTGACCTCCTCACGGCTGCGGTTGTTGGCGGCCGGCACCTCCGCCTTCATCGAGCCGGAGACGTCGATGACGGCGAGCATCCGGCCGGTCTGGGTGGCGATGGACCAGCTGGAGACGACCCGGTCGATCGAGTCGCCGTCCAGCCCACCGGCCGCCGTGCCGCCACCGCTCGGCGCGGCCGGCGTTCCGGCCGGGCTCGGGGCCCCCTCGGGCGCCTCGAACCCGGCACCCCACGTGCCGTCCGGCGCCCGCAGCCCCCGTGCGGCGAGCCGGTTGCGGAAGTCGCCGGTGGTCAGGAGCTCGAAGAGCACTCGGGCGGCCGAGGCCTTGTCCGGCTCGATGCCGGGCAGCACGGCGAACGGGTAGTCCAGCGGCGCCGGCGCCGGCTCCAGGTAGAGCGCGGCCAGCGGCACCGGGGGCTTCGCCTTGTTGTAGGCGATCACGTCCTCTTCGGAGAGGGCGGCGGCGCCGAGGCCGCTCGCGATCGCCGCCGGGTCGGTCGACTTCGGGAACCGTTCGAGCAGGTCGCTGCGGAGGGCGGACCGCCCCGTGGCCAGGGCGCGCAGCGCGCCGACAGTGGTCTCCTGGTCGCCGCCGGCGCCACCGGCGGCAGCGGTCAACGACAGGAGGCCGGAGAGGCCGGCGGCGTCCCGGGTGGGCTCGACGATGCCGGTGGAGAGCGGCTTGCTGCTGTTCACCTGCTTGAGCAGGTCGGTCCACTTCAGCTTCGCGTCCGGCCAGTCCAGCCGGGCGGCGATCGGTTGGGGCATCGCGACGACCACCGGACTACGCGCGATCGAGGCGCCGTTGGTCGGCGCGAAGGCGGTCGCCTCCTTCTTCAGTCGCACCAGCCAGGTGGAGGAGTCCGGGATCCAGACGTCGGGCGCTACGGCCGTACCGCTGGCCTGGCCCACACCGGCGAGGACCGCGCCGTGCTTGGCGGCGACCACCGCGGCGACGTCGACCGCCTCACTGGCGCTGACGTTGACGGCGATGCACGTGCCGCCCACCGCCGCGCCGTCCTCGACCCACTGCGACGCGGCGGCGTCGACCGCGGGGGCCAGCTCCGCCGACACCGCCACCGAGAGCTGGATCTGACCCGAACAGGCAGGTTGTATCAACTCTCGGTAACCGAACCAGGTTCCCGCCGCGACAACGACGAGCGCCGTCGCCGATGCGGCGGCGACTCCGGAAATTTTCGAACGCATGCGATGGCGGCCTGCAGACACGCAGACAATCTTGCGTACCCGGCACCTGAACTGCCATGACCGTTCGTACGAAAGTTACGGAGGAGAAACAGTTGATCAACGTTTAGTGACGGAGGGTCACCAGGCGGCCTCACGGGGTGGCTGGCTGCCCGCCTTACGCCGCACCTCAGGGCAGCACGCAGGTCGGGCTCGGCACCGACAACGGCTCACCGACCGGCTCGGGCACCCCGGTCGATGCGTCGACCCGGAACGTGCGGATCATGTGCGCCCGCTCGTCGGCCACGTAGAGGTGCTCCCCGATCAACGCGAAGTGACGAGGCCACTCCCCACCGGTCTCCACCTCGCCCACCAGCTCCGGCCGCTCAGCCCGCAGGTCGAACACGGCGACCGTGCCGACACCACGGTTGGCCACGTAGAGGAACCTGCCGTCCGGCCGCACCGCGACCTCCGACGGCTGCACGTGCCCGGACCGGCCGCTCGCGTCCACCCGGCTGAGCTGTCGCAGCGATCCGTCGACCGTCGACTCGTACGTGGTGACCGTCGCGTCCAACTCACCCACCAGGTGCACGCGCCGCCCGTCCGGATGGCGGGCCAGGTGCCGGGGGCCCGCCCCGGCCGCCGTCCGGACCCGCGGCGCCCGGGGCGTCAGCCGACCGGTGGCCGGGTCCAGGTCGTACCGGTAGACGGAGTCCGTGCCGAGGTCGACCGCGAGCAACGGACCGCCGGCCGGATCCGGGGAGACCATGTGCGCGTGCGCCCGCTCCTGTCGCTGCGGATCGGGACCGTGCCCCTCGTGCACCACCAGATCGCTGCGCTCACCGGGCACCCCGGCGGAATCGAGCGGGAGGACGGCGACGCTTCCGCCGCCGTAGTTGGCGGCCACGAGGTGACTCCCGCCCGCGAGCACCGCCAGATGGCACGGCTCGGCACCGCCCGTGGCCCGGCTACCCAGCGCCGTCAGCTCCCCGGCCGGCCCCACTTGCCACGCGCTGACCTCCCCCTGCGCCAGCTCGTTGACGGCGTACAACACGGGGCGGGTCGGGTGG
>NZ_SMKG01000260.1 GCF_004348525.1 Micromonospora sp. 15K316 | reverse complement strand
GAGACAGCCCGTGGCCTCCGCCGGTCCCCACCCCGGCCCGCCTGCCGCTCCGGCGGGCCAGCCCGGATTCGCGGCCGGCCACGCGGCGGCGCCGGGCGTGCCGGGAGCGGACCCGACCGGCTACCCGAGCGGCCAGCCAGGCGTTCCCACCGGCTACCCACCGGCCGGGCCGGGTTTCCCGCCGCCCGCCCCGCCGAAGAAGAAGCGCGGCGTGCTGATCGCGGCGATCGCTCTGGCGGTGGTCCTGGTGCTCTGCGTCGGCGGCGGCGTCGCCGCGTTCCTCACCCTGCGCAACGTGGAGACCGGCGAGGGGGCGGACGAGCCGGCGGCGGCGGTGGACCAGTTCCTCACCGCGGTCTACAAGGAGCGGGACGCGGCGAAGGCGGCGAACCTGGTCTGCGCCTCGGCCCGGGACGACGACAAGATCGCGGCGAAGGTGGCCGAGGTGGAGAAGTACGCCTCCG
Source organism: Micromonospora sp. 15K316 (assembly GCF_004348525.1). Taxonomy (GTDB): domain Bacteria; phylum Actinomycetota; class Actinomycetes; order Mycobacteriales; family Micromonosporaceae; genus Micromonospora. Next base: position 7,168 of record NZ_SMKG01000260.1, on the reverse strand, counting down.
GCTACCAGAACCCCCGCTTCCGGTGGAGCGCCCCGAAGGTGGACAACCGGAACGCCGACCGGGCCTCCGTCTCGGCCAAGGTGACGATGACGACCTCGGACGAGAAGGTCGCCGAGCAGGAACTGCGCTTCACGGTGGTGCAGAAGACGGGTTGGTGGGTCTGCGAGGTCGCCTGACCGCCGCGGCTGGATAGGCTCGACGGGTGCGCGCAGCTGATCAGCCGGTGGACCCGGCCGCTACCGGATGGCCGGCCCGCCTGCACGTGGTCACCGGCAAGGGCGGCACCGGCAAGACCAGCGTGGCGGCGGCCCTGGCCCTGGCCCTGGCCTCCGGCGGGCGACGGACCCTGCTGATCGAGGTCGAGGGGCGGCAGGGCATCGCCCAGCTCTTCGGCACCGATCCGCTGCCCTACGAGGAGCGGCACCTCGCCGACGCCCCGGACGGCGGCGAGGTGCGGGCCCTGGCGGTGGACGCCGAGGAGGCGCTGCTCGAGTACCTGGACATGTTCTACCGGCTCGGGGCGGCCGGCCGCGCGCTGCGCAAGTTCGGTGCGATCGACTTCGCCACCACCATCGCCCCGGGGCTGCGGGACGTGCTGCTGACCGGGAAGGCGAAGGAGGCGACCACCCGTACCGTCGACCAGCGCCGGGTCTACGACGCCGTGGTGCTGGACGCCCCGCCGACCGGGCGGATCGGCCGGTTCCTCAACGTGACGGCGGAGACCGCCCGGTTGGCCAAGGTGGGCCCGATCAAGACGCAGAGCGAGGGCGTCGCGGCGCTGCTGCGCTCGCCGATCACCGCGGTGCACGTGGTCACCCTGCTGGAGGAGATGCCGGTCCAGGAGACCGTGGACGCCGTCGCCGACCTGACCTCCTTCGGCTTCCCGGTGGGCCGGATCATCGTCAACGGCACCCGCCCGCCGCTGCCGACCGGCCGGGTGGTCAGCGCCGCCGAGCTGCGCCGCGGCCTGCTCGCCGCGGGACTGCCCGCCGACCGGGAGATCGTGGCCGGCCTCCACTCCGAGGCGCACGACCAGATCATCCGCCGGGAGCTGGAGGATTCGCTCCGGGCCGACCTGGTCGAGTTGGGGCTTCCGATGATCGAGTTGCCGTTGCTGCCCGACGGGGTCGACCGGGCCGGCCTCTCCGCCCTGGCAGAGGCCCTGCGCGGAGCCGATTGACTCACACCTGTCGTCGGCACGGGCGCACGGACCCGGTCGGCCCGATACGCTCGATTGGTGCCTTCTGCAGACGTGGCGCCACAGCTGGATGTCGACCAGGTCCTCGCTGATCCGGGCGTCCGGATCGTGGTGTGCTGCGGCTCCGGCGGGGTCGGGAAGACGACCACAGCCGCCGCGCTGGCACTGCGCGCCGCCGAGCGGCACGGCCGCCGTACGGTGGTGCTCACCATCGACCCGGCCCGCCGGCTGGCCCAGTCGCTCGGCCTGACCGAGCTGGACAACACCCCTCGCCAGGTGAAGGGGATCGACGTCGAGGAGAGCGGCGGCGAGCTGCACGCCATGATGCTCGACATGAAGCGGACCTTCGACGACGTGGTGCTCCAGCACACCGACCCGGCGAAGGCGGCGGAGATCTTCGCCAACCCCTTCTACCAGGCGATGAGTTCGACCTTCGCCGGCACCCAGGAGTACATGGCGATGGAGAAGCTGGGTCAGCTGCACGCCCGGGGCGAGTGGGACCTGATCGTGGTCGACACGCCGCCGTCCCGCTCGGCGCTGGACTTCCTGGACGCGCCGGCCCGGCTCTCCCGCTTCCTCGACGGCCGGATGCTGCGGATGCTGCTCGCCCCGGCGCGCAGCGGCGGCCGGAGCATGTTCAGCCTGGTCACCGCGTCGTTCGGGATGTTCTCCAAGGTCGTGCAGAAGGTGCTCGGCGCTCAGCTGCTGACCGACCTCTCCGGCTTCGTGGCCGCGCTCGACTCGATGTTCGGCGGCTTCCGGCAGCGCGCCGAGCAGACGTACCGCATCCTGCAAGCCCGTGAGACGGCGTTCCTGCTGGTGGCGGCACCGGAGCCGGACGCGGTCCGGGAGGCCGCCTACTTCGCCGGCCGGTTGCGGGAGGAGCGGATGCCGCTGGCCGGTCTGGTGCTCAACCGGGTGCACCGGCCCACGGTGCCGCTGGACGCGGCCACCAGCCGGGAGGCGGCGGACCGGCTGGCGGAGCTGGGTGGGCACGAGGGCGCGGCCGACGTGCTGCGGGCACACTCCGCGCTGGCCCGTCAGGCGGTCCGTGAGCAGCAGGTGGCGGCCCGGTTCACTGAGGCGTTCCCGCAGGTGCCGACGGTGTCGGTGACAGCACAGCCCGCCGACGTGCACGACGTCGACGGGCTGCGAACGATCGGCGCGGCGATCAGCCGGTCGTGACCAGGTCCTTGCCGGTCTTCTCCTTGGCGTTCTTCTTCATGGCCGCCTCGAACATCTTGCGCCAGCTCGTCACCTGCGGGTGACGGCGCAGCAGCGCCCGCCGTTCGCGTTCGGTCATGCCGCCCCACACTCCGAACTCGATCCGGTTGTCGAGCGCGTCGGCCAGGCACTCGTACCGAACTGGGCAGCTCCGGCAGATCCGCTTCGCCACATTCTGTTCGGCGCCCTGTACGAACAGCGCGTCCGGGTCCCCGTTCTGACACGCCGCCAGCGACGGCCAGTCAGCAATCATGCCCATGCGTACACGTCCCCCCTTGCAGTACCTACCGACCTCGTTACACGCCAGCCGGCAATCCCCCCGATCGCCCGCCCGACCTTCCCCGAGGCGGCACGGACGACATGTGGCGCTGTCGCCGTCCACCATCATGCTCTGTAGTCAGTCGATTACGCAACGTTGTCGGCCAAATCCATCATTCCGGACACTCCCGGCTTCCCGGGCCCTCGACCGCCGCTTACCCCGCCCCGGAACGTGAAAACGCTGCGAAGGCCCGACTCGAGCAGGAAGACTCGCGGCAGGTCACACGCAACCACGCACCAGGGGTCGTGCGTTTAGCACAACGAGGGCAGCGCGCGCAGGAAATGGGGAAAGAACGCCCCAGCGCCCCTCGTTCCCTACTCGCGTACCCTGTCGAGGTGACCTGGATGCGGAAACGTGACCACAATGTGCTGACCAACGCCGCATCGCTGCTCATATGTGGCCTATTGGCCGGCGTGGTGGTCGCAGCTGCGGCCTTCCCCGCGGTGGCGATGTCCGGACTGGCCGCAAAGGCCGGCGCGGAGACATTCGGCGCTCTGCCCACGGAGCTGACGGTGGCCCGCGCCCCGCAGATCACTTACCTGCTCGCCAAGGACGGCAAGACACCGCTGGCCACGATGTACGACGAGAACCGTCGCGACGTGAAGCTCGCCGACATCTCGCCGTACATGCAGAAGGCCATCGTCGCCGCCGAGGATCACGACTTCTACAAGCACAACGGGGTCGACATCAACGGTGTCGCCCGGGCCTTCGTGAACAACCAGTCCGGCACCAACTCGCAGCAGGGCGCGTCCACCCTGACCATGCAGTACGTCCGGCTGGCCATCGCGTACTCGGCCACCCACCCGGCCGACGTGGTCGCGGCGACCGAGGACACCAGCGCCCGCAAGCTGCGGGAGATGCGGTACGCGCTCCAGATCGACAAGGAGCTCTCCAAGGACGAGATCATGGAGCGCTACCTGAACATCGCCTCGTTCGGCAACGGCGCCTACGGCGTCTACGCCGCCAGCCAGGTCTACTTCGGCAAGAGCCCGAAGAACCTCACCATTCCCGAGGCGGCCATGCTCGCCGGAATGGTGAAGGCGCCGAGCACCAACGACCCGACCACGAAGAGCGGCTACCCGCTCGCGCTCGACCGGCGCAACTACGTCATCCAGAACATGCTCGACATCGGCGCCATCACCCAGCAGGAGGCGGACGCCGCCAAGGCCACCAAGCTGGTCGTCAAGGGCAAGCGGGCGCCGAACGGCTGCGTGGCCACGAACGTGAAGGAGTGGGGCTTCTTCTGCGACTACTTCTACCGCTGGTGGTTGCAGCAGGAGACCTTTGGCTCCACCTCGTACGACCGGGAACGGCGCCTCAAGAGCGGCGGCTACACCATCGTCACCACCCTCGACCCGCAGGCGCAGCGCGGTGCCGACAAGGCCGTCCGCAAGGCGAAGAAGGTGACCGAGAAGGAAGCGGCCATGGTCGCGGTGGTCGAGCCGGGCACCGGCCGGGTCCGCGCGCTCTCGGTGAACCGCAACTACAAGCTCGACGACCCGAAGCACCCGGCCAACAAGCCGCACAGCGACCCGAAGCAGCGCGAGAAGGGCAAGCGCGGTAACTACCCGAACACGGTGAACCCGCTGCTGACCGGCGGCGACGGCATCACCGGTTACCAGGCCGGCTCGACCTTCAAGATCTTCACGATCGTGGCGGCGCTGGAGAAGGGCATTCCGCTCAGCTACACCTACAACTCGCCGCAGCAGTTCAAGTCGGAATACATCATCGACTCCAGCAGCAAGGCCGCCTGCCCGGGCACGCACTTCTACTGCCCGACCAACTCCGGCCTGAAGGCCGGCGGCGTACAGAACATGTGGAGCGCGTTCAGCGCCTCGACCAACACGTTCTTCGTCCCGCTGCAGCAGAAGGTCGGCGCGGAGAACGTGGTCGACGCGGCGAAGCGGATGGGCATCCAGTTCCGGGCCTCCAACGACGCCAAGTTCGCCAGCACCAAGGACCTCGCCCACCAGTGGGGCGCGTTCACCCTCGGCGTCTCGCAGACCACCCCGCTGGAGCTGGCGAACGCCTACGCCACGCTCGCCGCGGACGGCAAGTACTGCGAGCCGATCCCGGTGCAGGAGATCCGGGACCCGGACGGGAAGAAGCTGGACATCGCCAACCCGCGCTGCGAGAAGCGGATCAGCACCGAGGTGGCCCGGGCCGCCGTGGACGTCGCCCGCTGCCCGGTCGGTGACAACTCCCCGACCACCAAGTGCGGCAGCAGCCGTACGGCGGCGAACGTGCGGGGCATCGTCGGCGCGCCGGTGGCCGGCAAGTCCGGCACCACGGACTCCGAGAAGACGGCCGCCCTGGTCGCCATGACCAAGCAGTACGCAGTCGCGGGCATCATGGCCGACCCGGACTGGCCGCAGACCAACGCCAAGATGCAGCACGACCGGCCGCACGGCATCAACCCGCCGGTCTACGAGACGCTACGCGACGCCATGAAGGGCAAGAAGGACATCAACTTCGAGCCGCCCGGTCAGAAGATCTCCAACGGTGACCAGCGCTCGATCCCGGACGTGAAGTGCGCGTCCGTCGACACCGCGAAGTCCCGGATCAACGGCGCCGGCTTCGAGGCGGTCGTCTCCGACCAGCGGATCGCGTCCAGCTGCCCGGCCGGCTCGGTGGCCGGCACCAGCCCCGACGGCCGGACCATCAAGGGCGGCGTGGTGACCATCCAGATCAGCAGTGGCGGAGGCGGCGGCGGACCCGGCAACGGCCCCGGCAACCCGCCGGGCAACCAACCGGACCGACCGGGCAACGACCGACCGGGCAACCGTCCCAACGGCTGAACCTCGCCGGGCACTGCGGCACCAGCCGCCCGGCCCGGACCGCACCGTGTGAACGAAAACGGGCGGGCACCCACGAGGGGTGCCCGCCCGTCCGCATCTGACGAACCGCGCTCCGCGCGCCGATGTGCCCTCGAGAGCGCGCCGTGCTCGGCGCGCCCGAGGGGACTCCTTCGGAGAAGGAGTGGCCGTCGGCGACGAGGAGGGGACTCCCTCACCGAAAGAGTGGCTAGGGGCGACGCGGGGGCACGGGGCACCCCCGGGGTCAGACGCCGAGCTGGCGGCGTACCTCCGCGGCCACCCGGCCGCCCTCGGCCCGGCCCGCCACCGCCGCCTGGGCCGACTTCATCGCCGGGCCCATCTGCGCCTTGCCGGTGAAGCCGCCCGCGGCCAACGCCTGCGAGACGATCTCGGCCAGCTCGGCATCGCCGAGCTGCTTCGGCAGGTAGCGCTCCAGCACCTCGCCCTCGGCGGTCTCCTTCGCGGCCTGCTCGGCACGGCCGGCGTCGGCGAACGCGGCCGCCGACTCCCGGCGCTTCTTCGCCTCCTTGGTCAGCACCGCGAGCACCTCGTCGTCGGTGAGCTCTCGCTTCACCTTCCCGGCGACCTCCGCGGTGCCCACGGCGGCCAGGGCCAGCCGCAGGGTCGACGTGGTCAGCTCGTCGCGCGCCTTCAGGGCGTTACGCATGTCCGCGGTCAGGCGGTCCTTCAGCGTGCTCATGGACGGTCAAACTACCCTGATCGGCATGCGAAAGCGCACAGTATTCCGGCTCGCGGCCACCACCGCCGCGGTGGGCGCGGCCACCCTGGCGTACGCGTCGCTCATCGAGCGCAACATGTTCACACTGCGCCGGTACGACGTACCGGTGCTCCCCACCGACGCGGAGCCGCTGCGCGTCCTGCACGTCTCCGACCTGCACATGACCCCCGACCAGGCGCGTAAGCAGCGTTGGGTGGCGTCGCTGGCCGCGCTCGATCCCGACCTCGTCGTGGTGACCGGGGACAACATGGCCCACCCGGACGCCGTACCGGGGGTGCTCCGCGCCCTGCAACCGCTGCTCGACTACCCGGGTGCCTTCGTGTTCGGCTCCAACGACTACACCGGCCCGGTCTGGAAGAACCCGTTCACCTACTTCCTGCCGGAGCGGGAGTACGTGGAGGGCGTCCAGTTGCCGTACGAGGAGCTGCGCGAGGTGCTCACCGGCGCCGGCTGGCTCGACCTCAACAACGCCCGGACGACCCTGAAGGCGGGCGGGCGGGTCATCGACCTGGTCGGCGTGGACGACCCGCACGTCGAGCGGGACGACTACCCCGCCGTGGCCGGACCCGTCGCCGGGTCGGCCGACCTGTCGATCGCGCTCACCCACTCTCCCGAGCCGCGGGTGCTCGACCAGATGGCCGCCGACGGCTTCGGCCTGCTGCTCGCCGGCCACACCCACGGTGGGCAGGTCTGCGTACCGGGGGTCGGGGCGCTCGTCACCAACTGCGGGCTGCCCCGCTCGATGGCCCGGGGGCTGCACCGCTGGCCGGGCTCCGACTCCTGGCTGCACGTCTCCGCCGGTCTCGGCACCCATCCGACGGCGCCGGTCCGCTTCGCCTGCCCGCCCGAGGCGAGCATCCTCACCCTCATCC
>NZ_SMKG01000025.1 GCF_004348525.1 Micromonospora sp. 15K316 | reverse complement strand
GCCCCGCCGCGCCGCCTCCCCGCACCACCGCGTCGACGGTGACCGCCGGGTACCCGCGGCGCCGACCCACCTGGACGCCTGACATGGATCCCCGCATCCTCCAGCGGCTCGTCTGCCCCGTCTGCGGCGAGCCGCTGAGCGAGGCGCACGCCGGCACGTCCCGAGCGCTGCGCTGCCCCCGCCGGCACAGCTTCGACGTGGCCCGGCAGGGCTACGTGAACCTGCTCGCCGGCCGCGCGCCGCACGCGGGCGACACCGCCGAGATGGTGGCCGCCCGGGCCGATTTCCTGGCCGCCGGTCACTACGACCTCATCTCGACGGCGCTCGCCGAGGCGGCGGTGGCGGCGGTCGGGCCGGCCGCCGGGGCGTACCCCCTGGTGGTGGAGGCCGGAGCCGGGACCGGCCGGCACCTCGCCGCGGTGCTGGCGGCGCTGCCGGACGCGGTGGGCCTGGCGCTCGACGTGTCGAAGCCGGCGCTGCGCCGGGCCGCCCGGGCCCACCCGCGGGTCGCGGCCGCGCTGGCCGACACCTGGCAACGCCTCCCCGTCGCCGACGGTGGCGCCGCGCTGCTGCTGAACGTCTTCGCGCCGCGCAACGGCGCCGAGTTCCACCGGGTGCTCGACCCGGCCGGAGCGCTGCTCGTGGTGACGCCCGCGGCGGAGCACCTCGCGGAGCTGATCGGCCCGCTCGGGCTGCTCCGGGTCGACCCGGCGAAACAGGACCGGGTGGCCGGCAGCCTGGGTGGACACTTCACCCGCACCGGGGAGACGGTGCACCGCGCGGAGCTGACGCTCACCCGGGCCGAGGTCGCCACCCTGGTGGGTATGGGCCCGAGCGCCTGGCACACCGACCCGACCGGCCTGGCCGCGCGGGTCGCCGCGGCAGCCGAGCCGGTCCGGGCGACCGTGGCGATCCGGCTCGCCGTCTGGCGCCCGGTGCCGCGCTGACGGCGGCCGGCTCAGGTGGAGAGGTCGACCTCTTCCCAACCGGGCGGCTCGTCGTGGTACGGCCCGCGCAGCACCACCGCCCACTCCAGCGCCCACCGCCGCTGACCGATCGCGTTCGCGTCGACCAGCCCGGGCGGCCGGTGGCCGGCGCGCTCCAGTTCCAGGTACGCCCAGTCCAGGCAGTAGTGCAGATCGAGCAGCGCGGCCGCGTCGGCGGGGTGCTGCGGCGCGGCGAGGATCCGGGAGCGCCACCGGCTGAAGCTCTCCCCGCCGGCGATGTCCGGCATCCGTTCGACCAGCCGCTCGTCCACGGGCAGCGTCGGGTCGAGCAGCTTGGTCAGGCCGAGCACCCACGCCAGCGAGAAGAGCGCGTCGTGGTGCAGCACGAACGAGCGGTGGTCGCCCTTGCTGCCGGTGACGAACTGCCACTCGGGCGGGGTGACCATCTCCACCAGGTGCGAGGCGAGCAGCCAGCTCATCGCGGCCTGCGGCGGCATCCCGAAACAGCGGGCCAGGATCAGGTGCAGCACCGCGATCCGTGCCTCGATCTCGGCCGTGGGCCGCAGCTCGATCTGGTCGCCGGGCTCCCAGACCAGCGGAAACTGCGGTGGTGGCAGTGGCAGGCCCAGCCGGGACAACTCGTCCAGGCTCGCCTCACGCACCTCACGTGGGTTGGGGGCAGGTACGGTCACGGCGATTCCCTTGCTCGCGACGGCTCAGCGCCGGTTGTCCCCCCTGGCCAGGCAGAATAGCGATCCCAGGTGACATTCACCATGCCGCCCCGCCCGATGCCGGGTCAGCCGATCCGCTCAATGACCAGGGGCCGGTCGACCGGGGGCGACGCCGAGATCCGCACCGCGCCGGCGGCCTCGGCCATCGCCGGGGGGATCCGCTCGGCCTGCTCGGCCCGCAGCTCGTAGAGAACCTCACCGGCCCGCACGGAGTCGCCGGGACGCTTGCGGAGCATCACACCGGCCGAGGCGCTCACCGGGTCCTCCTTGCGCGCGCGACCCGCGCCGAGTCGCCACGCGGCCACCCCCATGGCGTACGCGTCGATCGCCTCGACGTACCCGTCGGCCTCCGCGCGGACCGTCTCGATCTCCGGCGCGGTCGGCAGCGGCGCGTCCGGGTCGCCACCCTGGGCGCGGATCATCGCCCGCCACACGTCCATGGCGCGGCCGCCCCGGAGCGCCACCTGCGGATCCGTGTCACCGAGGCCGGCGGCGTCGAGCATCTCCCGGGCCAGGGCCAGGGTCAGCTCCAGAACGTCGGTCGGGCCGCCGCCGTCGAGCACCTCGACCGACTCGGTCACCTCGACCGCGTTGCCGATCGCCAGACCGAGCGGGGCGGACATGTCGGTGAGCAGCGCGACAGTGCGCACCCCGTGCGCCGCGCCCAGCTCGACCATGGTGCGGGCCAGCTCGCGGGCCTGCTCGACGGACTTCATGAAGGCGCCCGACCCGACCTTCACGTCGAGCACCAACGCGCCGGTCCCCTCGGCGATCTTCTTGCTCATGATCGAGCTGGCGATCAGGGGGATCGCCTCCACGGTGCCGGTCACGTCACGCAGCGCGTACAGCTTCCGGTCGGCGGGCGCGAGCCCGGCGCCGGCCGCGCAGATCACCGCTCCGATGTCGCGCAGCTGCCCGATGAACTCGTCGTTGGTCAGCGTCGCCCGCCAGCCCGGGATCGACTCGAGCTTGTCCAGCGTCCCGCCGGTGTGCCCGAGGCCCCGCCCGGAGAGCTGTGGCACGGCGGCCCCGCACGCGGCCACCAGTGGGGTCAGCGGCAGAGTGATCTTGTCGCCGACGCCGCCGGTGGAGTGCTTGTCCACGGTCGGCCGGTCGACGGCGGAGAGGTCCAACCGCTCGCCGCTCGCGATCATCGCGGCGGTCCAGCGGGCGATCTCCGGACCGGTCATGCCGCGCAGCAGGATCGCCATGGCGAGCGACGACATCTGCTCGTCGGCGACCTGTCCGCGGGTGTACGCGTCCATCACCCAGTCGATCTGGTCGTCCGACAGCACGCCCCCGTCCCGCTTGGTCCGGATGACGTCAACCGCCGTAAGAGCACCACTCATCAAAGATCTCTTTCCAGTCGTTGCAGATACCGACCCGCGGCCGGTGACCACGACGGGCCGGGGCCGACAGTGCCCGGCGGAGGGATCAAGCCTGACCGCCCGGAGCCGGGCGCGGTCGGCCCCGGCCCTCAAGCTCAGCCACCCCAGCGGGTAGGGATCTCCATCGGCGGCTCGCCCTCGCCGGCCCAGAAGATGGTGCCGCTCGCGTCGACCACCACCACCCGGGGCGTACGGGCCAACCCCCAGGTGATCGCCTCGGCCGGGTCGTCCCAGCTCGGCCCCTCCTCCAGCACACCGGTCTCGGCGCCCGCGTCGTCCCCCGCCGACCGCTCCCAGTACGCCGTCCAGACCTGCTGGCCGGCGGAGAGATCCGGATGCACGAAGACCGTGCCCCGCCCCCGCCACGCGGCCAGCCGCTCCGGCACCACCGGCAGCGGCGTCTCCCCGACCACCGATTCCAGGTCCTCGACGCCGAACGCGTGCGGCAGCAGCTCGGCCATCCGCAGCGGTCGCCCCTTCGTCTCGATCAGGCACTCCGGGCCGCCGTTCTCCCAGAGCAGCTGCCGGCACCGGCCGCACGGCATCAACGGTTCCCCGGTCGCGTCGACGCAGGAGAGCGCGACGAGCCGGCCGCCGCCGGTGGCGTGCAGCGAGGAGACGACGCCGCACTCGGCGCAGAGCACGACACCGTACGCGGCGTTCTCCACGTTGCAGCCGACCACCACCCGGCCGTCGTCGACCAGGCCGGCCGCCCCGACCGGGAACTTCGAGTACGGGGCGTACGCGTGCCGCATCACTTCGGTGGCGGCGGCGCGCAGCCCCGTCCAGTCGATCTCCGTCACCCCTACATTGTGCCGAACAGCTGGTCGGAGGCGGCGAGGACCACCCCTGGCCTGCCGGTTCAGCCGGGCAGCGCGGCCAGCTGCTGCGGTGACACCTCGACCAGGTGCCCCGCGGCTGCCGCCACGTCCCGGTCGGGTACGTCGGCGCCGGGGGGTCATCCGGTCGGCACCACGAAGGAGACCCGGGACGATCAGCCGATCGTCCCGGGCTCCGTGGCACCGACGCCGGGGGCTCAGCCCTTGACGTAGGGCTTGCCGTCCGCGGCGGGTGCGCGCACCCGGCCGACCAGCCCGGCCACGGCCAGGATCGTCGCCAGGTACGGCAGCATGGCCAGGAACTGGCTCGGGATCACGCTGTTGATCGCGCCCAGGTAGGTGGCGAGCTGGTCGGCGAAGCCGAAGAAGAGCGCGGCGAGCAGGGCGCCGGTCGGGTTCCACCGGCCGAAGATCAGTGCGGCCAGGGCGATGAAGCCCTTGCCGCCGATCATGTTCTTGGTGAAGGAGTAGAGCGCCAGCGTGTAGGAGGCGCCGCCGATGCCGGCGACCACACCGGCGAGCAGCACGTTGCGGTACCGCAGCCGCAGCACCCGCACCCCGAGGGTGTCGGCGGCGGTGGGGTGCTCGCCGACCGAGCGGGTACGCAGCCCCCACCGGGTACGGAAGAGCCCGATGTGGATCACCAGGACGAGCAGCAGCCCGAGGTAGAGGAAGATGTTGCTGCGGAACAGCGCCGGGCCGAGCACCGGGATGTCCTTGAGCAGCGGGATCTCCCAGTTGCTGAACCGGGGCGCGCTGTTGTAGCGCTCGGCGTTGGTCTGCATCAGCCGCTCGTAGAGGAAGCCGGTGACGCCCACCGCGAGCAGGTTCAGCACGATCCCCATGACCGTCTGGTCGACCAGGTAGCGGATGGAGAAGACGGCCAGCAGCAGGGAGATGAACGCGCCGCCGACGGCCGCGGCGACCAGCCCGACCCAGACGTTGCCGGAAATGCTGCCGAAGAGGGCGCCGCTGAACGCGCCCATCAGCAGCTGCCCCTCGATGGCCACGTTGACCACGCCGGACCGCTCGCAGAGCACGCCGGCGAGCGCACCGAAGATCAGCGGCAGGGCCAGGATGAACGTGCCCCGGATGATGTTGACCAGCGGCATGAAGTTCTGCCCGGCCGGGGCCGCGGAGACCTGCCAGCAGAGGAACGACAGCACGAAGGCGACCAGCCCGACGCCGAGCACCAGCAGGAACCAGCGCTTCGGCACCACGGTGAGCAGCGCCGCGCCGGCGGCGAGCGCGATGACGCCGAAGAGGATCGCGCCGAAGGTGCCGTTGATCTCCAGCGCGGTTCCGGCGGCGTCCTCGCTGAGGGTGAACCGGGCCTGCTGGTCGGTGGCGAGCGCGCCGAAGAGCACCGCGGAGAGCAGGCCGAGGAGCAGCAGGACCAGACCGACCTTGCGGTTACGGGTCCAGAAGCCCTCGTCGACCGCGGCGACCGCCACGTCGGGGACAGCCATGGTGGACATGAGTTACCAGCCCTTCGCCAGGCTCGTCTGCAACCGGGCGGCGCGTGCGGCCCGGAGCTGGAAGATCGCCTTCACCAGGGCCGGCGCGGCGATGAAGATGACGATCAGCGCCTGGAGCACGGTCACCAGCTCCAGCGAGATCCCCGAGTAGGACTGCATCCGGTTGCCGCCGGCCTGCAGCGCGCCGAAGAGCAGCGCGGCGAGCGCGACCCCCCACGGCTTCAGGCGGCCGAGCAGCGCCACCAGGATGCCGTCGAAGCCGATCTGCGCCACCACGAGCGGCGTGAGCGCGCTGGCGGTCGAGCCGAGAACCATGTTCGCACCGCCCAGGCCGGAGAGGAGTCCGGCGAAGACCATGATGAGGACGAAGGTTCGGGCGACGCTGATGCCGGCGGTACGGGCCGCGTCGGGGTTGGCGCCGACCGCCCGCAGCTCGAAGCCGAGCGTGGAGCGGTTGAGCAGCCACGCCACCGCCCAGGTGGCCAGCACCGCGAGCAGGATGCCGGCGTGCACCCGCAGGTTGTCGCCGAGCAGCCGGGGCAGCTGGGCCGACGGGTCCACGGCCTTGCTGATCGCGTCCGTACGGTTCGGGTCCTGCACCCCGTTCTGGACGATCAGCCAGGTGAGCAGGTAGGTGCCGATGTAGTTGAGCATGATCGTGATGATCACTTCGTGGGCGCCGGTGCGCGCCTTGAGAATGCCCGGGATGAAGCCCCAAATCGCGCCGCCGAGGGCACCGGCGAGCACCGCGACGAGCAGGTGCAGGCCGGGCGGGAGCGGCAGCGCGAAGCCGGCCAGCGCGGCGAGCACCACACCGAGGGTGGCCTGACCCTGACCGCCGATGTTGAACAGGCCACCGCGGAAGGCGAGCGCCACCGAGAGGCCGGTGAAGACCAGCGGCGCCGTGTAGGTGAGCGTCTCGGAGATCGGGGCGAGGACCGCCTGCCAGCCGTTGGTGCCGTTCAGCCACCCGCTGAACGCCTCCGGGTCGAAGACCGAACCCTTGAAGAGGTTCGCGTACGCCTCGCTCACCAGCGTCCAGCTGGAGTTCAGCGCGTCCGACGGGCGGGCGGTGATGTACGAGTAGGTCGAGAGGACCTCGGGATCAGAAATGATCATGAGGATCGCGCCGACCACGATCGCCAGCACCAGCGACAGCACCGTCACCGTGACCGTGTTGGCGGCCCAGAGGTTCGCCACGAAGAGCCGCCCGAGGCTGGGCTTCGGCTCCGGCGTACCCCCGGGCGTCGCGGTGGCGGGCCCGGCCTGCGGTGTGGTCGCGTCCTCGGCCCGCTCGGTGTTGCCGAGCGACTCCTGCGCCGCCTGCGCCTTGCTCGCCGGCTCCTTGTCCGGCGACGACTGCTGCTCGCTCATGCCGCCACCACGCTGTACCGATGATTCACTCGCTGGCGCTCGCTCATGCCTCGTCCTCGTTGCCTGGGGGCTCGGTGCTCGTCGCGTCGCCGCCCGCCTGCTCGGCCGCCGCCTCCGGGGTGATACCGGCCATCAGCAGGCCGATCTCCTCACGCGGGGTGTCCGGGCTGACGATGCCGATGATGCGGCCGCGGTACATGACCGCGACCCGGTCCGCCAGACCGAGCACCTCGTCCAGCTCGCTGGAGACCACCAGCACGGCGGTGCCGATGTCCCGCTCGTGGATGACCTGGCTGTGGATGAACTCGATCGACCCCACGTCGACACCGCGGGTCGGCTGGGCGGCGATGAAGAGCTTCAGCGGCCGGGACAGTTCCCGCGCCACGATGACCTTCTGCTGGTTACCGCCGGAGAGGGTGCCGACCGGCATGTCGGCGGAGGAGGTCCGGACGTCGAACTGCTCGATCCGCTGCTTCGCCGAGGTCGCGATGGCCTCCGGCTTCAGCGCGAGCCCGCCGGCGAAGGGCGGGCGGTCGTAGATGTCCAGCACGAGGTTCTCCGCGACGCTGAACTCCTTGACCAGCCCGTCGACGCTGCGGTCCTCGGGAACGTAGCCGACGCCGGCGCGGAGCACCCGCTTGGTCGTCCAGCCGTCGATCGACTCGCCGTCGAGGGTCACCGAGCCGGCGAGCGTCGGGCGCAGGCCCATGATCGCCTCGATCAGCTCGGTCTGGCCGTTGCCCTGCACACCGGCCACACCGAGCACCTCGCCCGCGTGCACGGTCAGGTCGATGCCGTCGACCGCGCGGATCTGCCGGTCGTCGTCGACGACCAGGCCGGCGATCTCGAGCACCGGCTTGCCCGGCTTGGCCGTGGCCTTCTCCACCGTGAGCCGGACGTTGCGGCCGACCATCAGCGCGGCCAGCTCGTCGCGGCTCGCCTCGGGGGAGGCGGTGCCCACGGTCTTGCCGCGCCGGATCACGGTGATCCGGTCGGCGATCGCCTTGACCTCGCCGAGCTTGTGGGTGATGAACACGATCGACTTGCCTGCCGCCTTGAGCGACCGCATGACCGTGAGCAGCTCCTCGGTCTCCTGCGGGGTGAGCACGGCGGTCGGCTCGTCCAGGATGAGCAGGTCGACGTCCCGGGTGAGCGCCTTGACGATCTCCACCCGCTGCTGGATGCCGACCGGCAGGTCCTCGATCACCGCGTCCGGGTCGACGCGCAGGCCGTACCGCTCGGAGACCTCGACGACCTCCCGGCGGGCGCGCCGGCGGTCCAGGAAACCGGAGATGCCGCCGCGGATCTGCTCCGCGCCGAGCATGATGTTCTCGGTGACCGTGAAGACGGGGACCAGCATGAAGTGCTGGTGCACCATGCCGATCCCGGCCGAGATGGCGTCGGACGGCCCGCGCAGCTTCAGCGGCTCGCCGTCGACCAGGATCTCGCCCTCGTCGGGCTGGTAGAGCCCGTAGAGCACGTTCATCAGTGTCGACTTGCCCGCGCCGTTCTCGCCGAGCAGGGCGTGGATCTCACCAGGCTCCACCGTCAGGTCGATGTGGTCGTTGGCGACCAGATCACCGAACCGCTTGGTGATGCCGCGCAGTTCGAGTCTCAGCGCAACCTCCCGGGAGTGCGAGCGATGGTGCAGCCTAGCCGCCGGCCGGCTGCCGGACGACCTGGCCGGGGCGGCCGGTCGCCGTGGTGCGCGATCGGCCGCCCCAGCCCGGCGGGAGGTTCCGCGGAGCCGGAGCGGCCGGATCGGTCGTACCGTGTTGCCTGCCGGCCCCCCGATGTTCTCACCGGGGGGAGCGGCTGGTCGTCACTTGGTCGGCTGAGCCTTCGAGGTGACGGTGATGGTGCCGGCGGCGATGTCCGCCTTGATCTTCTCGACCTCGGCCTTCAGCTCGGCCGGGACCTTGCTGTCGAAGTCGTGGAACGGGGCGATCGAGACACCGGTGTTGGCCAGGTCGCCGACGAAGCCCGGCTTGGCCTGGAGCTTCTCGCCACCGGCGGCCTTCAGCACGGCCTCCTTGACGGCCTCCGGGATGTTCTTGACCACGGTGGTCATGATCGCCGAGCAGTCCGGGGTGCTCTCGCAGCCGTCGACGTCGACCCAGATGACGCTGTACTGGCCGTTCGAGGCCTTCGCCGCCGCGGTGGTGCCGAGGCCGGAGCCGCCGGCGACCGGCATGATGATGTCGGCACCCTGGGCGACCAGCGTGTCCGAGACCTTCTTGCCCTCGTCCTGCTTGGCGAAGTCGTTGGTGAAGGAGCCCTTCTGGGTCTCCTTGTTCCAACCGAGCGCCTGGACGTTCTTGCCCTTGGCCTGGTTGTAGTACGCCACGCCGTCGACGAAGCCGTCCATGAAGATGGTCACCGGCGGGATCGGCAGCGCACCGTAGGTGCCCACCTTGCCGGTCTTGGTCATCCCGGCGGCCAGGTAACCGGCCTGGAAGGCGGCCTGGGCGGTGTCGAACTGCATCGGGTAGACGTTGGCCACGCCCGGGTCGGCGTCGACGATGCCGAACTGCTGGTTCGGGTTCGCCTGCGCGATCTTCTTCGTGGCGTCGCCCATCAGGCCACCGACGGCCAGGATGAAGTCGCACTTCTGGTTCACGAACTGCGTCAGGTTCGGCTCGTAGTCGGCCTCGGCCTTGGACGCCACAAACTTGGGGTCGATGTTGCTGTTGGCGGCCTGCGCGTCCTTCAGACCCTGCCAGGCAGAGGCGTTGAACGACTTGTCGTCGATGCCACCGACGTCGGTCACCATGCAGGCGCTGAACTTCTTGCCGCCGTCACCGGCGCCGTTGTTCTCGTCCGGCGCCTCACCACACGCGGCGGCGCTCAGTACGAGCCCACCCGCCGCCACGATCGAGGCGATCCGCATCCCACGCACCGAGCGCAAGACGTCTCCTTCCCATCGCACACCGCGCCTTGTGCGGTGGCTGCCCTTGAACCGGCCTGCGCTGTTGCCGCCGGTGTCCCACGTTACGGACGGGAGCGTACGCCCGCGCCCACCCACCGGCCGCCAATCGTGCACGACTGTTGAGCGCCTGTTACCCCTACGTAACCGTCCCGTGGGGGAAATCACTCTTCGTGCAGGTAAAGGTGCGCCCCGGCGTCGTGAAAGTCCGATTTTTGCGCGCCTTACAGGGCCGACGTTACCGCCAGAAGACGGCCACTGCGGCGTTGACCAGGGTCAACCCCACAATTGCCAGGAAATGGCCGCGGTTGACCGTTTCCCGCTTCCGGGAGAAGAAGACCATTATGAAGATCAGCAGCGCGATCACGCCCTTGGTCGCGAGCTTCGCCGGGGCCGGCTCGTCACCGTCACGCAGCGGCGCGGCAAGCCCGATGCCGGTCACCAACTGGATCACGGACCCCCAGAGCATGGCCCCGTTGATGCGGATCCGGCCGCTGACGTACTGGGCCAGGGAACCGCCCAGCAGCAACGCGAACCCGATCAGATGGACGTAGAGAAGGATCAGCCTCAAAGCTTCCACGGGCACATCCTCCCCCATCAACGACACCTTGTAGTAGGGGGGCTCGGCGTGGCGCGCCCGCCGCCCGACGAGCCGGCGGCCGGGTCACCGGAGGCGCCACACCTGGAAGGTCGGGCCGTCGCCCGGCAGCGTGACCGCCCGGCCGCGGTCCGGCCGGAGCCCCGGCGCCCCGCCGTACAGGTTCTCCCCGGCGGGGAGGCCGCCGAGCCGGACCGGCCCCCCGGCGGCCCGCCGGGCCAGCACCAGCACGGTGCCGTCCGGCGACTCGCGCAGGAAGACCAGCGTGTCCGGGTCGTGGTGCACCCAGCGCAGACCGCCGTGCCGCAGCGCCGGCTCGTCGCGTCGCAGCCTGAGCAGCGCCCGGTACGCGGCGAACGTGCCCCCGTCCCAGCACTCCGGCCGGTGCCACGGCATCGGCGTACGCGACCCCTCGCCGGTTCCGCCGGTCAGGCCCAGCTCGTCCCCCGCGAAGATCATCGGGGTGCCGGGCATGGTGGCGAGGAGCCCGGCGGCCACCTCGTGCCGCGCCGCGTCGCCCACCACCGTGCGGATCCGGGCCGAGTCGTGCGAGCCGAGCAGCTGCCACGAGTGGGTGTACGAGCGCCAGGAGACCAGGCTGCGGTAGCTGTTCATGGTCTCGAGCACCGCCCCGGCGTCCCGGCGCCGGACCCCGCCCGGCGTGCCGAGGAAGTTCGGCACCGGCTGCTCGCCGTGGCGCAGCCAGGACCAGACGGGGTCGGTGAAACCGACGTAGTTCATGGTGCCGTGCCAGCCGTTCCGGTCCAGGTCGCCGGTGTGGTCGTGGCCGTGCTCGGCCATCAGCACGGCGTCCGGGCGGGTCTGCGTCACGACGGTGCGCAGCAGCTCCGCCACCTCGTGGGTGTACTCGTCCGCGCCCCGCCGACCGGTCATGTTCGCCACGTCGACCCGCCAGCCGTCCAGCCCGTACGGCTCGCGCAGCCAGCGCCGCAGCACCGAGTCCGGCGCGGTGGCGAAGCGGCGGCGCAGCTCGGCGCTGCCCCAGTTCAGCTTCGGCAGCGACGGGACCCCGTTCCACGAGTCGTACGACGGCTCCAGCTCGCCGCGCGGCGTCAGACGCGCCGAGCGGGAATCGTCGCGGCCGGTCCGCTCGGCGAAGTAGTACAGCCCCCGTTCCGGCGCGTGGACGTCGGCGACGGCCGCCGTGAACCAGCGGTGCGCGTCCCCGGTGTGGTTGCTCGTGACGTCGCCGAGCAGGCGCCAGCCTCGGGCGTGCACCGCGTCGGCGAGCCGGGCCAACGCGGCGTCCCCACCGAGCAGCGGATCCACCCGGTCGAAGTCCGCGGCGTCGTAGCGGTGGTTGGAGCGGGCCGGGAAGATCGGGGTCAGGTAGACCGTGTTGACCCCGAGCCGGTCCAGGTGGGCCAGGTGCTCGGTGATCCCGTCCAGGTCGCCGCCGTAGAGCTGGTGCGGCGTCTCGGGCCCCCGCCCGATCACCGGGGTGTCCCAGTCGCAGGGGATCGCCCAGTCCGGCAGGGTCCGCCCGTCCGCCGCGACCGAGCGGGCGAACCGGTCCGGGAAGATCTGGTAGATCACCGCGTCGCGGGTCCAGGCCGGCGGCGGGGCGTGACTGACGAGCTTGAAGTCGCCGTGATCCGGCACGTCGTGCTCGACCGTTCCGGCGGCGTTGAGCCAGCGGTGGCCGGCGGCCCCGGTGAGCAGGAACCGGTAGTTGCTCACCGGGTTGCGGACCTCGACCGGTGCCCGCCACCAGACCTCGTCGCCGTCGGTCCGGTCGACCACCGCCTCGACGAACCGGGGTTCGCCGTCGCCGGTGGTACGCACGTGCACCTGGCGTACGTCCGTACCGGCCGGCACCCGGACGAACACGTCGACGGTGTCGCCGAGCGAGGGGGCCTGCTCGGGCACGTAGCGGGCGGAGCCGTCGTGGTGCGGTTGCAGTGGCATGCGCCCGCTAGCCCTTCACCGCTCCGGCGGTGAGGCCGGAGACGATGTAGCGCTGGAGGAACTGGAAGACCACCACCGTGGGGATCGCGGTGAGCAGGGTGGCCGCCGCGAAGATGCCGAAGTTGTTGTTCCGCTCGTCGCCCTGCAACAGGCCGTACATGCCGACCGCGAGGGTCTTCGACCCGGTGTCGGTCAGGAAGACGTTCGCCATCAGGAACTCGTTGACGGTACCGATGAAGGCGAGCAGGCCGGTCACCGCGAGGATCGGCGCCACCAGCGGCAGCATGATCCGGAAGAAGATCTGGGCGTGCGTGGCGCCGTCCATCGTGGCCGACTCGTCGAGCTCTCTCGGCAGGGTGTCGAAGAAGCCCTTCATCAGCCAGGTGTTCACGCCCAGCGCGCCGCCCAGGTAAAGGAGGAAGAGACCCCAGGGGGTGTTGAAGCCGACCGCCGGCCACAGGTCGGTGACGGTGGTGAAGATCAGGAAGATCGCCACGATCGCCAGGAACTGCGGGAACATCTGGATCAGCAGCAGCGAGAGCAGCCCGACCCGCCGGCCCCGGAACCGCATCCGGGAGAAGGCGTACGCCGCCAGCGCCGAGAGGGTGATCGAGGCGAGCGCGGCGAGGCCGGCGATGAGCAGGGAGTTGACGAACCACCGCGCGAAGGCGGTCCGGCCGAACAGTTCGGTGAAGTTCCCGAACGACACGCCGGAGTTCGGCACCAGCGCCGTCGAGGAGAGGGTGCCGAGCGGATTGAGCGCGGCCGAGAGCACGAAGACGATCGGGAAGAGGCTGAAGAGCACGGCGAGCACCGCCACCCCGTGCCGCCAGCCCACCTGCGCGAACCAGCGGTTCCGCCGCCCCGTTCCGTTCCGGTTGGCCGGGGGCGCACCGGCCGTGCCGCCGGTGACCGGGGTCCCGGTGAGCGCGGTCATGCGTACACCTCCTCCTGCTTGCGGGTGCGTCGGAAGCTGACCGCCGAGACGACCGCGACGATGGCGAAGATGAAGAGCGAGATGGCCGCGGCGAACCCGAACTCGGCCCCCTGCCCGCCGAACGCCAGCCGGTAGGTGTAGGTGATCAGCAGGTCGGTCGCGCCGTTGGTCGGGTTGTCGGCCGGGAACGGGCCGCCCTCGGTGGTCAGGTAGATCGCGTTGAAGTTGTTGAAGTTGTACGCGAACGACGAGATCAGCAGCGGCGAGAGCGCGACCAGCAGCAGCGGCAGGGTGACCGCGCGGAACGACTGCCACGGCGACGCGCCGTCGACCGAGGTCGCCTCGGTCAGCTCGCGCGGGATGGCCTGGAGCGCGCCGGTGGCCACCAGGAACATGTACGGGTAGCCGAGCCAGAGCTGCACCAGCAGCACCGCGGCGCGTGCGGACCACTCCTCGCCGAACCAGTTGACGCCGAGCCCGAAGAGGTTGTTGATCAGGCCGAAGTCGGAGTTGAACATGTCCCGCCAGACCAGCAGCATCGCGAACGACGGCATGGCGTACGGCAGGATCAGCAGCACCCGGTAGAGGTTCGTGCCGCGCATCCGGGGCGAGTGCAGGGCGAGCGCCACGAACGTGCCCAGCAGGAACGTGCCGCCGGTGGAGCCGACGGCGAAGGCGAAGTTCCAGACGAGCGTGCCGAGGAAGGGCCCGGAGATGTTCGGGTCGGTGAGCACCCGGGTGAAGTTGCGCAGCCCGACGCCGACCTTCCACCCCTGGGCGAGGCGCTCGCCGTCGGCGGCCACGAAGGATCCGGTGGACTCGTCCGCGGTCCACGTCCGGCCGGTCTCGCTGTCCCGGACGCAGTCGCATCCGGCGTCGTACGCCCGGACCGCCTTGCCCTCGTAGGCGCGGGACAGGCCCGAGGAGCGCAGCGCGCCACCGGCGGTCGGCACGACCAGGTCGGTGATCTCCTGGCTGCGGGCGCTGGCCTGGCCGAAGTTCAGCACGGTGTAACCGTCGGCGGCGGTGACCTTTCCGCCGGGCGCCACGGTGACCTCACCGGCGTCGAGCCGGCGCAGCCCGGTGCCGTCGCCGACCGAGACGGCGCCGCCGGCCGGGTCGGTGACCAGGAAGACCAGCGGGCCGGTGGCGGGGTCGCCCTCGGTGGCGACGGAGAGGGCGTACTCGGTGGAGCCGGGCACCTGCTTGACCGAGGCGGTCTGGATGGCGACGATCGCGCCCTGCTTGTCGCCGCGGTGCCCGTCGCCGAAGTTGGTGAAGGCCGTGCCGGCCGTGTAGAGGACCGGGACGACCTGGAACGCGATCAGGAAGAGCGTGCCCGGAACCAGGTACTTGGCGGGCACGTGCCGGCGGGTGAGGTAGAGAT
The DNA here is from genome assembly GCF_004348525.1 of Micromonospora sp. 15K316. Lineage (GTDB taxonomy): Bacteria > Actinomycetota > Actinomycetes > Mycobacteriales > Micromonosporaceae > Micromonospora. The sequence continues at coordinate 30,965 of NZ_SMKG01000025.1, read as the reverse complement.
GGAAGAGCCCGGCAGTGGTGGCGACCAGCAGGGCCAGCCCGGCCCACTTCCCCGCCTCGATCAGTGGGAAGGCCGCCCAGATCGCGATCCCGGCCACGAGGCCGAGCAGGACCACCTTGACCGCGAGGCCGGTCAGGGTGATCGGCGCGTGGTCACGCGCGGTACGGCGCTTCGCGGGCCGGGAGCCGACGGGCTCCCGGCCCGGGGCCTGTGTGGACCCCGGGCCGGACGGCGACGTGCTCATTACTTGATCTGACCCGCGATGGTCTGTCCGGCGGCGGTGATGGTCCTGGCGGGGTCGGCGCCGCCGATGACGGCCGCCTCCGCCTTGCCGAACGGGTCCCAGATCGCGGCCATCGCCGGGATCGCCGGGAGCACCTGGCCGTTCCTGCCTGCCTCGGTGAACTTGGCGAGGTCCGGGTCGCCGCCCTTGACCTGGTCGAGCGCGGCGGTCAGCGCCGGCGGTCGCGGTTCGGCCTGGTACAGCGCCACAGCCAGCTCCGGCTTGGTCACGTGGTTCGCCACGAACTCCTGTGCCAGCGCCTTGTTCTTCCCCTTCGACGCGACGTAGAACGCCTGCACGCCGACGAACGGCTGGGCCTCCTTGCCGCCGGCGAAGCCGGGCACGGGGGTGATGTCGTACGAGATGCCGGCCTTCTTCACGTCCGCCACCGCCCAGGGGCCGGAGACGAGGAAGGCGCACTTCTTGCCGGTGAAGGTGGCGATCGAGTTCTCCGGCGTGATGGACCGCTTCAACGCGCCCTCGCCCTTCTCGCCCAGCGCGCCGATCTTCTTGAACGCCTCGATCGACTCGGGCTTGCCGACGCCGAGGTCCTTCGGGTCGTAGTCGCCGTCGGCGGTGGTGCCGAAGAGGTAGCCGCCGGCCGAGGTGTAGAGCGGGTAGATGTGGTAGGCGTCGCCGTTCTGGCCGGACTGGAGGCAGAGGATCTCGCTGGCCTTCTTCTCCGCCTTGAGCCGCTTGCCGGTGGCGACGAGCTCCTCGACGGTCTTCGGCGCCTCGGGGGCCAGCGCGGTGTTGCGGATCAGCGCGAGGTTCTCCATGGCGTACGGGACGCCGTAGAGCTGGCCGTTGAAGGTCACCGCCTTGATCGCGGTCTCGTTGAAGGCGCTCTTCTGGTCGGCGGCGAGCTGCACCGGGTCGATGGCGCCGTTCTGCACCATGTTGCCGATCCAGTCGTGCGCGCCGACCACGACGTCCGGCCCGCTGCCCTGTTGTGCCGCGGTGACGAAGTTGGTCTGCAGGTCCTTCGAGACGGCCTGCACCTCGACGGTGACGCCGTTCTCCCGCCCGAAGGTCTCGGCGAACGGCTTGAGGGCGGCGGTCCGCTTGTCGTCGGCCCAGATCACCAGCTTGCCGCCGGCCGCCTTGGGGGATTCGTTCGTGGCCGGCTCGTCGCTGCCGCCGCCACAACCCGAGGCGGCGAGCGCCAGGGTGAAGACGGCGACCACACCCGCGGTACGGATGCGCATCGGTACTCCTGTCGTCGTGGCGGTTCGCCGGGGGAGGGCGCCCGCGGAGTGGGAACGTCGGAGGTTCGTGCCAACCGGCGCACGGGGGTGCTGCGCCGCGGCGCTCCTGTGTTGCGGGGACGCTAGCAAGACGTTTCAGGGAATGGAAGACTTTGCAGCGCCGTCCGCAAGAACTTGCCCTTGAGCTAGAGTGCCCGCCATGCGCGCTCGACTCTCCGACATCGCCCAGCAGGCCGAAGTCAGCGAGGCCACGGTGTCGCGGGTGCTCAACGACCGCCCCGGCGTCGCCCCGGAGACCCGGCAGGCCGTGCTCACCGCCCTCGACGTGCTCGGCTACGAGCGCCCCGCCCGGCTGCGCAAACGCAGCGCCGGCCTGGTGGGCCTGGTGGTGCCGGAGCTGGACAACCCGATCTTCCCCGCCTTCGCCCAGGTCATCGAGTCCACTCTGGCGCAGAGCGGGTTCACCCCCGTGCTCTGCACCCAGACCCCCGGCGGGGTCACCGAGGACGAGTACGTCGAGATGCTGCTGGACCGCCAGGTCTCCGGCATCGTCTTCGTCTCCGGACTGCACGCCGACACCGCGGCCAACCACGACCGGTACCGGGCGCTGCTCTCCCGTCCACTGCCGATCGTGATGATCAACGGGTACGTGCCGGACGTGCCCGCACCCTTCGTCTCCTGCGACGACGGCGAGGCCGCCGAGCTGGCCGTCGCGCACCTGGTGGCGCTCGGGCACCGCCGGATCGGCCTGATCACCGGGCCGGACCGCTTCGTGCCGGTACGCCGCAAGGTGGCCGGCTGGCGCGCCGCGATGACCCGGCTCGCCGGTCTCGCCGAGTCCGAACTGGACGGGCTCGCCGAGTTGAGCCTCTTCGGCGTCGAGGGCGGCGAGGCGGCCGCCGGACGGCTGCTCGACCGGGGCGTCACCGGCGTCGTCTGCGGCTCGGACCTGATGGCGCTGGGCGCGGTCCGGGCGGCCCGGCAGCGCGGCCTCTCCGTACCGTCCGACCTCTCCGTGGTCGGCTACGACGACTCACCGCTGATGGCGTTCACCGATCCGCCGCTGACCACCATGCGGCAGCCGGTCCCCGCGATGTCGGTGGCCGCCGTCCGAGCCCTGGTCGACGAGATCAACGGGCACGGCGCCCCGCACTCCGAGTACCTCTTCCGCCCCGAGCTGGTGGTCCGCGGCTCCACCGCTGTCGCACCGGCCCGGCCCAGCGGCGCCGGGCGGTCGACCCCACCCACGCTGGCCGCGACGGCCTGACCGGCGGCCGCAGAGCGGGCGCAATCCTTGCGCAAGGGCTGCTTGACTCTTGCAGCACCCGACCGGCATTCTGCTCGGACGCCCGCGCCCGTCGTACGGCGGGCGCCGCCCTACCGCGCCGGAGAACGGGGACCGCACCGATGACCACCAGCCACCCCACCCCGCCGACCGCCGATCCCGACTGGTGGCGGTCGGCGGTCGTCTACCAGGTCTACGTGCGCAGCTTCGCGGACGCGAACGGCGACGGGGTCGGCGACCTCGCCGGGATCCGGCAGCGCCTGCCGTACCTGCGTGACCTCGGGGTCGACGCGCTCTGGCTGACCCCCTTCTACACCTCGCCGATGGTCGACGGCGGCTACGACGTGGTCGACTACCGCGACGTCGATCCGAGCTTCGGCACCCTCGCCGACTTCGAGTCGATGGTCGGCGACGCGCACGCCCTCGGGCTGCGGATCATCGTCGACCTGGTGCCCAACCACACCTCGAGCGCGCACCCCTGGTTCGTCGCCGCGCTCGCCGCCGGCCCCGGCTCGCCGGAGCGCGCCCGCTACCTCTTCGCCGAGGGTCGGGGCGAGCACGGCGAGGAGCCGCCCAACGACTGGGAGAGCATCTTCGGCGGACCGGCCTGGACGCGGGTCGCCGACGGCCAGTGGTACCTGCACCTCTTCGACCCGGCCCAGCCCGACCTCGACTGGCGACACCCCGAGGTCCGCGCCGAGTTCGAGGAGATCCTGCGGTTCTGGCTGGACCGCGGCGTGGACGGCTTCCGGATCGACGTGGCCCACGGGATGATCAAGGCGGCGGGGCTGCCCGACGTCGGCTTCAGCACGATGACCACCGGCCGGCGCCAGGTCGAGCTGCTCGGCAAGGGCCGCCTCCCCTACTTCGACCAGGACGAGGTCCACGAGATCTACCGCGCCTGGCGGCCCATCCTGGACAGCTACCCGGGCGGCCGGATGGCGGTCGCCGAGGCGTGGGCCGAGACGCCGCAGCGGCTGGCCCGCTACATCGGCCCGGACGAGCTGCACCAGGCCTTCAGCTTCGACTTCCTCGACGCCACCTGGTCGGCCGAGTCGTTCCGCAAGGTGATCGACACCGCGCTCGCCGAGGCGACAATCGTCGGGGCGCCGACCACCTGGGTGCTCTCCAACCACGACAAGCAGCGGCACGTCACCCGCTACGGCGACGGTCCCGACGGGCTGCGCCGCGCCCGCGCCGCCGCCCTGCTGATGCTCGCGCTGCCCGGTTGCGCATACGTCTACCAGGGCGAGGAGCTGGGTCTGCCCGAGGTGCTCGACCTCCCCGACGAGCTGCGCCAGGACCCGGCGTTCCGGCGCACCGGCGAGAGCCGGGACGGCTGCCGGGTGCCGATCCCGTGGAGTGGTGACCGGCCCCCGTACGGCTTCGGGCCGCAGGGATGTGAGCTGAGCTGGCTGCCGGCCCCGGCCACCTGGGCCGCGCTCTCGGTGGCCGCCCAGGCCGGCGTACCCGGCTCGACGCTGGAGCTCTACCGCGACGCGCTGCGGATCCGGCGTACGCATCCGGCGCTGACCGCCGAGGGCGGGATCACCTGGCGGGACACCGAGCCGGGCGTGCTGGCCTTCTCCCGCTCCGCCGGCGGCACCGAGCTGACCTGCGTGGTCAACATCGGTGGCGCGCCGATCCCGATCAGCGAATACGGCGAGCCGAGCGTCGCGAGCGAACCGCTCACCGAGGCGGCTGCCGGGAGTCTGCTGCCGGTCGACGCGGCGGCCTGGTTCGAACGACGCTGAGCGGGTAATCCGTAAGCGACCTGGTCGTCCGTCGTGCTCCGCGCCGGCGGGCGGCTGGGGCACCGACCCCTTGTGGTGGGGTGAGGTGATGCCGGCGTCTCGCGGAGTCCGCTCCGCGGGGCGCCGGCCCAGCTTCCGCGACTGCCGGCCGGCGCCGCCCGTGCTTCGCGGCGGGCACAGTGGGCGGTGTCGCCGCGATCCGCTCGGGGTAACCGGGAGATACGGCGGCGGCTGCGGAACCCGACAGGCTCCAACTACCGAAGATCTTGGAACGGTTGCGCCCTCGGAGAGGCCGTGAAGTTCCAAGATCGCGCAGAGGATCGTCGCCGCTGCGAACACGGGATACCGGAGGTGGCGGATGGTGGTCCGAGTGGCGCAGTACACCGTCGACGTCGAGGACGTCGGCCTCATGGCGGCGTTCTGGTCCGCCGCGCTCGGCTACACGGTCGAGCAGGGCGAGGACGGCAGCGCGAAGCTGTTTCCGCAACGAACCGCGGCCGGGCCGACCGTGTGGCTGCAGGGCTCGGGCACGGCCAAGCTGGGCAAGAACCGCCTCCACCTCGACGTGGTCGGCGACGGCGACGCGGACGCGGAGGTGCGGCGGCTCATCTCGTTGGGCGCCCAGCGGGCGGACGTCGGGCAGACCGGCGACGAGCCGTTCGTGGTGCTCACCGACCCCGAGGGCAACGAGTTCTGCGTGCTGGACCACCCACCCGCCCGGCCCTGACACCGGCCGGACCCGACACGCGCCACCGCCGGACGCTTGCTGACCCGCAGCCCTCGGCCACGTCGGGACGCCCGCCGGCCCGCAGCCGCAGGCCGCACCCCGCAGGCGGCGTCCCGCCGTACCGCACCCCTGTCAGGACCCCTTGGCGGTCAGGATCTCGGCGATCCGGCGGAACCCGGCCCGCAGCTCGGCCTCGGTCGGTGGCACCGTCGGCTCGCCCCGGCCGGCCTCGTCCGCCGCCGCGTCCAGCTCCTCGTCGATGATGTCCTCGAAGTCGCCGTAGAGGTCGGCCTGGTCGACCTGCGCGGCCTCGTCCGCCGCGGCGATCTGCGCGGCGGCGATCTCACTGCGGATCTCCTCGGCGGAGAGCGCCGGCAGTAGCGGCTCGACCACCGCCATCAGCTGCTCCTCGGCCACCACCGCCTCGGCCAGGGCGAGGGCGTGCGGCCGTTCGTACGGGCCGCAGACCACCGGTTCCCACTCGTCGGCGTCGCCGAGCGGGCCGAACGTGATGATCCACGGGAGACCGAGCATCGGCGAGTCGCTCGGCAGGTCCAACGTCACGAGTGCCCCCACCGGCCCATCATGGTCCGTCACCGCGGGCCGCCGTGGAACATTCGCCCGATCCTCCCTCTCGCCCCGCGTCGCGCGGGTTTCCCCCTCGACCGGGCCGCTCAGCCGGGGCGGGAGGCGTCCAGGGCGGCGCGGACCAGCGCGAGCGCCGCGCCCGGTGGCACACCGAGCCGGCGTGCCGCGAGGGCGTACTCGGCTGCCGAGCGCTGGAGCCGGTCGATCGCGTCGTCCCGGCCCGGTGCCACGAACGTGCCGTTGCGGCCCCGCGTCTCGAGCAGCCCGGCACCCTCCAACTCCCGGTACGCCCGGGCCACCGTGTTCGGGGCCAACGTGAGATCCGCGGCGAGCTGCCGCACCGTGGGCAGCCGGGTGCCCACCGGAAGCCGCCCGTCCCCGATCATCTCGGCGAGCTGACCGCGTACCTGCTCGTACGGCGGCACCGGCGAGTCGAGATCGACCGAGATCAGCATGTCCGGCTCCCGTGCGGTCAACTGGCACCTCCGGGGGTGCCGGGATCGATCTGCTCGTCGAGTTCGGCCGGACCCTCCGCCAGGTCCACCACCCGGCCCCGGGTGCTGGTCGCGGCGAGCGCCGCGCCGAAGAGCAGCAGTTGGTTGAGCAGGTAGAGGTAGAGCAGCAACCCGACCGCGCCGGCCACCACCGTGTACGCCGGGCTCCGCTCGGTGCGTACGACGTAGTAACGGCCGACCGTGTTGAGCAGCGTGATGCCGATCGCGACGAGCAGCACCACCGGGCGCAGCCGCGACCGGCTCATCCGCAGCCGGGGCACCGCGACGAGCAGCAACGCGGCGAGGACGGCGTTGACCACCACGCTGAGCACCGCGCTCAGCGTGGTCAGCCCGAACGACCCCGTGCTGCGCAGCAGGAGACGCAGCACCGACTCGAGCGTGTCGACGGCCGCCACCGAGAGGCCGAGCAGCACGAAGACGAGGACCATCACGCCGATGTCCACCAGCCGGCGGATCACCAGGTTGCCGGGCTGCTGGTTCAGCCCGTAGATCAGCCGCTGGGAGGAGCGGATCGCCTCGATCCAGCCGATCCCGGTGAAGGTCAGGATGATCAGACCGATCACGCCGACCGTGCCGCTGCTGTCGGCGATCTGCGCCGGGTCGAGGAACGGCAGGTTGTCCCGGAGGAAATTGGTCGCGGCCACGCTGAACTCGCTGTTGTCGTCCAGGGTCGCGCCGAAGATGGCATACACGACGAGGGCGAGCGCGAACACCGCGAAGAAGCCGTAGTAGGCGATCGCAGCGGCCAGCCGGCCGCCGAGCACCTCCGTGTAGCGGACACCGGCCCGCCACACGTGGTCGAAGACCGGTGACCGGCGGCGGCCCGCGCTCACCCAGCGGTCGATGCCCGCCTCGATCCGGCCGATCACGTTCACGCCGTCATCCTCGCCGATGTCACCACGCCGTGGGGGTAACCCTCGCGGGCGGCGTCCGGTCAGCCGCCCAGCCGGAAGTCGCGCCGGGGCTGCCACCGGGCCTGCCCGCTGTGCAGGAACAGGGTGAACGCCGCCACGTCGAACATCGCGGAGAAGTCGCCGAGATCCTCGTAAACCTTGTCCAACGCCTCGGGCGCGACGTCCTGCGCCACTGTGACGTGCGGATGGTAGGGGAAGCGCGCTTCCCGGTGCAGCTCCGGGGCGGCGCTGATCGCGGCGGCGAGCAGCTCGCACTCGCTGATCCCGGCCGCCACGGCCACGAAGACCACCTGCGTCACCGGGCGGAACGTGCCGGTGCCGCGCAGGTGCAGGGTGAACGGCAGGTGAGCGGCGGCCACCTCGGCCAGGTGCCGCTCCACGGCGGGCAGGGCGGCGCCCGGTATCTCGGTCGGCCCGAGCAGCGTCACGTGGGCGGGTATGTCCGCCGCCTGGGGGTCGCCGGCCTCCGCGCGACGCCGGGTGAGCTGCGGACCCCACGGCTCCGGGATGTCGACCGCGACCCCGATCTGGATGAGGTCATCCGCTCCGGGCACCCCGCCCCTGCGATCCACGCTGCGCGCCACCTCTCCGGCCACCGGCCCGTGTCCACCCGTCCTGCGCCGCGTCGCGGCGCTACTCGCCGCGCACCGGCGGGAAGAACCCGATTCGTTCGTACGCGGCGCGCAGCGTCGGGCCGGCCACCGCGCGCGCCTTCTCCGCCCCGGCCGCGAGCAGCTTGTCCAGCTGGGCCGGGTCGTCCAGGTAGCCGCGCGTGCGCTCCTGGATCGGGCGGACGAACGCGGTGACCACCTCGGCCAGGTCCTTCTTGAGGTCGCCGTAGCCCTTGCCGGCATACGCGGCGACCAGGTCGTCGATGTCCCGACCGGAGAGTGCCGTGTAGATGGTCAGCAGGTTGGCGATGCCCGGCTTGCCCTCGGCGTCGAAGACGATCTCCCGGCCGGTGTCGGTGACCGCCGAGCGGATCTTCTTGGCGGTACGGGCCGGCTCCTCCAGCAGGTCGATGATGCCGGCCGGCGAGGAGGACGACTTCGACATCTTCGCGGTCGGTTCCTGCAGGTCGGTGATCTTCGCGGTGTCCTTCACGATGTGCGGCGCGGGCACGGTGAAGGTCTTCCCGAAGAGCGAGTTGAACCGCTGCGCGAGGTCTCGCGAGAGCTCCAGGTGCTGGCGCTGGTCCTCGCCGACCGGCACCGCGTCGGCCTGGTAGAGCAGGATGTCGGCGGCCTGCAGGATCGGGTAGGTGAAGAGGCCGACGCTGGAGCGGTCGCTGCCCTGCTTCTGCGACTTGTCCTTGAACTGGGTCATCCGGCTCGCCTCGCCGAAGCCGGTGATGCAGCCGAGCACCCAGGCCAGCTGCGGGTGCTCGGGCACCTGCGACTGGACGAAGAGCGTGCTGCGCTCCGGGTCGATGCCGAGCGCGAAGAGCTGCGCGGCGGCGACCCGGGACCGTTGCCGGAGCACCTTCGGGTCGTGCCCGGCGGTGATCGCGTGCAGGTCGACCACGCAGTAGTACGCCTCGTGGGTCTCCTGCAGCGCCACCCAGTGCCGCAGCGCGCCCAGGTAGTTGCCGAGGTGGAACGAGTCGGCGGTCGGCTGGATGCCGGAGAAGACGCGGGGGCGGGCGGGAACGTCGGGCATGACGCCAATTCTGTCAGCCCACCCGCGCGGGCGTCATGACGGCCCGGCGGGTCGCGCCCCGTCGATCACCGCGGGCGCGGTCACCTCGCGTCGCTGCTCCGGCAGTCGTGCGGCGGAGACCGCGATCCGGGCCGCCCGCCGCCCCTCCAGGGCCAGTACCCGCAGCAGCCACCCGCCGGACAGGTCGCCCCGCTCACCGCCGCCGGCCGGGCCGGGCGCCACCGGCACCTCGTCACCGACGACCGGCAGCCGTCCCAGCGCGGCCATCACGTACCCGCCGACCGTCTCGTACGGCCCCGGCGGCAGGGTGATCCCGGTGCGCTCCGCGAAGTCGGCGAGGTTGAGCCGCCCGTCCACCACGGCGGGCAGCCCGGAGCGCCCCGCGTCGGCAGTGCCGCCGTACTCGTCGTGGATCTCGCCGACCAATTCCTCGATGAGGTCTTCGAGCGTCACGATGCCGGCCGTGCCGCCGTACTCGTCGATCACCACCGCCAGGTGGTGCCCCTCCCGGCGCATCTCGGTCAGCGCGGCGAGCACCCGCTTGCTGCCGGGCAGCCGCTTCACCTCCCGGGCCAGCTCACCGACGCCGAGGCACGGGTCGGCGTCGGGCCGGAGCAGCACGTCCTGCAGGTGGACGAAGCCGACCACGTCGTCGTGGGTGCCGTCGGTGACCGGGTAGCGGGTGTGCGGCTCGGCCCGTACCAGCCGGGCCGCCTCCGCGATGGTCAGCCCGGCGGGCAGGAAGACCACTTCGGTGCGGGGCATCATGACCTCGCGGATCAGCCGCGCCCCGGCGACGAGCACCTCGTCGATGATCCGTCGTTCGTCGGCGTCGAGCAGGGTGTTCGCGGCCACCAGGTCACGCAGGTCCGCCTCGCTGATCCGCTCCCGGCCGGCCGCCGGGCTGGCGCCGAGCAGGTCGGTGACGCGGCGCGTGGCGGCGTCGGCCGCGCGCACCACCATGCGGGCCACGGCCCGGGCGACCGGCCCCGGGTCCCGACCCGGTCGTCGCCGGGGGCGTCGCCGGCGCTCGGGACCGCCCGCTTCCCGCATGTCAGAGATGGTAGACAGCGGGACGTTCCGGCACCGGGTTTCCCGTCGGCGGCGGCGCGGCCCGTCCCCGCCCGACGCGCCCGGGTCTACCACCCACGTGTTCAACTCTGTTGGATCGTGGGAGTTTATGATGGAATCGGGTCCGCCCGGCCGGAGACGCCGGGCCCACCCGCCCGTAGGGTGAGCACCGACACCGGCCGCCGTGAGCCGGCCAGGCAGGAGGCAACGACGTGAAACTGCTCGTCACCGGCGGCGCCGGCTACATCGGCAGCGTCGTGACCCGGATGCTGCTCGACGCCGGTCACGAGGTGGTCGTCCTCGACGACCTGCGCACCGGCTACCGTGCCGCGCTCGCCCCCGACGCCACCCACGTCGAGCTGCCCATCCACGAGGCGGGACGGGTGCTCACCCGGGAGGCCGGCTTCGACGGCGTGCTGCACTTCGCCGCCCTCATCGCCGCCGGCGAGTCGATGGTCAAGCCCGAGCTCTACTGGCACAACAACACAGTCGGGTCGCTGGCGCTGATCGACGCGGTCCGAGCCGCCGCGGTCCCCCGGATGGTCTTCTCCTCCACGGCCGCCGTCTACGGCAACCCCACCGAGCTGCCGATCCCGGAAACCGCGGTGAAGGCGCCGACCAACACGTACGGGGCGACCAAGCTCGCCGTCGACATGGCGCTCACCTCCGAGGCGATCGGGCACGGCCTGGCCGCCGTCTCGCTGCGCTACTTCAACGTGGCGGGCGCCCACCTCACCGGTGACGTCGCGCTCGGCGAGCGGCACGACCCCGAGACCCACCTGATCCCGATCGCGCTGGAGGTCGCCGCCGGCCGGCGGGAGAAGCTACAGCTCTTCGGCGACGACTACCCCACCGTCGACGGCACCTGCGTCCGCGACTACATCCACGTCGCCGACCTGGCCCGGGCCCACCTGCTCGCACTGGACGCCGCCACCGCCGGTCAGCACCGGGTCTACAACCTCGGCAACGGCAACGGGTTCACCAACCGGCAGGTGGTGGACGTGGTCCGCGAGGTGACCGGGCACCCGCTGCCGGTCGAGATGGCGCCGCGCCGCGAGGGCGACCCCGCCGAGCTCGTCGCCTCGTCCCGGCTGGCCCGCGAGGAACTGGGCTGGGTGCCGCAGAAGCCGACCCTGCACGACATGGTCGGCGACGCCTGGACCTTCTACCGCACGCACCTCCTGGAGCAGGCATGACCGACGTCGCCGACCGCGCCACCGCCGGCTTCCGCCAGGAGTTCGGCGGGCCGCCCGCCGGCCACTGGGCGGCCCCCGGGCGGGTCAACCTGATCGGCGAGCACACCGACTACAACGACGGCTTCGTGCTCCCCTTCGCCCTCCCGCTGCGTACGGTGGCCGCCGCCGACCGGCAGGAGGGCGCGCGCTGGACGGTCTGGTCGGAGCTCTCCGGGGAGACGATCAGCTTCGGCGCCGACGAGGTCGACGAGCCGGGCCGGGTCACCGGCTGGGGCGCGTACGTCGCCGGGGTCGTCTGGGCGCTGCGCGACGCGGGGCACGACGTGCCCGGTGCACGCCTCGCGATCGCGTCCGACGTGCCGCTCGGCGCCGGGCTCTCCTCGTCGGCCGCGCTGGAGGCGGCGGTGCTGACCGCCCTGGTCGACCTGGGCGGCCTCGACCTGCCCGCCGAGCGGCAGCCCCGGCTCGCCCAGCGCGCCGAGAACCGGTACGTCGGCGCGCCCACCGGGATCATGGACCAGTCGGCCTCCATCCGCTGCCGCGACGGGCACGCGCTCTTCCTCGACTGCCGCAGCGAGGGCGTCGAGCACATCCCGTTCGACCTGCGCGCCGCCGGGCTCGCCATGCTGGTCGTCGACAGTCACGCCCCGCACCGGCACGCCGACGGCGAGTACGCTGCCCGCCGAAAGTCCTGCGAGGCCGGCGCCGAACGGCTCGGCGTACCGGCGCTGCGCGACGTCACCGTCGACCAGCTCGACGCCGCGCTCGCCCGCCTCGACGACCCGGAGACCCGCCGCCGGGTCCGGCACGTGGTCACCGAGGACCAGCGGGTGCTCGACACCGTCGCGCTGCTGCGCGCCGGGCGGGTCCGCGAGATCGGCCCGCTGCTCACCGCCTCGCACGTCTCGATGCGCGACGACTTCGAGATCACCGTGCCGGAGATCGACACCGCGGTCGAGACGGCGCTCGCCGCCGGCGCGCTCGGCGCCCGGATGACCGGCGGCGGCTTCGGCGGCTGCGTCCTCGCCCTCGTCGAGGCGGACGCCGCCGACTCGGTCGCGGGTGCGGTCACCGCCGCCTACGCCGAGCGGGGCTTCCGCGCCCCCGGGCACGTCACCGTGCTCCCCGCGGCCGGCGCCGCCCGACTCGACTGAGCCTCCCCCTCCCCGTGCGCCCTCTTTCACGGAAAGAGTGGCTATCCGTGACCGGACAGCCACTCTTTCCGTGAAAACGCGCGAGAGCCGAGCGGCGGGCCCTCCAGAAGTGACTGTCGATAAGGTTCTGCCTCGGGACCGTCAGCGGGAGGAGGCGACGTGACCGACGTCGGGTTTGCCGCCCAGCAACGCGCCGGGGCGCTGATGGATCTCGGGCGGCACGACGAGGCGGTGACGCTGCTGCGCGGCGTGCTGGCCGAGCAGCCCCGGCACGCCGGAGTGCTCTTCCTGCTGGCCCGCTGTCACCGCGTCCTGGGTCAGCACGCCGAGGCAATGCGCCTGATCGACCAGGCACTCGGCTTCTCCGTCACGCAGGAGCACCTGCTCGTCGAGAAGACCCGGATCCTGCTCGCCGCGGGCCGGCCCGGATACGCGGCCGCGGCCGCCCACACCGCGATCGAAGGGTCGCCGCGCTCCTGGGAGGCGCACGCGCTGCTGGCCGAGGCGCTCCTCGCGCTCGGTAACCCCACCCGCGTCGTGGTGGCCCGCCGGCACGCGGACACCGCGCTGGAGCTCGCCCCGCAGGTCCCCACCGCGCACCTGCTCGACGCCCTGCTGCACGTCCGCATGGGTCGGCTGCGCGCCGCCCGCGCGGCCTGCGGTCGGGCGCTGGCGCTGGACCCGTCGTTCGAGCCGGCCCTGCAGCAGCTCGCGCTGCTGGACGCCCAGCGGGACCAGACCGGCCGGGCCGCGCGCGGGTTCACCGCGGCGCTCGCCGCCGATCCGCAGAACCTGGCGGCCGCGATGCGGCACGCGGTCACCGCCGCCGCCCTGTGGTGGCGGCTCTTCGACGCGGTGGCGTTGGCCGCCGTGGCGCACTGGGCGCTCTTCGCGCTGCTCGGCGACGTGGGCCGCGACGTACGGCTCGCCGCCGCGCTGCTCGTCCTGCCCGTGCTCGCCGGGGCGGCGCTGCCGACCTGGCGGCGGCAACCGGCGGCGCTGCGGTGGCAGTTGCGCCGCCAGCTCGGCTCCCGCACGGTCGCGGTCTGCCTGGCGCTCACCCTGCTCGCCGTGGCGGGGCTGCTGGTCAACGGCTTCGCCCCGGCGACGGAGAGCCCGGCCGGCGGGGTGGCCGTCCTGCTGCTGGCGCCGGTCTGCCTCGTCCTCGCCGTCCGCCTCTCCCGGCAGTCGGCGCGCCGGGCTCGACCGGCGCTGCGCTGGCTCGGTTACCGGGTCTGGGCCCGGCTCGCCGCCCGCACCACGCTCACCGTCGCCTCCGACCCGCGGCGCTGACCTCCGGCGGCCCGGGCCACGGTCTCAACCCGCCTCGACGATCATGCCGGCGCCGACCGTACGGTTGGTCGTCTCGTCGATGATGACGAAACCGCCGGTGGTGCGGTTGCGGCGGTACTCGTCGGCCAGCAGCGGCACCGTCGTCCGCAGCCGGACCCGGCCGATCTCGTTGAGCCGCAGTTCCCCCGCCGAATCGTCCCGGTGCAGCGAGTTGATGTCGAGCCGGTAGTGCAGACCCCGCACGATCGCCCGCGCCGACCGGGTGGTGTGCTTGATCGCGTACTTGCCGCCGACCTGCAACGGGCGGGTCTCGTCCATCCAGCAGACCATCGCCTCGATGTCCTGCGCCACCGCCGGCGCGTTGTTCGGCCGGCAGATCATGTCGCCCCGGGAGATGTCGATCTCGTCGGTCAACCGTACGGTGACCGACATCGGCGGGAACGCCTCCGCGACCGGCCCGTCGGCGGTCTCCACCGACGCGATCCGGCTGGTGAACCCCGACGGCAACACCATCACCTCGTCACCCGCCTTGAGCACCCCCGAGGCGACCTGACCCGCGTAGCCCCGGTAGTCGGTGACGGTCGTCGACTGCGGACGGATCACGTACTGCACCGGGAACCGCACGTCGACCAGGTTGCGGTCGCTGGCGATGTGCACCCGCTCCAGGTGGTGCAGCAGCGCCGGGCCCTCGTACCAGGGCATGTTCGGCGACCGGCTGACGATGTTGTCGCCGCGCAGCGCGGAGACCGGCACCACCGTGAGGTCGGGCACGTCGAGCTTCGCGGCGAACGCGGTGAACTCGTCGGCGATCCGCTCGAAGACGTCCTGGGAGAAGTCCACCAGATCCATCTTGTTGACGCAGAGCACCAGGTGCGGCACCCGCAACAGGGAGCAGAGGAAGGCGTGCCGGCGGGACTGCTCCACCAACCCCTTGCGGGCGTCGACCAGGATCAGCGCCAGGTCGGCCGTGGACGCCCCGGTGACCATGTTCCGGGTGTACTGGATGTGCCCCGGGGTGTCGGCGATGATGAACTTCCGCCGCGGCGTGGCGAAGTACCGGTACGCCACGTCGATGGTGATGCCCTGCTCCCGCTCCGCCCGCAGGCCGTCGGTGAGCAGCGCCAGGTTCGTGTACTCGTCGCCGCGCGCCGCGCTGACCGCCTCCACCGCGGCCAACTGGTCGGTGAAGAGCGACTTGGTGTCGTAGAGCAGCCGGCCGATCAGCGTCGACTTGCCGTCGTCCACGCTCCCCGCGGTGGCGAAGCGGAGCAGGTCCATACGTCGGGCTGCGGACTCGCCACCGGAGGCGGCCCCGGCGTCCGCGTCGGTCTCGACGGTCATCAGAAGTAGCCCTCCCGCTTGCGGTCCTCCATGGCGGCCTCGCTGACCCGGTCGTCACCACGGGTCGCACCGCGCTCGGTGATCCGGGTCGCCGCCACCTCCTCGATGACCTTCTCCACCGTGTCCGCGTCCGAGCGCACCGCGGCCGTGCAGGAGGCGTCGCCCACCGTGCGGTACCGCACCCGCTCCTTGACCAACTCCTCGCCGGCCCGCGGCCGGACGAACTCGTTGACCGCGTAGAGCATCCCGTCGCGCTCGATCACCTCGCGCTCGTGCGCGTAGTAGATCGAGGGCAGCGGGATCCGCTCCCGCGCGATGTAGTGCCAGACGTCCAGCTCCGTCCAGTTGGAGAGCGGGAAGACCCGGATCGACTCGCCCGGATGGTGCCGGCCGTTGTAGAGCGCCCACAGCTCCGGACGCTGGTTCTTCGGATCCCACTGGCCGAACTCGTCACGGAAGCTGAACACCCGCTCCTTCGCGCGGGCCTTCTCCTCGTCCCGCCGGGCGCCACCGAAGAGGGCGTCGAAGCGGTGCTGCTCCACCGCCGCCAGCAGGACCGGGGTCTGGATCCGGTTACGCATCCCGTCCGGGGACTCCCGGACCAGGCCGCGCGCCAGGGCGTCCGGCACGCTCGCCACCACCAGGTGCAGGCCGAGCTCCGCCACCCGCTGGTCGCGGTACTCCAGGACCTCCGGAAAGTTGTGGCCGGTGTCCACGTGCATCACCGGGAAGGGCACGTTCGCCGGGGCGAACGCCTTCTGCGCCAGGCGGAGCATCACGATCGAATCCTTGCCGCCCGAGAAGAGCAGCACCGGTCGCTCCATCTCGGCGACCACCTCACGCATCACGAAGATGCTCTCCGCCTCCAGCGCGTCCAGGTGTGAGACCTGGTAGGCGGGCGCGGTCATGACTCGGGCTCGATTCGCACGCTCATCCGATTCCAGACCTTTCCGGTCGGGGAAGTCAAGAACTGGGCACAGGCTACCCGGAATGTCTCCGCAGCGCCGCAAGCAACATGAGGGCGAGATCACGACGGCACACCAGCAGGTCGGGCAGGCGCGGATCCGCCCCGTTGTACGTCAGCGCGGAACCGTCGATCCGGGACGCGTGCAGTCCGGTCGCCGTCGCCACCGCGATGGGCGCCGCCGAGTCCCACTCGTACTGGCCGCCCGCGTGGATGTAGGCGTCCACCTCACCGGTCACCACCGCGGCTATCTTGGCGCCCGCCGAGCCCATCGGCACGAGATGCGCCCCCACGTCGTCGGCCAGGTCGGTGAGGAACACCGGCGGCCGGCTCCGGCTCGCCGCCAACCGGATCGTCCGGACACCGGCCGCCGCCGCCTCCACCCTCATCGGCGGGTACGCCGGCGGATAGTCCGTGGCCAGCACCCGCTGCTGCGCGGGCAGCCCCACCGCGCCGGCGACCAGCCCGTGCGGGCTCGGCGCGGTACGCGACCAGAGCGCCACGTGCACCGCCCAGTCCGACCGCCCGTCCTCGGCGTACTCCCGGGTGCCGTCCAGCGGATCGACGATCCACACCCGCTCGGCCGTCAGCCGGGGCAGCCCCTCGGCGGTCACCTCCGCCGCCCAGGCCAGCCGCGACCCTTCGTCCTCCTCGGAGAGCACCGCGTCACCGGGACGCCACCTCGCCAGCTCGGTGCGGATCAGCTCGTGCGAGACCTTGTCCCCGGCCGACTTCAACGCCCCCGGATCGGCGAAACCCATCTCCGCCCGCAACGCCAGCAGCGCCTGACCCGCCCGGGCCGCGAGCCACCGGGCGAATGCGCCGTCGATCGTCGGAGGACTGTCCATGGTCCGCTCCCGTCGCCTCGCCACGGCCCGGTTCGTCCCCCGCGACCCGCGCCGCCGGTCGCCACACGTCGAAAGGCGCAGACTACCGGCCCACAGCCGTCGAGCGGGTACGCCCCGCCCGCGTCAGGCGCCGTGGTAGAGGTTCTGCGTCGGCTCCACACCCCGGGTGACGACCGACTCCACCACGTCAGCAGCCCGATCGACCAGGAACTCGAGCTCCTTGCGCTCGACGGCGCTGAAATCCGACAGTACGAAGTCGGCCGGATCCTGCCGCCCCGGCGGCCGGCCGATGCCGAACCGGACCCGCGCGTACTCCTTCGTACCCAGCGACTTCGTCATCGAGCGCAACCCGTTGTGGCCGCCCTCGCCGCCGCCGCACTTCACCCGCAGCTGGCCGTACCCGATGTCCAGCTCGTCGTGCACCGCGACGACCTGCCCCGGCGCCACCTTGTAGAACTGGGCCAGCGCCGCTACCGGGCCGCCGGAGAGGTTCATGTAGGTCAACGGCTTCACCAGCACCAGCCGGGGGCCACCGAAACCGAGCCGGCTCTCCGCGACCTCGGCCACGGCCCGCCGGTGCCGACCGAACTTCGCACCCACCCGCTGCGCGAGCAGCTCCGCCACCATGAAACCGACGTTGTGCCGGTTGCCGGCGTACTCCCGACCCGGGTTGCCCAGGCCGACCACCAGCCACGGCCCCGCCTCGTCCGTCACGACCCACCCTTCCCACGTCCACCCGACCGGACCCCTGATACGCCGACAGGCGCCCCCGAATCCGGGGACGCCTGTCGCACGTGAAAACCGACCGGATCAGGCCCCGGTACGCGCCTCGGCGTTCTCCTCGCCCTCGGCGGCCGGAGCCTCCTCGGCACCCTCCGAAGCCTCGGTGACCTCGCCGACCTCGGCCTCTTCCTCCTCGGTGGCCTCCTCGACCTCGGGCAGCGTCGCCTCGAGCTGCTCGGCGGTCGGGGCGGCGGTCACCGTGGCGACCGGCAGCTCCGGGTCGGCGGCCAGCTCGACACCCGACGGGAGGGTCACGTCGGCCGCGGTGACCTGCACCCCCGGCTCGGCGCCCTCGATCGACGCCTCCAGGTGGTCCGGCACCCGGGTGGCGTCGGCGGTCACCGAGAGGGTGTCGTGGTCGTGCACGATCAGCGTGTCCTTCGCGGCCTCACCGGTCAGCTCGACCGGGACCTCGACGGTGACCTTCTCGCCACGACGGACCAGCAGCAGGTCGACGTGCTCGAAGGTGTCCTTGATCGGGTCACGCTGGATCGCCTTCGGCAGCGCCAGCACCTGGGTGCCGTCGCTCACCTCGATCGCGAAGAGCTGGTTGGCGCCGCCCTTGCGGATGGCGGCGGCGAAGTCGCGGGCCGGCAGCGCGATGTGCTTCGGCTTCTCGCCGTGGCCGTACAGCACGGCGGGCACCTTGCCGGCCCGGCGGGTACGACGGGCACCACCCTTGCCGAACTCGGTACGGGGCTCGGCGCTGATCTTTACCTCGGACACGGGGAAACTCCTGATGCTTTCGCTGCGGCGGCTTGTCGACTGGCGGTGCTGGGGCGAGGGGCTCGCTGGGGCTCATGCGTCATGAACGACTGCCCGGAGCACCGCGTCGATGACGGTGCCTCCGTGCGGCGCTTCCTCAGCGGCCCGCCGGGCACCCTCGCCGTGGCAACCGCACCAGTCTACCCGAGCGAAATCCCGGCTCTCCGCCAGTCCCCACATCGCCGTCGGATACGCCCCGCAGGTCAGGCTTCGTCAGCCCCGGCGGCCGTCCACGACGACCGCCGGACACCCGACCGACGTCAGCTGAGACCACCGAAGAGCGTGGTCACCGAACCGTCGTCGAAGACCTCCCGGATCGCCCGGGCGAGCAGCGGGGCGATCGAGAGCACGGTGAGCTTGTCGAGCTGCTTCTCCGGCGGCAGCGGCAGCGTGTTGGTCACCACGACCTCGCTGATCGGGCTGTTCTTCAACCGCTCCGTCGCCGGATCGCTCAGCAGCGCGTGCGTCGACGCGACGATCACGTCGGCGGCACCCGACTCCTTGAGGATGTCCGCCGCCCGGCAGATCGTGCCGCCCGTGTCGATCATGTCGTCCACGATCAGGCAGACCCGGCCCTCGACGTCACCGACCACCCGGTTCGCCACCACCTGGTTCGGCTTCATCGGGTCGCGGGTCTTGTGGATGAACGCCAGCGGGCAGCCACCCAGCCGGTCCGTCCAGCGCTCGGCGACCCGCACCCGGCCGGAGTCCGGCGCGACCACCGTCATCGGGCGGCCGGCGTACTGCCGCTCGACGTACTCGGCCAGCACGTCCATCGCGAAGAGGTGATCGACCGGCCCGTCGAAGAAGCCCTGGATCTGCGCGGTGTGCAGGTCCACGGTGAGGATCCGGTTCGCCCCCGCGGTCTTCAACAGGTCGGCGATCAGCCGGGCCGAGATCGGCTCCCGGCCCCGGTGCTTCTTGTCCTGCCGGGCGTACGGATAGAACGGCAGGACGACGGTGATCCGCTTGGCCGAGCCGCGCTTCAGCGCGTCGATCATGATCAGGGTCTCCATGACCCAGGTGTTCACCCCGTGCGTGACGGACTGCACCACGAAGGCGTCCGAACCACGCACCGAGTCCCGATACCGTACGAAGATCTCGCCGTTGGCGAAGTCGTACGCGTCAGTGGGCGTCGGCGCGACGCCGAGCACCTCTCCGATCTCCTTGGCCAGCTCCGGAAAGCCACGTCCGGTGAAGAGCATCAGGCTCTTGCGGTTTTCAGCGACGATGCTGCCCATGGGCCCGTCTGCTCCCGTTGGTCGGTGATGCCCGGCGCGCGGTGGTGGTGGGCCGGGGCCTAGTCGGTTGCAGTATCTCCCTCGGAGGATTCCCCGCCCAGCGCCCGGCCATCCCCGTGGATTGCCTCACCTTCGCTTGCCGCCGCGGCCCCCGGCGACGCACCCTCCGCGGCCCGCAACGCCCGCTCGGCCGCCGCCGCCGACACCGTTCCGGGGCGCTTGCGGGCCACCCAGCCCTCGACCTCGCGCTGCGGCGCCCGGGTCACGCCCAGCGCGCCCGGCGACACGTCCTTGCTGATCGCGCTGCCCGCTGCGATGTACGCACCCGCGCCCACCTCGACCGGCGCGATCAGGCTGGTGTCACAGCCGATGAACGCCCCCTCGCCGACGACGGTCCGGTTCTTGTTCACCCCGTCGTAGTTCACGAAGATCGTCGCCGCGCCGATGTTCGCCTTCGCCCCGATCGTGGCGTCCCCGACGTACGACAGGTGCGGCACCTTCGCGCCCGGCCCCACCTCGGAGTTCTTCACCTCGACGAACGTCCCGACCTTCGACTTCTCCGCCAGGCGCGCGTCCGGACGCAGGTACGCGTACGGGCCGACGCTGGCCCCCGGACCGACCTCGGCGCCCACCGCGTGGCTGCGCAGCACCGTCGCGCCCTCGCCCACCACCGTGTCGATCAGGGTCACGTCCGGGCCGACCACCGCCCCGGAGCCGACCACGGTGGCACCGCGCAGCTGGGTGTTCTGGTCGACCACGGCGTCCCGGTCCAGGGCCACGGTCACGTCGATCCAGGTGGTCTCCGGGTCGAGCAGACTCACCCCGGTACGCATCCAGCCCTCGTTGATCCGGTCGCGCAGCAGCCGGCGCAGCGCCGCCAACTCGACCCGGTCGTTGCAGCCCAGCGTCTCCACGTGATCCGGCGCGACGTGCACGGCCACCGGCTCCCCCGCCGAGTGGAGCAGGCCGAAGACGTCGGTCAGGTACTCCTCGCCCTGGTCGTTGTCGGTCGAGAGCTTGCCCAGCGCGTCCCGCAGCCGTACCACGTCGAACGCATAGCTGCCGGCGTTGATCTCCCGGACGGCGCGCTGCGCCGGGGTGGCGTCCCGCTCCTCGACGATCTGCTCCAGCCGACCGTCGGCGGACCGCACGATCCGGCCCAGGCCGGTCGGGTCGGGCACCTCGGCGGCGAGCACCGTCGCGGCGGCGCCGGCCTGCTCGTGCGCGTGCACCAGCGCACTCACCGTCTCCGGGCGCAGCAGCGGCACGTCACCGTTGATCACGACGACCGTGCCGGTGGCGTCCGGCACGGCCTCCAGCGCGATCCGCACCGCGTGACCGGTGCCGAGCTGCTCGGCCTGGAGCACCGGCACGACGTCCGGCGCGATCTCGGCGAGGTGCCCGCGAACCTGGTCGGCGCCGTGCCCGACGACCACGACCGTCCGGTCGGCGCCCAACGGCGCCGCCGCGCTCAGCACGTGACCGAGCAGCGTACGACCGAGCAGCGGATGCAGCACCTTCGGCAGCGCCGACTTCATCCGTTTGCCCTCACCGGCGGCGAGCACGACGACGGTGCGATGGTGGGGCTGGGACACGACCGGGCTCCCGTCGGGACGGCGACACTTCCGCGGTCATGCTAACCAGACGTCGACGGCCGGTTGGCGCGGCCACGGCGAATGCGCCATGACCTGCGTGAGCTGGGGTGCCTGGATTCGAACCAGGAGCTCAAGGCTCCAAAGGCCTGCGGGTTGCCGTTACCCCACACCCCAATGAATGTCAAGCCTAACGGTCCACGTTTTCGGGGCCCGCGCCGCCTGATTTCCGGAACAGCTCGGAGATCATACCTTCGATCCGCCAATAGAGCTCGCGACTGCGCGGCACATTGATCACGAGGCAGCCGTGATAGTCGGCCCCGGTGTCTTGGCGGAGCGTGCCCGGCTTGTGCGTCTTCAATGTCGGCCGGCGGAATCGATCGATCGGCAGGGCGAGTCGCGCCGCCCACCAACCGGTCGCGGCGTCGGCGTCGGCGGTCTCGTGGATGCTCACCCGATACGTCGGCACCGTTCGGTCGACGCCACAGGTCGACAGGAAGAGCAGGAAGACCGCGAGCAGGCCGGGATCACTGTTGATGAGCTGCAGGTGATCGTCGCGTCGCCACGGCTTCGACTTGGTCCCCTCGCACCAGTAGATCGCCGCACCGAGGAGCAGGATGTCGCGATCGTCGAGCCGGCCGACGGCCGCGACGGCCGCCGCGTGCTGGTCGGCGCGGGCGGCGTCGCGAGCCGCCCGGTGCGCGGCCCAGCGAGCCTCCGACATCGACTTCGCGTGGCTCTTCCGACGCGCCTGGACCGCATCGTCCGCGGCGGGGAGTGGCACGTCCCGGACCCACTGGGACGCCGTCGACTTCGCGATCCCGGTACGTGCGGCGATCTCCGACAGCGAGCAACCACTCGCCCGTAGCTCGATCGCTCGCGCTCGCAGTTGGTCCTTGGCGTTCGGTCGGCGGATCCAGGCCGGCGGCGGCACGCCGCGCAGCAGCTCGTAGACCCGATCACGACCCAGACCCGTGCGAGCCCGGATCTCGCGTACCGAGAGCTGTTCAACGGCGCGGAGTCGGCGCACCTCCGCCGCGAGCGGATCGGTCATGGGTCGACGCTAGGGGGACGGTACGACAAAGCCTCTCGCGAACTTCCCCGTGCGATCTACGGTTGCGTAAGTTACGGTGACGTAGGCGTAGCTTGTGATGTTCCCCTACTCCCCAGCGCTGCGAGGTGCCATGTCGACCGCCCTGCTCGAACCGAAAGCATCCGGACCAAAGCCACTCACCCAGGGCACGCAGTCGCCCGGCATTCTCGTCGCGCTCTGGCTCTTCGTGCTGATCCCGTTCGGGGCCCTGGTGGCCGCCGTGCCGGTCGCCTGGGGTGGCTGGCTGAGCTGGACCGACGTGGGCATCGCCGCGTTCTGGTACGTGATCTCCGGGCTCGGCGTGACGGTCGGCTACCACCGCTACTTCACCCACGGTTCGTTCAAGGCCCGGCGCGGCCTGCGCGTCGCGCTGGCGGTCGCCGGCTCACTCTCGGTGCAGGGCGAGATCATCCAGTGGGTGGCAGACCACCGTCGCCACCACGCCTTCTCCGATCTGGAGGGTGACCCGCACTCCCCGTGGCGGTTCGGCGAGAGCGTCTGGGGTCTGACCCGCGGCCTCTTCCACGCGCACCTCGGCTGGATGTTCAGCCGGGAACTCTCCAACCGGCAGCGGTTCGCGCCCGACCTGATCGCCGACCGCGACATCAAGCGGGTCGACCAGCTCTTCCCGCTGCTCGTGACGATCTCGGTGCTGGGCCCGGCGCTGATGGGCGGCCTGCTGACCTGGTCGTGGCAGGGCGCGCTGACCGCGCTCTTCTGGGCCGGGCTGGTCCGCATCGCGTTGCTGCACCACGTCACCTGGGCGATCAACTCGGTCTGCCACGTCTACGGCGAGCGTCCCTTCGCGATGCGGCAGGGCGACCGGGCGGCGAACTTCTGGCCGCTCGCGATCCTCTCCTTCGGCGAGAGCTGGCACAACCTGCACCACGCCGACCCGACCTGCGCCCGGCACGGCGTCCTGCGCGGCCAGGTGGACATCTCGGCCCGGGTCATCTGGTTCCTGGAGAAGTCCGGGGCGGCGTACGACGTGCGCTGGCCGAAGCCGGAACGCCTCGCGGCGAAGATGGTGTCACCGTCGGCGGGGTGATCCGGGAAATGGACTCGGCGGTTACCTGGCAGTATGGCCCGGTGACCGAACGAAGCGGGGGGAATGCCGCGCGGCACGGCGACAGGGGGGCCGGGCACGCGGCGGGTACGGTCGGACGGCGCGCGAGCGCCGCCCGGCCGTACGCCAGTGAGGCGGCGAAGTGAGCGGGTACAGCGGAGGCACCATCCCACGGCAGGGCGTCACCGAGCGCCGGCGAGGTGACGAGATGGCGGATGTCCTAGGCAGCGAGGGTGGCACGAGCCGGCGAAGGTCGGCGGACCCGCCCGGCGGCAAGTCATCCTCCCGGGTACGCATGTCGGCGGCTCAGCGCCGGGAACAGCTGATCTCGATCGGACGGCAGCTCTTCGCCGAGCGCGGTTTCGACGCGACCTCGGTGGAGGAGGTGGCGGCGCGGGCGAAGGTGTCGAAGCCGGTGGTCTACGAGCACTTCGGTGGCAAGGAAGGGCTCTACGCCGTCGTGGTGGACCGGGAGGTCCGGGCGCTGCTGGACCGGATCACCACCGCGTTGACCGCCGGCCACCCGAGGGAGCTGCTGGAACAGGCGGCGATGGCCCTGCTCAGCTACATCGAGGAGGAGACGAGCGGTTTCCGGGTGCTGGTCCGCGAGTCGCCGTTGATGGCGGCGACGGGCAACTTCAGCAGCGTGCTCAACGACGTGGCCCATCAGGTCGAGCACATCCTGGGCGCCGAGTACAAGAGCCGGGGGTACGACCCGAAGCTCGCCGAGCTCTACTCGCAGGCGCTCGTCGGCATGGTGGCGTTGACCGGTCGCTGGTGGTTGGAGGTCCGTAAGCCACGCAAGGAGACGGTCGCCGCGCACCTGGTGAACCTGGCCTGGAACGGGCTCTCGCACCTGGAGGCGAAGCCGACCCTGATCTCCTCCCGCAAGCACTGAGCCCGCCCGGCGGCGACCGCCGGCCGGTCAGCGCGTGTTCGCCTCGGAGATCTGCTTGTCCCGATGGCGTCGCTCCGCCTCGGCGAGTTCCGGCGGGCCGACCTTGTCGTAGAGGCCGGTGCCGAGCAGCACCAGACCGAAGAGCATCGACACGATGACCGTGGACATCGAGAAGTTCAGGAAGTTCGCCCCGGTCTGCAGCACCGACATCATGAGGATGCTGGTGACCAGGAAGACGATGCCGGCGGTCAGGTTCATGTAGTGGCCGAGGTTGGTGCGCAGCGACGCGCCGATCAGCAGGAAGGCTCCGAAGATCACCGAGGCGATGGAGAACGCGAGGTTGGTGCGGAGCCCGAGCACCCAGTTGCTCTCGCGGGCGAAGAGGAACTGCCCGGCGGTCTGCGCGACTCCCCAGACGCCGAAGACCAGGATGTAGAGCCCGATGAGCCCGGAGAGGACGCGGTAGATCGGTCGCGCCGGATGGTTCACCGGAAAATGCGCCATGAGCCTCTCCTCCACCCGAGATGACCGGTTCCGGAGGATTGTCGCCCGTCGGGACGCCGACTGTCCGGCGAACAGACTGGTCCGCCCGCAAACACAACTGGTCCCGCTCAGCCGGCCGGAACGGCCAGGACGGCGCGGGACCACCATGGGTTTCGCCGGAGCCCGACCCGCGGAGGGATCAAGCCTGACCGCCCGGAGCGGGTCGGCTCCGGCGAAACCAGAAGCGCAACCAGAGACAAGCAAAAGCGCGACCGGGGATCAGAGCACCAGGCGGGCCTTCTGCCACGCCTCCTTCTCCTCATCGGTCCCGACCTTGCCGTACATGCCGGCCACGAGCAGCACCAGGGCGGCCACCATCAGGACGATGACAGTCGGGATGGTGAAGTTGAAGAAGTTCGCGTCGGTCCGGCTGAAGGCGAGCCCACCGAGGCTGACGATCATCAGGATGTACGCCAGCCACTGGTCGATCGCGACGTCGATGTTGCGGCCGAGCAGGGTGCCGGCCAGCACGAGGAGCCCGAGCACGGCGCTGATCAGCGAGAAGCCGAGGTTCGTACCCTGGCCGAGGACCTGGGTGTCGTCCTGGGCGAAGAGCTCGCCGCCGGCGCTCGTGATGACGCCGAGCACACCGAAGACCACCAGGTACAGGCCGGTCAGCCCGGCGATCGCCCGGTAGATCGGCCGCGCGGGGTGGTTGACGGGGGTATGGGCCATGTCTGAGTCTCCAACGCCGTTCGGGTGAGGGTCGACGACGATTCTCCCGCACGTCGGAGTGTGACGCGGCACACGGGGGCCCACCTGGGGTGGCGACCACCGGCCGGGTCACCACGGTCGATGGCCGACGAGGCTGGTCAGTCGGCGGGCAGCTCCTCGGCCAGCGCCAGCCAGGCCTCCTCGGTCCGTTCCCGCTCGGCCCGCAGGTCCTTGAGCTGGCCGTCCAGCTCGGCGACCTTCGCGTAGTCGGTGGCGTGCTCGGCGAGCTGGTCGAGCAGGGCCGCCTCGCGCTGCTCCAGCTTGCCGATCTGGCGTTCCAGCCGGGTCAGCTCCTTGCGCGCCTGGCGCACCTCGGCCGCGGAGAGGCCGGTGCGGGCCGGCGCCTCCGCCGCGGCGGCGGGCACCGCCTCGGTACGGCTGGAGCCCGGCTTGTCGGCCGCCCGGGCCAGGTACTCGTCCACGCCGCCGGGCAGGTGCACCAACCGCCCGTCGCCGAGCATGCCGTACACGACGTCGGTGACCCGCTCGATGAGGTACCGGTCGTGGCTCGCCACGATCAGCGTCCCCGGCCAGGAGTCGAGCAGGTCCTCCAGACCGGCGAGGGTGTCGGTGTCCAGGTCGTTGGTGGGCTCGTCGAAGAGGAGAACGTTCGGCTCGCCGGCGAGCAGGCGGAGCATCTGCAGCCGACGGCGTTCGCCACCGGAGAGGTCGCTCACCGGCGTCCAGAGCCGCCGGTCGTCGAAGCCGAAGATCTCGGCGAGCTGCGCGGCGGAGATCTCCCGATCACCGAGCTGCACGCGGCGGGCCACCTCCTCGACGGCCTCCAGCACGCGCAACTGCCCGGGCAACTCGGCCAGTTCCTGGGAGAGGAAGGCCGGCCGGACGGTGGAGCCGGTGACGAACCGGCCGCCGTCCGGGCGGGTGACACCGGCGAGCATCCGCAGCAGGGTGGTCTTGCCCGCCCCGTTGGCGCCCAGGATGGCCACCCGGTCGCCGGGACCGACCTGCCAGGTGGTGTCGTGCAGGATCTCCTTCGGGCCGGCCTTGAGGCTGACCTGCTCCAGGTCGTACACCTGCTTGCCGAGCCGCGCGGTGGCGAGCCGTTGCAGCGACATGGTGTCGCGCGGCGGTGGGACGTCGGCGATCAGGGCGTTGGCCGCGTCGATCCGGAACCGCGGCTTGGAGGTCCGGGCCGGCGGGCCACGGCGCAGCCAGGCGATCTCCTTGCGGAGCAGGTTCTGCCGGCGGGCCTCGGTGGCCGCCGCGACCCGCTCCCGCTCGGCGCGGGCGAGGGTCCAGGCGGCGAAGCCACCGTCGTAGGACCGGACTGTCTGGTCGGCGACCTCCCAGGTGGTGGTGCAGACGGCGTCGAGGAACCAGCGGTCGTGGGTGACGACGACGAGGGCGCCCTTGCGGCTCAGCAGGTGCCGGGCCAGCCAGTCGACGCCGCCGACGTCGAGGTGGTTGGTGGGCTCGTCGAGGATCAGCAGGTCGGAGTCGCGGATCAGCAGCGCGGCGAGGGCCACCCGGCGGCGCTCGCCGCCGGACATCGGGCCGACCGGCTGGTCGAGGCCGAGGTGGGGCATGCCGAGACCGTCGAGGATGGTCCGCACTCCGGCATCGCCGGCCCACTCGTGCTCGGCGCCCATGCTCTCGGCGAGCCACTCGGTGCCGAGCACCACGTCCCGGACGGTGGCGTCGGGGGCGAGGGTGAGGTTCTGCGGCAGCCAGGCGACCCGCAGGTCGCGGCGGTGGGTCACGCGGCCGTCGTCCGGTTCCTCGGCGCGGGTGAGCAGCCGGAGCAGCGTGGACTTGCCGGCGCCGTTGAGGCCCACCACACCGATCCGGTCGGCGTCGTCCAAGCCGAGTGAGACGTCGGTGAGCAGCGGCCCGGCGGCCCCGTAGCCCTTGGACACCCGGTCCAGGTTGAGGATGTTGGCCACGACCTACCTTTCATGATCAAGGCGTCCGGTGCCGGCGGGCACGGGACGCCTGGCCTTCAAGGGTACGCGGCACCCCGGGGTGGGTGCGCCCGGCGCGACGTCCCGGCCATCCGGCGGCCCGCTGAGATCCGTGGGTCCCGCCGCGATCGCGCGGCGTGCCGGAGGTTGCCGCCCCCGCCCTCCGGGCGGCCGCGACCTCCCCGTAGCCGTAACCGCTCGGGCGGTCGCGGGTCAGTTGACCCGCGCGCCCGCCACCGGGCCGTGTGCCACCCGCGCCTCCCGGCACACCTCGGTGGCGGTGAGCTCGGATGCGATCCGCTCGGCGTGCGCGCCGTTCTCGGCGAGGAATACGCAGGTCGGTCCGGATCCGGAGACGATGCCGGCGAGCGCGCCGGCCGCCTCGCCCGCCTTGAGCGTCTCGGCGAGGGCGGGGCGCATGGCGAGGGCGGCGTCCTGGAGGTCGTTGCCGAGCGTGGCGGCGAGCACCCGCGGGTCGCGCTGGCGCAGCGCGGCGAGCAGCGCGTCGGTCGCGCCGAGCGGTGGGCCGGCGGTGCCGGCCTCGCGGAGCCGGTCCAGCTCGCGATAGGCGGCCGGGGTGGAGAGACCGCCGTCCGCGATGGCCACGACCCAGTACCACGAGGTCGGGCGGGCCAGTACCGGGCTGACCGCCTCGCCGCGCCCGGTGCCCAGCGCCGTGCCGCCGTGGATCAGGAACGGCACGTCCGAACCGAGGTCGGCGGCGATGCCGGCCAGTTCGTCGCGGGTGAGCCCGGTGCCCCAGAGGGCGTCGCAGGCCACGAGGGTGGCTGCCGCGTCCGCGCTGCCACCCGCCAGGCCGCCGGCGAGGGGGATCTGCTTACGCAGGTGCAGCCGGGCGTGCGGGAGCACCCCCGCGTACCCGGCGAGCGCGTGCGCGGCCCGCATCACCAGGTTGGAGTCGTCCAGGGCCAGCTCGCCGGCGCCCTCGCCCTCCATCGTGAGCGTGAGGGTGTCTCCCCGGCGGGCGGTCAGCTCGTCGTAGATGGAGATCGCGTGATAGACGGTGTTGAGCTCGTGATAGCCGTCGCGGCGCAGCGGGCCCACGCCGAGGTGCAGGTTGACCTTGGCGGGCACCCGGACCTTCACCGGGCCGCTGGCCCCGCGCCGCTCGTCCTCGCCGTCCGGTCGCCAGGCCTCGGTCACGGGGCGACGTCCCGCAGGCTCGGGCGGGTGTCGAACGGCTTCTCCACGATCAGCTCCTCGGCAGCGTCGACGACCGGCGGGTATCCGTCGTCGACCAGGTCGTACGTGTGGACATGCCACGGATCCTGCGCGATCCGCGAATGGTGCGGCATGCCGGCGGGCACGGCGCCAGCCTACTGCCCGGCGGGTGCGGCGGCCGGAGCCGACGCGGCGATGGCGGCGAACTGCTCGACGGTGAGCGCCTCGCCCCGCGCCCCGGGGTCCACGCCCGCCGCGATGAGCGCGGCGGCGGCCCGGTCGGCGCCACCGGCCCAGCCGGCGAGGGCGGCGCGCAGGGTCTTGCGCCGCTGGGCGAACGCCGCGTCGACCACGGCGAAGACCCGCTCGCGGGTCACGTCGGCGCGGGGCGGCTCGCGACGGGTGAAGGCGACCAGGCCGGAGTCGACGTTCGGCACCGGCCAGAAGACGTTGGGCGGGACCCGACCGGCCGCCCGGGCACGGGCGTACCAGGCGAGTTTCACCGACGGGATGCCGTACACCTTGGAGCCGGGACCCGCGACCAGCCGGTCGGCGACCTCCTTCTGCACCATCACCAGGCCGTGCCGCAGGCCGGGCAGCTCGGCGAGCAGGTGCAGCACCACGGGCACGGCGACGTTGTAGGGCAGGTTCGCCACCAGCGCGGTGGGCGCCGGGTCGCCGAGGTCGGCGGCGGTGACCCGCAGCGCGTCGGCGTGGTGCACGGTGAGCCGGGCGGCGTCCGGTCCGGCGTACCGGGCAGCGGTCTCCGGCAGCGCGTCAGCGAGCACCCGGTCGATCTCGACGACGTGCACGCGCGCGGCGACCGGGAGCAGGGCCAGGGTGAGCGAGCCGAGCCCGGGGCCGACCTCCAGCGCCACATCGTCGGGGGCGAGCCCGGCGGTGCCGACGATCCGCCGCACGGTGTTCGGGTCGTGCACGAAGTTCTGCCCGAGCTTCTTCGTCGGGGCGACACCCAACCGGGCGGCCAAGTCCCGGATCTCCGCCGGGCCGAGGAGACCGCTCATGGGCAGCAGCGTAGGGGGCGCGGCCGGGCGGTCCGGAAGCACCCCGGGTCGGGCAGCCGCCGCACCACGCGGCTCACCACGGCCCGAAGACCCGGTCGCCGGTGGCGGAGATCGCGGCGCAGAGCTCGTCCAGGTCGGCGCCGGTGGCGGCGGCGAGCGCCCGGACGGTCAGCGGAACCAGGTACGACGCGTTGGGGCGGCCGCGGTGCGGCGTGGGCGTGAGGTATGGGGCGTCGGTCTCCACCAGGATCTGGTCGAGCGGGGTCACGGCGGCCGCCTCGCGCAGCGCCCCGGCGCTGGCGAAGGTGACCGTGCCGGCGAAGCTGAGCAGGTAGCCGCGGCGTACGCACTCGGCGGCGAACGCGGCGTCGCCGGAGAAGCAGTGCAGCACCACTGTCTCCGGCGCGCCCTCGTCGTCGAGGACGCGCAGCACGTCGCCGTGCGCGTCGCGGTCGTGGATGACGAGCGCCTTGCCGTACCGCTTGGCGATGGCGATGTGCGCCCGGAAGCTCTCCTCCTGGGCGGCGCGCCCCTCATCGCCGGTGCGGAAGAAGTCCATCCCGGTCTCGCCGACGCCCCGGACGCGGTCGTGGGCGGCGAGCCCCTCGATCTCACGCAGCGCCTCGTCCAGGTCGGGCAGGCGGGGGGCGTCGTTGGGGTGCAGCGCCACGGTGGCCACCACCGCCGGGTACCGCTGTGCGGTCTCCACCCCCCAGCGGGAGGAGGGGACGTCCACGCCGACCTGCACCAGGCGGTCCACCCCGACCCGGTTCGCGACCTCGATGGCCGTGGCGATCGGGTCGTCGGAGGGGCCGCCGCCGGGAACACCCGCCTCACTGACCGTTATGTCCAGATGGGTGTGGCTGTCCAGCACCGGGCTCGGCAGCGGCTGCGGGGCGGGCGGGAACTCGCCGGCTCGGCGGGCGGCACGGGCACGACGGGACTCGCTTGCGTCGATCGGCTGTTCGGTTGGCTGGCTCATCACCCAAAGGATCACACACCGAGCCGGTCCACCCGCCCGCCACCTGCTGTTCACCTCGATTACCGAGGGCGACTCTACGGTCGCCCGGTGAGCGAGCGGAGCGCAGCGAACCACTGGGAACAGCCGCGTGGCGCTCGCGCCGACGCGCAGCGGCGACGCGAGCGGGCAGATCGCGGGTACCGCGGCACGGTGATCCGATGAGCGTCGCACCGCAGACCAGCGGCGAGGCCGACGGGCGTACCGGGCTGCGGGTGGCGTACGGCGGGGGCGTCTACCCGGCGGAGGAGATCGCCCGGGGTGCCGCGTACGAGTTGTTCAGCGCCGACGAGGTGCCGGGGTTCGAGTGGGCGCCCCGCCCC
>NZ_SMKG01000259.1 GCF_004348525.1 Micromonospora sp. 15K316 | reverse complement strand
CCGCCCCCCCCCCCCCCGACATCTACCCGCGTAAGCTCGTCGCCAGCCTCAGATGTGTATACGAGACGGGGGGGTGGGGGTGGGCTGACGCAGGACCCCCAGCACCTCGCGCAGATCGGTGAGCGCCTGCCGGCCGGTGGACCGGATCAGTGCCGCGGCCTCGACGGTCGACGGCTCGGTGGCGGTGACCTCCAGCGCGCCGGCGTGCACCACCATCAGCGACACCCGGTGCGCCACCACGTCGTGCATCTCCCGGGCGATCCGGGCGCGCTCCTCGGCCCGGACCCGCTCGGCCCGCTCCTCCTGCTCGCGCTCCAACCGTTCGGCCCGGTCCCGCAGGGCGGCGAACACGTCCCGCCGAGACCGGACCAGGAGCCCGGCGACCAGCGGGAACACGACCAGCCACGCGGCGGTGGCGGCCGCGTTGGCCGGGGTGGCAGTGGTGATCCGCCGCACGCCGCCCACCGCGAGCCCGACGAGGACCCCGGCCGCCAGCACCAAGACCGCGCCGAGGACGTACCCGGCCAACCGGCGCCGGTCCCGCGACCGCAGGCCCGCCTGGTACGAGGCGACCAACCCGGCCGGCCAGGCGGCGAGCACGAGCCAGCCCAGAGCGGCGGCGAGGAACAACGGCCAGCGGCGCGTCCGGACGGTGGCGACCGCCCAGCCCGAAAACACCGCGATCACCAGCAGCAGGCCGCCGGGCAGCGACGAGCGGACGCCGAACGCTCCGGCGCCGGAGGCGAGGACGGCGGCGCCGACGACCACGGCGGCCACCGGTGGCGCGTACCGGTCGGCGGCGCGCCGGAGCACGACGGTGCTGAGGGCCACCAGCCGAGCCTAGGGTGGGTGCGCCGGTCGGGGCACCCACCGGATCGCGGTACCCGGGTCGATTCCGGGCTCTCCCCGATCCGCCTCCGGGCCGGGTGCTACCAAAGTCGCACCCACGGGCTCACGAAGGGCCGATGGCAGGATCGGTGCCCGGGACCAGCATCGAGATCATGGATCTGCTCGACCTGCTGCACCAGACCATGTCCTCACCCTGGGTGTACCTGGCGATCTTCGCGATCGCGGTGCTCGACGGGTTCTTTCCGATAGTGCCGAGCGAGACCGCGGTGATCACCGCGGGCGTGTTCGCCGCGTCCGGCACGCCGAACCTTCCGGCCGTGATCGTCGTGGCCGCCGCCGGCGCGCTCGTCGGCGACCACGTGTCGTACGCCATCGGGCGGGCCGGCGGATCGCGCCTGCTCGACCGGCTGCCCGTGGGCGGGAAGCGGAGAGCCGGCGTCGAGTGGGCGCGCCGGGGCATCGCCCTGCGCGGCGGGCTCATCCTCACCGTCACCCGGTACGTGCCGGGTGGTCGGACGGCGGTCACGCTCACCATGGGCGCGGTGGGGTACCCACGCCGGCGCTTCCTCGCCTTCGACGCGCTGGCGGCGGGCTCCTGGGGGCTCTACTCGGCGCTCGTCGGTTACCTCGGCGGGCTCGCCTTCGAGCAGGATCCGCTGCGCGGTCTGCTGCTCGGCCTCGGCCTGGCGCTGACGGTCACCGTCCTGGTCGAGGGCGTGCGCGTGCTGCGCCGCCGGGCGAGGCCGGCACGGCCGGCGGCCGGACGGTCGCCGGAGGCGGTGCGGTGACGGCGGCCGGACGGGTCGATCGTCCGCCGCGGTCAGCCGGCGGGCGGACGCCAGGTGACGCCGTTGAGCAGCTGGTCCGCGCCGAGCCAGGCCACGTTCATCATCCGCGTCGCGGTCCGCTCCGGGTCGGCCTCCGGATGGTCGGCCAGCCAGTCGGCCAGCGACTCGCTCGCACCCACCAGGGCGTACGCGACCACCTCCAGCTCGGTGCCCGCGATCTCGCGCCCCTCGGCGCGCAGGGCGTGGTCGAGCATGCCGGCGACCACCTCGACCAGGCGGGCCCGCATGGCGGCGAGCTCCCCGGCGAAGGGCTGCTCGCCGCGGGCCTGCCGGTAGAGCACCGCCCAGCCGTCGCGGTGCGCCCCGACGAAGCCGAAGAACGCCCGGAGCCCTCGCCAGAGCCGCTCGTCGGCCGGCAGTTCCGGTGCGGCCGCACCCGCGATCGCCTCCGTCATCCGGGTGCCCTCCCGGTGCAGGCACGCGACGAAGAGCTCCTCCTTGGTGCCCAGGTACGCGTAGACCATGGGCTTGGAGATGCCGGCGTCCTCGGCGATCTCGTCCATGCTGGCCGCGTGGAAGCCGCGCCGGGAGAAGACCTTCACGGCCGCGTCGAGCATCTGCTGCTCGCGTACGGCCCGGGGCAGGCGCTTGAAGCTGGGTGCGCTGGACACCTTGCGAGCATACCTACTCGTGCGTAAGGTTACGCCAGAGTAACCAAAGTCGGCTCGCCCGGAAGGTGTTTCGCATGACTGACTTCGACCCGGCCAACTTCGCCAACGTCGGCCCCAAGGAGTTCGCCCAGCTGGTCAAGTCCACCCCGGACGACAAGATCGCCCAGGTGATGTCCGGCGACCTGCGCGGCAAGGTGCTCGGCGAGGTCTTCAACCGGATGCCCTCGCTCTTCCGGGCCGACCGGGCCGGCTCCACCAACGCGGTCATCCACTGGGCCATCACCGGCCGCCCGGACGGCGGCGACGACACCTACGAGGTCGTCATCGAGAACGGCAGCTGCACCGTCTCCGAGACCCCGCAACGCGAACCGAAGCTGACCCTCACCATGGGCCCGGTCGAGTTCCTCAAGATCGTGTCCGGCGGGGCGAACCCCGTGATGATGTTCATGACCGGCAAGCTCAAGGCCAAGGGTGACCTGGGCCTGGCGGCCAACATCGCCAACCTGTTCGACATCCCGAAGGCCTGACATGCCCGAGTTCTCGCTCGACCTGTCCGAGGAACAGCGGGACCTTCGCGACTGGGTGCACGGCTTCGCCGCCGAGGTCGTGCGCCCGGCCGCAGCCGAGTGGGACGCCCGCGAGGAGACTCCCTGGCCGATCATCCAGGAGGCCGCGAAGGTCGGACTCTACGGCTTCGAGTTCCTCGCCACCTGCTGGGCCGACCCCACCGGGCTCTCCCTGCCGATCGCCAGCGAGGAGCTCTTCTGGGGTGACGCCGGGATCGGCCTGAGCCTCTTCGGCACCTCGCTCGCGGTAGCCGCCATCTACGGCGGCGGCACCCCCGACCAGCTCGTCGAATGGGTGCCCCAGTGCTTCGGCACCGTCGACGCACCGGCTGTGGCGGCGTTCTGCACCACCGAGCCGGAGGCCGGCTCCGACGTCGGCGCGATGCGCACCCGAGCCGTCTACGACGAAGCCGCCGACGAGTGGGTGCTGACCGGTCAGAAGGCCTACGCCACCAACGGCGGCATCGCCGGAGTCCACGTCGTCACCGCCTCGGTCGAGCCGGCCCTGGGATCCCGGGGGCAGGCGGCGTTCGTCGTACCGCCCGGCACGCCGGGGTTGACCGCCACCCGCAAGCTGCGGAAGCTGGGTCTGCGCGCGTCGCACACCGCCGACGTCTTCCTCGACGACGTACGGGTGCCCGGGCGCTGCCTGCTCGGCGGCAAGGAGGCTCTCGACGAGCGGCTGACCCGCGCCCGCTCCGGTCAACGCGCCTCGGGCCAGGCGGCGATGCGTACGTTCGAGCTGTCCCGCCCCACCGTCGGTGCGCAGGCGCTCGGTGTCGCACGCG
Source organism: Micromonospora sp. 15K316 (assembly GCF_004348525.1). Classification (GTDB taxonomy): domain Bacteria; phylum Actinomycetota; class Actinomycetes; order Mycobacteriales; family Micromonosporaceae; genus Micromonospora. Next base: position 4,016 of record NZ_SMKG01000259.1, on the reverse strand, counting down.
CCGCCTACGAGTACGCCCTCGACTACGCGAAGGACCGCGTCCAGTTCGGACGGCCGATCATCACCAACCAGGCGGTCGCGTTCGCGCTGGCCGACATGAAGACGGAGATCGACGCGGCCCGGCTGCTCGTCTGGCGCGCCTCCTGGATGGGACGCAACAACCGACCGTTCGCCGCCGGCGAGGGCTCGATGTCCAAGCTCAAGGCCGGCGAGGTGGCCGTCTCGGTGACCGAGAAGGCGGTGCAGCTGCTCGGCGGCGCCGGCTTCCTGCGCGACCACCCGGTCGAGCGGTGGTACCGGGACGCGAAGATCTACACCATCTTCGAGGGCACCTCCGAGATCCAGCGACTGGTCATCGCCCGGGCGATCTCCGGCCACCGCATCTGAGCGGGGACGACTCTCAGTCGGCCTCGCCAGGGCTAACCGGCTGCGCGGTGCGGGCCTTACGGCGGCGGACCACGAGGCCGCCGAGGAGGTGGAGCAGGATGATCACCAGAACGGCTCCGACCGCCCAGTGTTTCCACGGGCCGGCGGTGAAGACGAGCCCACCCAGGGCCGCATGAGCCGCCACGACCAGCGCGATGACGACCATCAGGTTCAGCGCCCGGCGTCGGGAACGCCGCACGGCCCTCCCCACCGGAGCCGGCGCCTCGGCGGCGGCATCATCGCTGTGCCCCTCGGCGGCTTCGACGATCGGCATGGAGGTCCCTTCCCGTCCCGGTGAGAGCTCCGGCGCAGTGCGGTCGCAGGGGGTGTGCGAATGCGGATAAGGCTGGACCAGCCAGGTCTAATGCCACGCTGGTATGCCGATGATGGCTGGTTCGATGCCGCCAACCCCGGCCCGCCGTCGGCGAACGTCGCCCGGATCTCGTTCTGCGTCCCCCGCAGCCAACTCCCGGCGCGCTCACCGGGGTCACCCGGCGCCGCCGAGGCGAGGGTGATCCGTCGCCCGCCGGCGCCGCGGCTCCACCTACCGTGCCGACTTCGTCACTTGGCGCGCCCGCTCGTTGTGCCGAGTTCGGGCACCCCGGGCATGATCAGGGCAGACATCCGGACGGGAACGCCTTCCTCCAACCCGTCCGGCCACACCCATAGGAGGTCTGCGGCATGGACCTGCCCTTCATGGTCACCACGATGACCCGGCGAGGGCTGCTCACCCCCGGCCAGCCGATCCGGATCGCCTCGCAGCTCAACGCGCTGCGGAGGTGGGGTTGGAGCCTGGCCGGCGAGCTCCGCCAGGCCGCCGCCCGTGACCCCGGCCGGACCGCCGTCATCGACGAGCACGGCACCGAGCTGACCTACCGGGAGCTGCTCGACCGGGCGGAACGGATGGCCCGCTCCCTGCGGACCGGGCACGGCGTGCAGTCCGGTGAGCGGATCGGCGTCCTCTGCCGCAACCACCACGGCCTGATCGAGACGATCGTCGCGGCCACCCTGCTCGGGGTCGACGCGGTGCTGGTCAACACCGGGCTCTCCGCCGCGCAGCTCGCCGTCGTCGCCGAGGAGCAGCGGCTGCGGGTGCTGGTGCACGACGACGAGTTCACCGACCGGGTGCTCGGCCTGCCGGCCGAACTGCCCCGCCTCGACGAACGCGCCCGGGAGGAGCTGGTGGCCGGCGCACTCCCCGGTGAGCTGCGGCCACCCGAGCGGGACGGGCGGATCATCGTGCTCACCTCGGGCACCACCGGCGCGCCGAAGGGCGCCCGCCGTCCCACCCCGAGCGGCTTCGGCCCGCTGGTGTCCATCATCGACCGCATCCCGCTGCACACCCGGGACCGGGTGATGATCGCCGCACCGATCTTCCACACCTGGGGGTTCGCCGCCCTCCAGGTCTCCTTCGCGCTGCGGGCCACGATCGTGCTGCACCGCCGCTTCGACCCCGCCGCCACGTTGGCCGCGCTGGTGGCGCACCGGGTCGACGCGCTCTTCGCCGTACCGGTGATGGTGCAGCGGCTGATGGAGGTGCCGCCGCCCGAACCGCGGCCCCCGCTCAATGTCGTGGCGATGAGCGGCTCCGCGCTGCCCGGCGGGCTCGCGACCCGGTTCATGGACGTCTACGGCGAGGTCCTCTACAACCTGTACGGCTCGACCGAGGTCTCCTGGGCGTCCATCGCGGGCCCGGCCGAACTGCGGGCGGCCCCCACCACCGCCGGTCGGCCACCGAACGGCACTCAGGTACGCATCCTCGACGCCGCCGGCCGACCCGTGCCGGACGGGCAGGTCGGCCGGATCTTCGTCGGCAACGAGATGCTCTTCGAGGGCTACACCTCCGGCGCGAGCCGGGAGAGCCGCGACGGGCTGCTCGACAGCGGAGACCTCGGGCGGATGACCCCCGACGGCCTGCTCTTCGTCGACGGCCGGGCCGACGACATGATCGTCTCCGGTGGCGAGAACGTCTTCCCGTCCGAGGTGGAGAACCTGCTCGCGCAGCTGCCCCAGGTACGCGAGGTGGCCGTCATCGGCGTGGCCGACCCGGAGTACGGTCAGCGCCTCGCCGCGTTCCTCGCCCTGCACCCCGCGGAGACGCTCGACCCGGAGGCCGTACGCGAGTACGTCCGGCACTACCTCGCCCGCTTCGCCGTACCGCGCGACGTGATCTTCGTGAAGTACCTGCCCCGCAACGCCACCGGCAAGGTGCTCGCCCGGGAGTTGCGCCGCTACTACGGCTGACCTCTCGGCGGTGCGGGCCGGCGGGGGCCGAATGTCGCCCGGGTGGCGCCGGCCGGGCCACCCGGGGCGAGTCGTCCGCCCGGCTCAGCCCGGGATGTCGATCCGCCCCTCGACGGCGGCGGTGGCGATGTCGGTACGGTGCTGCGAACCGGCCAGCCCGATGCCGCGTACCAGGTCGTAGGCGGCGTCGCGGGCGGCGGCCAGGTCCGCACCGGTGGCCGTGGCGCAGAGGACCCGCCCACCGGCGGAGAGCAGCGCGCCGTCCTCGGCCCGGCGGGCGGTGCCCGCGTGGATGACACCGGGACGGTCCGCGCCGGTGATCACGTCACCGGTACGCGGCGTGCCCGGGTAACCGTGAGAGGCGACCACGACGGTCACCGCGGCGCCGTCCCGCCACACCAGCGGCGGGTGCTCGGCCAGCGTGCCGGTGGCCGACGCATGCAGCAGCCCGGCCAGCGGCGTCTCCAGCAGCGCGAGCACCACCTGGGTCTCCGGGTCGCCGAAACGGGCGTTGAACTCGATGACCCGGGGGCCCTTCGCGGTGATCGCGAGCCCGACGTAGAGCAGGCCCGAGAAGGGAGCGCCCCGGCGACGCAGCTCGGCCAGGGTCGGGTGGACCACGTCCCGCATGACCTCGTCGACCAGGCCGGACGGGGCCCAGGGCAGCGGCGCGTACGCTCCCATGCCGCCGGTGTTCGGGCCGGTGTCGCCGTCCCCGATACGCTTGAAATCCTGTGCGGGCAGCAGCGGCACCGCAGCCTCGCCGTCGGTGACCACGAAGAGCGAGACCTCGGGTCCCGCCAGGTACTCCTCGATCACCACCCGGCCGCACTCGCGCGCGTGCTCCTCGGCGCGCGCCCGATCGTCGGTGACCACGACACCCTTGCCCGCGGCGAGCCCGTCGTTCTTCACCACGTACGGCGCGCCGAACTCGTCAAGCGCGCGGGCGACGCTCTCCGGATCGGTGCAGGTGTGGGCGCGGGCGGTCGGCACGCCGGCGGCGGTCATGACATCCTTGGCGAAAGCCTTCGACCCCTCCAGCCGGGCCGCCTCGGCCGACGGCCCGAACACCGCGATGCCCTTGGCCCGGACGGCGTCGGCGACCCCGGCGACCAGCGGCGCCTCCGGCCCGATCACCACCAGGTCGACAGCGGTCTCCACCGCGAGCGCGGCCACCGCCACCGGGTCGTTCGAGTCGACCGCGCGCAGCTCGGCCACCTCGGCGATACCCGGATTGCCCGGTGCCGCGATCAGCTGCGTGACCGCCGGATCGGACGCCAACCCGAGCGCGAGCGCATGCTCACGCCCGCCACCACCAACCAGAAGAACCCGCACGCCCCCAGATCC
>NZ_SMKG01000258.1 GCF_004348525.1 Micromonospora sp. 15K316 | reverse complement strand
GGCGGCGAGCAGGGCTGCGGCCGCGCGCAGCGCGGCCAGGTGGGCGGCCGCGTAGCGGAGGCCGTCGGGACGGGTCTGGCCGGCCTCGGTCAGCCCGAGCCGGGCCACCGCGAGGAGCTGGGCGGGGGTGCGGTGCGGCAGCACGTGCGCCGGCACCGTCGGTGGCTGAGCCGGGTTGGTCGGCATGGAACTGTCTCCTCCACGTGGCCGAGGCGGCCGGCCGGTTCGTCGCGGCCGGCGGACGCCGGGTCGAGTGGTGCGGAGGAAGACGCACCGGTGTGGTGGCCGGCCGGGTGTGGATGCTTCCCCACACCACACCCGGCCGGCGTACCGGCGGGTTCGTCGTCCGCCGCCCGGGGGTCGTGGGCGGCGGACGACGCTCCTGCCTGGTGGGACCGGGCTCGCGACTGCCCGGAACCCAGGTGCGGCCCGCGGTGCCGCACCGCCCCAGAGGCAGCGCCGCGAAACGCCACGCCCGGGAGGTTGGAACGAACGTTCGAGGCAATCGAACACTCGTTCTAACTGCTGCTGACAGTACACCCCTCCGCCGACGAAAATGCAACGTGTGACGCGCCGGACCGCCGGGAGCGTCAGCAGCACGGGGACCCGGGCCGGGACCCGGCGTGGCCGGCCGACCCGGGACGGGCGGGACCGGGAAGAATGGCCCCATGCAGCCACACCCCAACGTACGGGCCGTGCAGGACGCGCTGGCCGACGCGAAAGCCCGGGACGTCGCCGGCGCCCCCAGCGCCGTACGCCTCCTGCCCGAGGCGGTGCACACCGCGGCGGCGGCCGCCGAGGCGCTCGGCGTCGACGTCGGCCAGATCGCCAACTCGCTCGTCTTCGAGGCCGACGGTGAGCCGCTGCTCGTGCTCACCTCCGGCGCGCACCGGGTGGACATCGCCGGCCTGGCCGCGTCGATCGGGGTCACCCGGCTACACCGGGCCACCCCGGAGTTCGTCCGGGCGCACACCGGCCAGCCGATCGGCGGTGTCGCCCCGCTCGGGCACCCGCGACCGCTGCGCACCCTGGTGGACACCGCGCTCGCCGCGTACCAGGAGATCTGGGCCGCCGGTGGCGTGCCCCAGGCGGTCTTCCCGACCACCTACGACGAGTTGCTCCGGATCACCGCCGGCACTCCCGCCGAGGTGGCGTGAACGACGTCCCGGAGCTCGTCACGCTGCACGTGTGGCGGACCGCCCCGCCGGCGCTGCCCCGGGCGTTGGCCCGGATGGCGCTCGACCCGCGCCGGCTGCGCGCCACCACGGGCGTACGGTTCGGCAAGCTGCTCGGCACCGGGACCGGCACCGGCTTCGGGCCGGGCGACGCCGACCCGACCCGATGGGCGGCACTGACCGTCTGGGACTCCCCCGCCGCGGCGGCCGGCTTCGACGACACCCCCGTCGGCCGGGCCTGGGCGCGGATCGCCCGCGCCGCCGTCCGGGTCGACCTGCGCCCGCTGGCCAGCCGGGGCGAGTGGTCGCGCCGCCGCCCGTTCGGCGAACCGTCCGGCGGTCGGGTCGACGGCCCGGTGCTCGCCCTGACCCGGGCCCGGCTACGGGCCCGGCGGGCGGTCACCTTCTGGCGGGCGGTACCGCCGGTGGCCGCCGCCCTGCACGGCGCACCCGGGCTGCTGGCCCGGTTCGGCGTCGGCGAGGCCCCGCTGGGCTGGCAGGGCACGGTCAGTGTGTGGCGCGCCCCGGCGGACCTCGTGGCGTTCGCGTACCGTCACCCGGAGCACCGCGCGGCGATCACGCGTACCCCCACCGAGGGGTGGTATGCCGAGGAGCTCTTCGCGCGGTTCGAGATACGCGACGTGGTCGGCGACCGCACGGTGCTGGGCTGGGTCGGGGACGACGAGGACACCAGAGGTGGGTGGGCATGAGGTTGGTGCGGTGGACCCCGGACGATCTCGTCCGACGGCTGGACGACGTCGTGGCCGTCTACGGCGAGGCGATGGGCTACCGGACCGATCTGCTGGAGGCCCGGCGCGGCTACATCGCCACCCACGTACGCCGGCCCGGGTTCCGCGCCGTGGCCAGCCTGACCAGCGAGGGCCACCTGGCCGGGTTCGGGTACGGCTACCTCGGCGCCGCCGGGCAGTGGTGGCACGACCAGGTGCTGCGGGCGCTGGACCCGGCGGCCCGGCAGCGCTGGCTGACCAGCTGCTTCGAGGTGGTCGAGCTGCACGTCCGGCCACCGGCGCAGGGGCACGGTCTGGGTGCCGGGCAGCTTCGCGCGCTGCTCACCCTGGCCGAGGGGACCACCACCCTGCTCTCCACCCCGGAGGCTGACGAACGGACGTCGCGGGCCTGGCGGCTGTACCGGCGGTTCGGCTTCACCGACGTGCTGCGCGACTTCCAGTTCCCCGGCGACGAACGGCCGTTCGGTGTGCTGGGGCGGGACCTGCCCCTCGACCCTCCGGCCGCATGATCCGCCGGCGACTGCCCTGGGCGCTGCTGGCCGTCCTGGTGCTCGCCCAGATCTGCTATCCGCTGACCGACGGCACGCTCCGGGCCCGGCTGACCGTGCTCACCGTCGGCCTCGGCTACCTGCTCTCGGTCGGCCACGCCCTGCTCAGCCGGGGCCCACGCGCCGCGGCGGCGCTGGTCGCGGTGGCCACCGGCGGCGGCTTCGCCGTGGAGGCGGTCGGGGTCGCCACCGGGGTGCCGTTCGGCAGCTACGACTACTCCGGCGAGCTGGGACCGAAGGTCGCCGGCGTACCGCTGATCATCCCGCTGGCCTGGACCTGGATGGCCTGGCCGGCCTGGCTGGCGGCGGTACGGCTCACCACCGCGCCGGGCGGCCCGCCCGCCGCGCCCCCGGCGGCGGGTCCGGCCGCCGGCCGGCTCACGCTGCGGCGGATCGCGCTGGCCGCGACGGGGTTGGCCACCTGGGACCTCTTCCTCGACCCGCAGATGGTGGCCGAGGGCTACTGGCGGTGGCGGGACGTCGACTGGGCCCTGCCCGGCCTGCCCGGCGTCCCCGCCAGCAACTACCTCGGCTGGCTGCTCTTCGCGGTGCTGCTGATGAGCGCGCTGCGTCCGCTGGCCGGGCCCGCCGCGACGGCCACCGGCGGCCGGGACACCCCGATGTTCGCGCTCTACCTCTGGACGTACGCCTCCAGCGTGCTGGCCCACGCGGTCTTCCTGGGCCTGCCGGCCTCGGCGCTCTGGGGCGCGGCCGGCATGGGGGTGACCGCCGTGCCGCTGGCGGCGGCGCTGCTGCGCGCCCACCGGGCCGGCGGCCCGCCCCCGTGGCGACCGCAGCCCTCCGGAGTCGACGCGACAGCATGACCGCCCTCATCGCGCTCGCTCTCGGCGTGGCCGTGCTGACCGGCCACACCCTGGTCAACGCGGCCCGCTGGCTGCGCCGCCCGGCGGTGCCGCCGGACGAGGTGACCGAGGCGGTGGCGGTGCTGCTGCCGCTGCGCGACGAGGCCGAACGGGTAGGTCCGTGCCTGCGGGCGCTGCTCGCCCAGCGGGCGGTGCCGGGGCTGCGGATCGTGGTGCTCGACGACGGCTCCACCGACGGCACGGCCGACGTGGTCCGGGCGATCGCCGACGGCGATCCACGGGTCACCCTGCTCACCGGGGCGCCCCCGCCGCCGGGCTGGCTGGGCAAGCCGTACGCCTGCTGGCAGCTGGCCGACCGGGCCGACCCGGCGGCCACCGCGCTGGTCTTCGTCGACGCCGACGTGGTGCTCGCCCCGTACGCCGTGGCGGCGGCGGTCACCGAACTGCGCTCGGCCGGCGTGGCGCTGCTGTCGGCGTACCCCCGGATCGTGGCGGCGACGACGGCCGACCGGCTGGTCCAGCCGCTGCTGCAGTGGCTGTGGCTGACCTTCCTGCCGCTGCGGGCGATGGAGCGCTCGCCGCGGCCGTCGCTGGCCGCGGCGGGCGGGCAGTTCCTGGTCGTGGACCGGGCCGGCTACCGGCGAGCGGGCGGGCACGCCGCGGTCGCCGGCCGGGTCCTGGAGGACATCGAACTGGCCCGGGCGGTCAAGCGCGCGGGCGACCGGATCGCGCTCGCCGACGCCTCCCGGTTGGCCGACTGCCGGATGTACGCGGACTGGCGGCAGCTGCGCGACGGCTACTCGAAGTCGCTCTGGGCCACGTTCGGGCATCCGGGCGCCGCCGCCGTCGTGGTCGCCATGCTGCTCCTGCTCTACACCGCGCCGCCGCTGCTGACGGTGGCCGCGCTGGTCGCCGGGTCGGCGCCGGCGGCGCTGGTGGCCGCGGGGGCGTACCTGCTCGGGGTGGCCGGGCGGGTGGTGACCGCCCGGGCGACCGGGGGCCGGTGGTGGCCCGACGCGCTGGCACACCCCGTGTCGGTCGTGTTCCTCGGTTGGCTGACCCTGCGGTCGTACCATCTGCGGAAGCGGCGCCGGCTCTCCTGGCGGGGCCGCCCGGTCAGCTAGGAGGCGCGTGATGGCGCGGATCGTGGTCGTCGGCGCCGGGGTGGGCGGGCTGGCCACCGCCGCCCGGCTGGCCGCCACCGGGCACGAGGTGACCGTGTTCGAGCGGGCCGACACGGTCGGCGGCAAGCTGGGCCGATACGTGCACGACACCCCGGCCGGCCCGTTCCACTTCGACACCGGGCCGAGCCTGCTCACCCTCCCCGAGGTCTTCGCCGACCTGTTCGAGGCGACCGGGGCGAAGCTCGACGAGTACCTGGACCTGGTGCCGCTGGACCCGATCGTCCGCCACGTCTTCCCGGACTCCTCGACGCTGGACTCCTGCGCCGACCCGGCCGAGTTCGCCACCCGGATCGGCACGGCCTTCGGCGACCGGGCGGCGGCCGACTGGCAGCGGCTCTGGCGGCGCGCCGCCCGGGTGTGGGCGGCCTCCTCCCAGGACGTGCTGCGCCGCCCGATCGACTCCCCGCGGGACCTGGCGGCGCTGGCCTGGCGGCTCGGCGACCTGGCCGCCATCGCGCCGGGGCAGACGCTGCGCGGTCTGGGCCGCCGGCACCTCACCGACCGGCGGCTGCGGATGCTGCTCGACCGGTACGCCACGTACACCGGCGCGGACCCGCGTCGCGCACCGGCCGCGCTGGTCGCGGTCCCGTACGCCGAGCTGACGTACGGCGGCTGGTACCTGCGCGGTGGACTGGGCACCCTCGCCGACGCGCTGCTCTCCCGCTGCCTGGACCTCGGAGTGGTCGTGCAGACCGGTACCGCGGTGACGCGGATCGACGCGGCGGGCGGCCGGGTGCACGCCGTACGCCTCGCCGGGGCCACCGCGCCGGTCCCCGCCGACGTGGTCGTGGCCAACTGCGACGCGCTCACCCTCTACCGGGACCTGCTGCCCAGCCCGCGCCGGCTGGCCGGGCTCACCGACCGCAGCCTGGCCGGGTTCGTGCTGCTGCTGGGGGTGGCCGGCGCCAGCGGGCTGGCCCACCACAACGTCTTCTTCCCCGCCGATCACGACGCCGAGTTCGACGCGGTCTTCGGCGACCCGGGCCGGGGAGTACGGGCCCGCCCGGCGTCCGACCCGACGGTCCTCGTCACCGTCGCCGACGATCCACTGGTGCGGCCGGACGGTCACGAGGCGTGGTTCGTGCTGGTCAACGCGGCACGCCAGGGCACCTCGACGGGCGCGGTGGACTGGCGTCGGCCCGGCCTCGCCGAGGCGTACGCCGACCGGGTTCTGGAGGTGCTCGCGGCGCGCGGCGTCGACGTGCGGGACCGGCTGCTGTTCCGGGAGATCCGTACCCCGGCCGACCTGGACACGTCGACCGGCGCACCGGGCGGGGCGATCTACGGCACCGCCGGGGGCCTGCTCCGGCCCGCCAACCGTGGCCCGGTGCACGGGCTGTGGCTCGTCGGCGGCTCCGGTCATCCGGGGGGTGGGCTCCCGATGGTCACCCTCTCCGCCCAGATCGTCGCCACCGACATCGGCCCCGCCGCGTAGCGCCCGGCCGGGCGCCGCCGCGTAGCCCACGGTCGGCGCCGTGCGCCGGAGCAGCGGCGCACCGGCGGCGGGTCAGCCGGCCTCGATCAGGGCCCGGCGGACGGCGGCGAGGAGCTGACCCAGCCCGAAGCCGGCGAGCAGCACCCAGACCGCGGCCGCCATGGTGATGGTGCCGGCCGCGAGATCCGGCTCGATCAGCCCGGCCAGCCCCGCCACCAGCAGCCCGCCGAGGGCGACCAGGACCCGGGTGGGGCGCTCCCCCACCGTAACCGCGCCGATCTCCCGCATCCCGGCGGAGACCGCCCGGGCCCGCACGTACTCGTGCAGCCAGGAGAGCGCACCACCCGCCGCCGCCAGCGCGCCCGGCGCGCCGACCAGCCAGAACGCCACCAGCCAGGCCGCCTCACCGATCCGGTCGGCCACCGAGTCGTAGACGTAGCCCAGCCGGGTGGTGCGGCCGGTGACCACCGCCACCGCGCCGTCGACACTGTCCGCCACACCCGCCAGCAGGACGAACAGCGCCCCGAGGAAGGGCCCGTCGACCGGCCGCACGGCGAAGACCGGCACACAGACGCAGAGCAGCACGCCGGCCACCGTCACCGCGGTGGGACCGACCCGGATCCGGCCCAGCACGTACCCGACGTGGTAGGCGAAGCGCAGCCAACCGCGCACCACGGGGGCGGCCTTGCGCGGGTCGAAGCCCCCGTGCAGCCGCGCCCACGCCGTGGCGTACTCGTCCCAGTTCAGCTGTGTGCCCACCACTGACCAACCGTCCGAGCCCGGATCAGGTGTCGCCGGGTGTCACGTACGCGCCTGCACGCGGAGGTTCTGCCAGACCTCCCGGGTGGCGGTGGACCGGTTCAGGGTGATGAAGTGGATCCCCGGCACGCCCTCGTCGAGCAGCCGACCGCACATCTCGCTGGCCTGCTCGACGCCGAGCCGGCGGACCGCCTCGGCGTCGTCGGCCACCCGCGCGAACCGCTCGGCCAGCGCGGGCGGGAAGGGCGCCCCGGAGAGCTGGACGGACCGCTCGATGGTGGCCATCCGGGTCACCGGCATCACGCCGGCGAGGATCGGGGTGTCACAGCCGGCGGCGGCCACCCGGTCGCGCAGCCGCAGGTAGTCGTCGGCGTCGAAGAACATCTGCGTGATCGCGAACTCGGCGCCGGCCCGGCACTTGCGGACGAAGTACTCGGTGTCACTTGTCACATCGGGCGAGCGCGGGTGCTTGTAGGGGAAGGCGGCGACGCCGACGCTGAAGTCACCGGCCCCGCGGATCAGCTGGACGAGCTCCTCGGCGTAGAGCACGCCCTCGGGGTGGGGAACCCACTCGCCGCCCGGATTGCCCGGGGGGTCGCCGCGCACCGCGAGCACGTTGCGCACCCCGACGCCGGCCAGCCGGCCGATCACGTGCCGCAGCTCGGCGACGGAGTGGTCGACCGCGGTGAGGTGGGCCATCGGCAGCAGCGTCGTCTCGGTGGCGATCCGCTCGGTCACCGCGACTGTGGTGTCCCGGGTCGAACCGCCGGCGCCGTAGGTGATGGAGACGAAGGACGGCCGCAGCGACTCCAGCTCCCGGATCGCCTGCCAGAGCAGGCGCTCACCCTCGGGTGTCTTGGGTGGGAAGAACTCGAACGAGAAGGCCGGGAAGCCGGCGACCCGGAGCGGGCCGAGGCCGCGGGCGTGGTGTTCCCGCGGGTGCGGCTGCCAGCCGCGCATCACCCGACCGAGGGCCACCGCCGTCGTGCCGACGAGGGTGACCACCGCG
>NZ_SMKG01000257.1 GCF_004348525.1 Micromonospora sp. 15K316 | reverse complement strand
GGGGTTAGGTGAGGAGGAGGGTCAGGGCGAGGACGGCCATCAGGGTGGCGATCAGGGCGTCCAGGAGCCGCCAGGCGGTGGCCCGGGCGAGCAGCGGGGCGAGCCGGTGCGCCCCGGCGCCGAGCGCGGTGAACCAGACCACGCTGGCCAGGGCGGCGCCGAGGCCGAAGAGCCAGCGGTGCGGGTGCTGCTGGGCGATCCCCCCGAGCAGGAGCACGGTGTCGAGGTAGACGTGCGGGTTCAGGTAGGTGAAGGCGAGGCAGGCCAGCAGGGTGGCGCCCAGGGTGGCCGGTGGCCGCTCGGTGGGCAGCAGCGTGCCGGGCCGCAGGGCGCGGCGCGCGGCGAGCGCCGCGTAACAGAGCAGGAACGCGGCGCCGCCCCAGCGGATCCCGGCGAGCAGGACGGGGTGGCCGGTCACCAGCGTGCCGACCCCCGCGATGCCCGCCCCGATCAGTAGCGCGTCCGAGGCGGCGCAGGTGAGGACGACGGGTACGACGTGCTCGCGGCGCAGGCCCTGGCGCAGCACGAAGGCGTTCTGCGCCCCGATGGCGACGATCAGGGCGATGGAGACGGAGAAGCCGGCGACGGCGGAGCTGAGCACGTCACCGACCGTAGGCGAGCTGCCTACATCAGTCGAACTAAAGATTTTGACGCCGATTAAGCTGAGCTGATGGAAGGGCTCGACTTCGTCCAGCTGCGTACCCTCGCCGCCGTCGTCTCGGAGGGCAGCTTCGAGGCGGCGGCCCGGCTGCTGCACGTCACCCCGTCGGCCGTCAGCCAGCGGGTCAAGGCCCTGGAGGAGACCGTCGGGCAGGTGCTCGTCCGGCGGGCCCGACCCTGTGTGGCGACCGAGGCGGGCGCGCCGCTGCTCCGTCTTGCCGGGCAACTCGTCCTGCTGGAGCGGGAGGCGCTGGCCGACGCCCGCGGCCCGCTCACCGGCGGCGGCGCGCGGACCCGGCTGGCCGTGGTGGTGAACGCCGACTCGCTCGCCACCTGGTTCGCGGCGGCCCTGGCCCGGCTCCCGGAAGGGCTGGAGCTCTCGCTCGACATCCGCCAGGAGGATCAGGACCACACCGCCGAGCTGCTCCGCGACGGAGCGGTGACGGCGGCGGTGACCACGCAGCGCGAGGCGGTCCAGGGCTGCCGCGTACGCCGGCTCGGTGCCATGCGCTACCGGGCGCTCGCCGCCCCCGCGCTGGCCGCCGCGTACTTCGCCGACGGGCCGACCCCCGCGGCGCTGGCCGCCGCGCCGACAGTCGTCTTCGACCGGAAGGACCGGCTGCAGCACCGCTTCATCCGTGCGCTGACCGGGCGGACGCTCGACCCGCCGGTGCACTACGTGCCCTCGGTGCCGGCGTTCAGCGAGACCATCCGGCACGGACTCGGCTGGGGTCTGGTGCCCGAGCAGATCGCCGAGGACGACCTCGCCTCCGGGGCGTGCGTCGACCTCGCCCCGGGCCGGCAGGTGGACGTGCCGCTGTACTGGCAGCACTGGCGGCTGGAGTCGACGGCGTTGAACGCCCTCACCGCCGCCGTACGCGCGGTGGCCGCCGAAGCCCTTCGCTGACGGCCCGGGCGGGCCCCCTCGACCGGGAGGAGGCGCGCCCGAGTTGCGTCAGGAGATGGTGCAGATGGCGGCGCCCGCGCTGATCACCGCGCCGACGTCGGCGCTCAGGCCGCTGATCGTGCCGGCCTTGTGGGCGTGCAGCGGCTGCTCCATCTTCATCGCCTCCAGCACCACGACCAGGTCACCCTCGGCCACGGTGTCCCCGTCCGCCACGGCGATCTTGACGATGGTGCCCTGCATCGGGGAGGTGAGCGCGTCGCCGCTGACCGCGCCACCGGCCTTGGCGGCCCCACCACCACGACGGGTGGGCTTGCGAGCGGCGGGCGCGGCGCTGCTCGTACCGGCGCCGAGACCGGCCGGGAGGGTCACCTCCAGCCGCTTGCCGCCCACCTCGACCACGACGGTCTCCCGCTCGGCCGACTCGGCGGTCGGGCCGGCGGTCGCGGTGAACGGCGGAACCGTGTTCTCGAACTCGGTCTCGATCCACCGGGTGTGGACGGTGAAGGGCTCCGCGGTGAAGGCCGGATCGCGGACCACCAGCCGGTGGAACGGCAGCGCGGTGGCCATGCCGTCGACGACCATCTCGTCGAGCGCCCGGCGGGCCCGCTCCAGCGCCTCGGTCCGCGTCTCGCCGACGATGATCACCTTGGCCAGCAGCGAGTCGAAGTTCCCGCCGATCACGTCACCGGCAGAGATTCCGGTGTCCACCCGTACGCCGGGGCCGGTCGGCAGCCGCAGCGCGGTGATGGCACCCGGGGCGGGCAGGAAGTTGCGTCCCGGATCCTCGCCGTTGATGCGGAACTCGATGGCGTGCCCGCGGGGCGTCGGGTCCTCGGTGAGGCGCAGCTTCTCCCCGTCGGCGACGCGGAACTGCTCGCGGACCAGGTCGATGCCGGCGGTCTCCTCGGTGACCGGGTGCTCCACCTGGAGCCGGGTGTTCACTTCGAGGAAGGAGATGGTGCCGTCGCCGCCGATGAGGTACTCGACGGTGCCGGCGCCGTGGTAGCCGGCCTCGCGGCAGATCGCCTTGGCGCTCTCGTGGATCTGCGTGCGCTGGGCGTCGGTGAGGAACGGTGCGGGCGCCTCCTCGACGAGCTTCTGGTGCCGCCGCTGGAGCGAGCAGTCCCGGGTGCCCACCACGATCACGTTGCCGTGCTGGTCGGCCAGCACCTGGGCCTCGACGTGGCGCGGCTTGTCGAGGTAACGCTCGACGAAGCACTCGCCGCGGCCGAAGGCGGCGACCGCCTCGCGGGTGGCCGACTCGAAGAGCTGGGGGATCTCCTCCATCGTGCGGGCGACCTTGAGGCCGCGCCCGCCACCGCCGAAGGCGGCCTTGATGGCGACCGGCAGCCCGTGGTCGACGGCGAACGCCAGCACCTCGTCGGCGCTGGCGACCGGGTCCGGGGTGCCGGGCACCAGTGGCGCGCCGGCGCGCTGGGCGATGTGCCGGGCGGTGACCTTGTCGCCGAGGTCGCGGATGGCCTGCGGGGTCGGGCCGATCCAGGTGAGCCCGGCGTCGATGACGGCCTGGGCGAAGTCGGCGTTCTCGGAGAGGAAGCCGTAGCCCGGGTGCACGGCGTCGGCGCCGGACCTGGCCGCGACGTCGATCAGCTTGTCGATGCGCAGGTAGCTCTCCGCCGCGGTGTCCCCGCCGAGGGCGTACGCCTCGTCGGCCAGCGTCGCGTGCAGCGCGTCCCGGTCGGAGTCGGCGTACACGGCGACGCTCTCCAGTCCGGCGTCGCGGCAGGCGCGGATGACGCGGACGGCGATCTCGCCGCGGTTGGCGATGAGTACCTTACGCACCGTGGGGCTCCTCCCGGGGGGTCGTTGACCGGGAGTGTATAGGCCACCCGGGCGGGCCCTAACGATCGCTCAGTGTGGGTTGGGGCACGGTCACATCGCGCTCTAGTCAAACTTGCCTAATACGCTTGTGCCGTGTCTGCCACGCGAATGATGATCCTCGGTCTGGTCCGGTGGATGCAGCCCGTGCACGGCTACGACGTGCGGCGCGAGCTGCTCAGCTGGAGCGCCGACAAGTGGGCCAACGTGCAGCCCGGCTCGATCTACCACGCACTACGCAAGTTGACCGAGGAGGGGCTGCTGCGGGCGGTCGCCACCGAGCAGGTCGGCGGACGGCCGGCCCGCACGACGTACGAGATCACCGAGAAGGGGCAGGACGAGTTCGAGTCGCTGCTGCGTGGGCTCTGGTGGCAGTTGAACGAGCCGGCGGACCCGTTCACGGCTGCCTTCTCGTTCCTGCCGGCGCTGCCGCGCGAGGAAGCGGCGGCGGCGCTGCGCAACCGGGCGAACCTGCTGCGCGCCGGCATGGCGTGGATGCGCACCTCGTTGGAGTCGGACTGGCTGCGTGACACCAAGCCGGTCCACGTGGGCTGGATGTTCGAGCTCTGGACGGCCCGGGCGGAGGCGGAGATCGCCTGGTGCGAGCGGATCGCGGAACGTATCGATTCCGGAGTGTCGTACCTGCCTGCTGGGCTGGAGCAGGCGGAGGGTTGGTCCGGGTGGGAGCAGCGGCTGCCCGAGCACCCCACCCAAACTGAATAATCAACGTTGACCAGAAAAGCTATATCGCGTTAGCCTCTTCGCGACGTACGGGGAATGCGCCGTCCCACGCTGCCTGCCCGCTGCTCGGCGGCCGGTGACCACGCCGCCTTTCCCGCCGACCCGTGGCCGGGCGCACCGGCCCGGACGACCAGGAGCCCGCATGATCGAGACCAGGGGATTACGCAAGTCCTTCCGCTCCCGTGCCGGGCGGGAGACGAAGACCGTCGAAGCGGTACGAGGCGTCGACCTGACCGTCGCCGAGGGGGAGATCTTCGGCTTCCTCGGCCCCAACGGCGCCGGCAAGACGACCACGCTGCGCATGCTCGCCACGCTGATCGAGCCGGACGGCGGGGAGGCGACCATCGCCGGCGCCGACCTGCGCAAGACGCCGGGCGAGGTACGCCGCCGGATCGGCTACGTGGCCCAGGGCGGCAGCACCTGGGACGAGTCGACAGCCCGCGAGGAGCTGGTCCTCCAGGCCCGGCTCTACGGGATCGGTAAGACCGAGGCGCACCAGCGGGCCGTCCGTGCCCTCGACGCGTTCCAACTCGCCGAATTCGCCGACCGCAAGTGCAAGACCTACTCCGGCGGTCAGCGGCGGCGGGTGGAGATCGCCCTCGGCATCATCCACGAGCCGAAGATCGTCTTTCTGGACGAGCCCACCACCGGGCTCGACCCGCAGAGCCGGGCGCACATGTGGGACGAGATCCGGCGGCTGCGCACCGAAGGCATGACAGTCTTCATCACCACGCACTACCTGGACGAGGCCGACGCGCTCTGCGACCGGATCGCCATCATGGACCACGGCCAGGTCGTCGCCGAGGGGACTCCGACCGAGCTCAAGCGGGAGATCTCCGGCGACGTCGTCCAGGTCGGCCTCGACGTCGTCGCCACGCCGCAGGCGGCGAAGGCGCTCGACGGCGAGGCGTACGTCCGGAAGCTGGAGACCGTCGACGAGGGCGGCCTGCGGCTGTACGTCGACGAGGGCGCCACCGCGATCCCGCAGATCCTCCGCCGGCTGGACCAGGTCGGGCTCGCGCTCTCCTCGATCGAGCTGCACCGCCCCAGCCTGGACGACGTCTTCCTCACCAAGACCGGCCGCTCGCTGCGCGAGTCCTGACCAACCGGAGATCGATCATGAAGCTCGCCCGCGACACCTGGCTCATCTTCCAACGCCAGTTCCAGCTGCTCATCCGTAACCCGGTCTGGGTCTTCGTCGGCGTCTTCCAGCCGGTGATGTACCTCCTGCTCTTCGCCCCGCTGCTCAAGCCGGCGCTGAACGCGCCGACCCAGGCCGAGGCATACAAGATCTTCGTACCCGGCCTGCTGGTGCTGCTGGCCATCTTCGGCGGCCTCTTCCAGGGCTTCGGCCTGATCGCCGAGCTGCGCGCCGGGGTGATCGAGCGCTCCCGGGTCACCCCGGTCAGCCGGCTCGCCCTGCTGCTCGGCCGCTCCCTGCGCGACGTCGTCTCGCTGATCGTGCAGGCGATCATCATCACCCTGCTCGCCCTCGCGTTCGACCTGCGGGTCCTCCTGGGGGACCTGCTGCTCGCGTACCTGATGCTCGCGCTGATCGCGCTGATGACCTCGGCGGTCTCCTACGGCGTCGCGCTGAAGGTCAAGAGCGAGGACGCGCTGGCGCCACTGATGAACACCGTCGCCCAGCCGGTACTTCTGCTCTCCGGCATCCTGCTGCCGCTCAGCTTCGCGCCCGGCTGGTTGCAGGGCATCGCCGACTGGAACCCGTTCTCCTGGGCCGTCGACGGCACCCGGGCCCTCTTCGCCGGCGACCTGGGCAACGACCGGGTCTGGCAGGGGCTGACCATCATCGCCGTACTCGCCGTGCTCGGCGTCTACTGGGCCGCCCGGCAGTTCGCCCGCAGCGTCCGCTGAGCGACCGGCCGGGGCCGTCCACGGCGGGTTTGATCCACACGAGGTCATTGAGGTCGGGGTGTCGGCAGCGTCCGACACCCCGACCTCATTGAACCGGAGTCGATCAGCCGCCCGCTCTGCCCGTGGTGGCGCGGTCAGGACTGATCGGGGCGAGCCGGGGCGGTCGGATCGCACCGCCCCCGGCGTCGCCGATCTGGCCGCCCTACCTGGCCGCTTTCGCGTGGGCGCGGGAGCGCACGCGGGCGGGCGAGTGTCCGCTCCGCGTGTGGTGGCGCGGTCAGCGCACGCGGGCCGGCGTGAGTCCGTCCGTTCTGCGTTGGGTGGCGCGGTCAGTGCACGCGGGCCGGTGTGAGTCCGTCCGTTCTGCGTTGGGTGGCGCGGTCAGTGCACGCGGGCCGGTGTGAGTCCGTCCGTTCTGCGTTGGGTGGCGCGGTCAGTGCACGCGGGCCAGCGTGAGTCCGTCCGCGATCGGCAGCATCACCGCGTCCACCCGGACGTCGGCGAGCACCTCGTCGTTGAAGGCGGCGATGGCCCGGTCGCCCTCGTCCTGCGGGGCGATCACCCGGCCGCCGCGCAGCACGTTGTCCACGGCGATGACGCCGCCGGGCCGCATCCGCGGCACCAGCTCGGCCCAGTAGATCGGGTAACCGGTCTTGTCCGCGTCGATGAAGGCGAAGTCGAGGTACCGCTCGTGCGGCAGGTCCCGCAGCGTGTCCCCGGCCGGGCCGATGCGCAGCTCGATCCGGTCGTCCACCCCGGCCCGCGCCCAGTAGCGCCGGGCGATCCCGGTGTACTCCTCGGAGATGTCAAAGCAGGTGAGCCGTCCGCCCTCGGCCAGGCCCCGGGCGATCGCCAACGAGGAGAGACCGGTGAACGTGCCCACCTCGACCGCCTGCCGCGCCCCGAGGATCCGGGTGAGAAACGTCAGGAACGCGGCCTGCTCCGGCGCGACCTGCATGGTGGCCTCGTCCGGCAGCACCGCGCGGGTCTCCTCGGCGAGGTCACGGATGATCTCGTCGGGCGGGGATCCGTGCCCGACGAGGTACCCGTGCAACTCGTCCGTCAGCGGAATCGACTTGGTGGTCATGGAGGCACGCTAACCGAGCGGCTCGACCGACTGGCCGCCCGGCGCGACCTTCGTCCACAGATCAGTGATCCGCAGGTCGAGGTCGGCGAGGAGCCTGCGCAGCAGCGGCAGGGACAGCCCGATGACCGTGCTCGGATCACCCTCGATCCGCTGGACGAACGGACCGCCCAACCCGTCGATCGTGAAGGCCCCGGCCACGGCGAGCGGCTCACCGGTGGCGACGTACGTGCCGATCTCCTCGTCGCTGACGTCGGCGAAGTGCACGACCGTCGAGGCGACCGCCTCGGCCCGGCGCGCCGCCGTGACGTCGATCAGGCAGTGTCCGCTGTGCAGCACGCCGCTGCGTCCACGCATCCGCCGCCAGCGCTGCGCGGCGTCGGCGGCGTCGGCCGGCTTGCCGAAGATCTCGCCGTCGAACTCGAGCACCGAGTCACAGCCGATCACCAGGGTGCGCTCGTCGGTCGCCGGCCGCAGCCGGGTGAGCACCGCCTGCGCCTTCATCCGGGCCAACTCCAGGCAGAGCTCGTCGGCCCGGTCGGTGACCACGAGGGATTCGTCGACACCGCTGACCAGTACGTCCGGCTCGATGCCGGCGGCCTGCAGGATCTTGCGACGGGCGGGACTCGCGGAGGCGAGCACGAGGCGGAGTGGCAGCTGATCACGCACCCCGCCGACGTTACCGGCTCAGCTCCGCCAACGCGCCGACCACCACCCGCC
>NZ_SMKG01000256.1 GCF_004348525.1 Micromonospora sp. 15K316 | reverse complement strand
GGTACGGGGCGGGCCGAGGTACCGCATCACCTCGGGGTCGGCGTCGAGCTCCACTTCGTGCTCGAGGTGCTCGTCGGCGAGCGGGACGAGGCGGATCCGGGCGCTGTGCAGCGTGGCCTGGGACATGCGCCGGATTCTCGCCCCGCTGCCGGAACCGGACGAGCGATTTTCCGCCCGGTGAGGCCCCGGGGCCACGGGACGGGCGGCGACGGGGCCGGTGCGCCGGGACGACGAGCGCGAATGGGACCGGTCGTAGGGGGTAGACCGCGCCGATGTTCGGACGGTCCGGCGCGGAGCCGCCGTCGTGAGGAGGAGGATCAGATGTCCCGCGTTTCCCACGCGCAACCGCACGACGGCGAGTTCGAGTTCTGGCGGAACCACGCCCAGATCTCGCTGCAACCGGTCGCCGCGCCGTCCATCCTCGGCCTGTTCGGGTTCGCCGCGGCCACCTTCGTCGTGGCGGCCAACCTGGCCGGCTGGTACGGCGACTCGGGAACACCACGCTTCCTTTTCCCGTTCGCCGCCTTCACCGGCGGGCTCGCCCAGTTCCTCGCCGGAATGTGGGCGTACCGGGCGCGTGACGGCCTGGCCACCGCCATGCACGGGATCTGGGGGGCCTTCTGGCTCGCCTACGGCGTGCTCTTCCTGCTCGTCGCGGTCGGCGCCCTGACCCCGCCGGACCCCTTCGTCGCACTCGGCTACTGGTTCATCGCGCTCGCGGCGATCACCTGGTCGGGGGCGTTCGCCGCGCTCGCGGAGAACATCGGTCTGGCGCTGGTGCTCGCCACGCTCGCGGCCGGCGCGACCTGCCAGGCGATCGGTCAGATCGCCGGCGTCTCGGGCTGGCGGACGGTGGGCGCCTACATCTTCGTCATCTCCGCGGTGATCGCCTGGTACACCGCCACCGCGATGATGCTGGAGGCGACGTACCGGCGGGTGATCCTGCCGGTCGGCAAGATGCGGGCTCCGGACCGGCCGGGCCAGGAGCCCCGCCAGGTCATCCAGTTCATGGCCGGTGAACCGGGCATCAAGGTCGGCCAGTGACGACGTACCCCGGCCGGTAGGGGTTCGGGCGGGTACGCGGGGATCGAACACGGGGGAGAAGCGAACGGCCCAGGTGCCGCGATCATGCGGTCTGCCTGGGCCTTCGTGGGTGGAGCGGGCGACGGGAATCGAACCCGCACCGTCAGTTTGGAAGACTGAAGCTCTGCCATTGAGCTACGCCCGCGTACGCCCCCGAGACGCGGGGCGCGCCCGACAGCCTACCGAACGTCCCGGTGCCGCGCGCAGTCGCACCGGCCCGCCGCGCCGCGTGGGCATCCGAGATCGACTCGACTTGCGGGTGAGTCGGGCCGTCCCGGCGCGCCGACACCGCGACTTCCGGGGAAAACGGGCCCGGCGGAGTCCGCCCCGAGGCCCGAGCCGGGGCGCGAAGGCATACACTCTTCGTCGCCACGGGGTGTGGCGCAGCTTGGTAGCGCACTCGCTTTGGGAGCGAGGGGCCGTGGGTTCAAATCCCGCCACCCCGACTGTCGTCCGCGACCGGGTCGCCCCCGGGTGCCGCCGTTTTCCGCTGCGGTTCCCGGGCGCTGCCGGAGCGCCCGGCCGGCTCGCCTACACTCGATGGGCTGAATCCACGCCCAGACTCAACTGAGATCCGTCAAGGAGTACGCCTGTGAAGAGCACCGTCGAGACTCTGAGCCCGACGCGCGTGCGGCTCGCCATCGAGGTGCCGTTCGTCGAGCTCGAGCCGAGCCTCCAGAAGGCGTACCGGGAGATCGGCCAGCAGGTCCAGGTTCCCGGCTTCCGCCGGGGCAAGGTGCCCGCCGCGGTGATCGACCAGCGGGTGGGCCGGGGCACCGTCCTCAACGAGGCGGTGCAGGAGGCCATCCCGCAGCAGATCCTCGCCGCGGTCCGCGAGCACGACCTGAAGACCCTCGGCCGTCCGGAGGTCGAGATCACCGAGTTCAACGACGGTGACTCGCTCAACTTCACCGCCGAGGTCGACGTGCGCCCGGAGATCACGCTGCCCGACCTCGCCACCGTCGAGGTGACGGTCGACGAGCTCCAGATCGACGACAGCGAGATCGACGAGCAGGTCAAGAACCTGCGTGAGCGGTTCGCGACGCTGAAGACCGTGGAGCGGGCCGCCCAGGAGGGCGACTACGTCCAGATCGACCTGCACGCCACCGTCGACGGTGAGGACGTGCCGGGCGGCTCGGCCAGCAACATCTCCCACGAGGTCGGCAGCAAGCAGCTGCTCCCGGGCCTGGACGAGGCCGTGGTCGGCGTCGCGGCCGGCGAGAGCAAGACCTTCACCACCCAGCTGGTCGGCGGCGACTACGCCGGCCGGGACGCCGACGTGGCGGTGACCGTGCGCACGGTCAAGGAGAAGGAGCTGCCGGAGCTCGACGACGAGTTCGCCCAGATGGCGAGCGAGTTCGACACCATCGAGGAGCTCCGCAACGACCTGCGCGAGCGGGTCACCCGCGGCAAGCAGGTCGAGCAGATCTACGCCGCCCGGGACAAGGCCCTGGAGCAGCTGGTCGCCGCCGCCGAGGTGCCGGCGCCGGAGGGCGTCGTCCGCGAGGAGGTCGCGAGCCGCAAGCAGGCCATGGTCGACCAGCTCGAGCGGATCGGCGCCACCATGGAGGACTACCTCGCCTCGGAGGAGAAGACCGAGGAGCAGATCGACACCGAGCTGACCGAGGCGGCCACCCAGGGCGTCAAGGTCCAGCTGCTGCTGGACACCGTCGCCGACGCCGAGAACGTCGAGGTCTCGGACGACGAGTTCGGTCACGAGATCGTGCACCGGGCCCAGCACGCCGGGATGGCCCCGCAGCAGTACTACGACCAGCTGGTGCGCTCGGGCACGGCGCCCGCCGTCTACGGCGACGTCCGGCGCGGGAAGGTCCTCTCCTCGATCATGGAGCGGATCACGATCAAGGACGCCGCGGGCAACGAGGTCAGCCTCGACGCGCTGCGGGCCGCCAACGAGGCCGAGCACCACAACCACGAGCACTGATCGTCGGGTGAGGCCGTCGTCCGCCGCTTGCGGCGGGCGGCGGCCAAAACCCTTTTCCGGGTACGTCCCGACGGTGGCTGCGCTGTGAGCGAACAGTGCCACGACCGGGACTCTGCCGCCCGGCCGAGCGGTTAGTGTCGGGTAGGACGGTACGGAGAGCGAAGGGCTGCCATGACCGACATGCACATCCCACCGAAGCCGCTCCGGGCGATCGACGCCCGAGGTGGCGACAACATTGGCAACCTCGACGACTCGGTCTACAACCGGTTGCTCAAGGAGCGGATCATCTTCCTGGGCAGCGAGGTGACCGACCAGGTCGCCAACCGCATCTGCGCGCAGCTGCTGCTGCTCGCCGCGGAGGACCCGGACCGCGACATCAACCTCTGGATCAACTCGCCGGGTGGCTCGGTCTACTCGGGTATGGCGATCTACGACACCATGCAGTTCATCGACAACGACGTCTCGACCGTGGCGATGGGCATGGCCGCCTCGATGGGGCAGCTGCTGCTCTGCGCGGGCACGAAGGGCAAGCGTTACGCCCTGCCGCACGCGCGGATCATGATGCACCAGCCGTCGGGTGGCGTGGGTGGTACGGCCGCCGACATCGCCATCCAGGCGGAGCAGATGCTCTACACGAAGCGGATGTTCCAGGAGCGGGTCTCGTACCACACCGGTCAGGCCCCCGAGCAGATCGAGGCGGACTCGGACCGCGACCGTTGGTTCACCGCCCAGGAGGCCGTGGACTACGGCTTCATCGACAAGGTCATCACCGGAGCCACCCAGGTTCCGGAGGGTGCCGGGACTCTGAGCTGAGGAGCTGACGATGACCGACCTGAGTTTGCCACCCCAGTTCGCGGCCGTGCACAACCGCTACGTGCTGCCGTCGTTCGTGGAGCGCACCTCGTACGGGGTCAAGGAGTCCAACCCGTACAACAAGCTCTTCGAGGACCGGATCATCTTCCTCGGCGTCCAGGTGGACGACGCGTCGGCCAACGACGTGATGGCCCAGCTGCTGACGCTGGAGGGCACCGACCCGGACCGCGACATCATCATGTACATCAACTCGCCGGGTGGCTCGTTCACCGCCATGACGGCGATCTACGACACCATGCAGTACGTCCGGCCGGACATCCAGACGGTCTGCCTGGGTCAGGCGGCGAGCGCCGCCGCGGTGCTGCTCGCGGCCGGCACCCCGGGTAAGCGGATGGCGCTGCCGAACTCGCGGATCATCATCCACCAGCCGGCCACCGAGGGCGGCTACGGGCAGGGCTCGGACATCGAGATCCAGGCCCGGGAGATCCTGCGGATGCGGACCCAGCTGGAGGAGATGCTCTCCCGGCACTGCGGCCAGCCGATCGACAAGGTTCGCAAGGACATCGACCGCGACAAGATCATGACGGCCGAGGAGTCCCGCGAGTACGGCCTGGTCGACACCATTCTGACCAGCCGTAAGAAGGGCCTGCTGGCCGCCAACGCCGCCAGCTGACCAATACCGGGTCAGAGGTCGGTCGGGGCGTCGATCCCGGCCGGCCTCTGACACACCCGTTTTGGGGGTCGGAGAAACCTCCGCCAGCGGGTAACGTCGGGTCTGTACCGCTTCGCTGGGTCGGACCGGCGGGGTGCAAGAGACGGGCGGGGCGTGACCCCCGCAGGTCATGGCCGGGCCTCCGGCCGATTGAGTGCAGGGAGAACGTAGGTGGCACGGATCGGTGACGGCGGCGACCTACTGAAGTGCTCCTTCTGCGGTAAGTCGCAGAAGCAGGTCAAGAAGCTCATCGCGGGGCCTGGCGTCTACATCTGCGACGAGTGCATCGATCTCTGCAACGAGATCATCGAGGAGGAGCTGGCCGAGTCCGGCGAGGTGAAGTGGGAAGAACTTCCCAAGCCGATGGAGATCTGCCAGTTCCTCGACAACTACGTCGTCGGCCAGGACCAGGCCAAGAAGGCGCTCTCGGTAGCGGTCTACAACCACTACAAGCGCATCCAGGCCGAGGCGGCCGGCGCCCCGGGTTCGGACACCGTCGAGCTGGCGAAGTCCAACATCCTGCTGCTCGGGCCGACCGGGTGCGGAAAGACCCACCTGGCGCAGACCCTCGCCCGGATGTTGAACGTCCCGTTCGCGATCGCCGACGCCACCGCCCTCACCGAGGCCGGCTACGTGGGTGAGGACGTGGAGAACATCCTCCTCAAGCTCATCCAGGCCGCGGATTACGACATCAAGCGCGCCGAGACCGGCATCATCTACATCGACGAGGTCGACAAGATCGCCCGCAAGTCGGAGAACCCGTCGATCACCCGGGACGTCTCCGGGGAGGGGGTCCAGCAGGCGCTGCTCAAGATGCTGGAGGGCACCGTCGCGAACGTGCCGCCGCAGGGCGGGCGGAAACACCCGCACCAGGAGTTCATCCAGATCGACACCACCAACGTGCTCTTCATCTGCGGTGGCGCCTTCGCCGGGCTCGACCAGATCATCGAGGCTCGCACCGGGTCCGGCGGGACGGGGTTCGGCGCCCGGCTCCGATCCGTCTCCGAGCGCTCGACCGACGACATCTTCAGCCAGGTCATGCCGGAGGACATGCTCAAGTTCGGGCTGATCCCCGAGTTCATCGGCCGGCTTCCGGTGATCACCAGTGTGCGCAGCCTCGACCGCGACGCCCTGGTACGGATCCTCACCGAGCCGCGCAACGCGCTGGTCCGCCAATATCAGCGCCTCTTCGAGCTGGACGGCGTCGAGCTGGAGTTCGAGGAGCCGGCGCTGGAGGCGATCGCCGACCAGGCCATGCTGCGCGGCACCGGTGCGCGGGGGCTGCGGGCGATCATGGAGGAGGTCCTGCTCTCGGTGATGTACGAGGTGCCGAGCAACCCGGACGCCGCACGGGTGCTGATCACCCGTGAGGTGGTGCTCGAGAACGTCAACCCGACGATCGTGCCGCGGGAGTTCACCGGCCGGCGTGCCCGCCGGGACCGCGAGGAGAAGTCCGCCTGAGCTCGCGGCTCCCGCTCACCGGGGCCGGTGCCCGGATCGGCCGGCGCACCGACCCTGTCCGGCGGGCCGTGCTCCCCGTACGCTGAGGCTCATGCGCGTCGCCGTCTGCCAGCTCAACACGGGCGAGGACCGTAAGGCCAACCTCGCCGCCGCGGAGGAGTTGCTGGAGCGCGCCGCGGCCGGCGGCGCCGACCTCGCGCTCCTCCCGGAGTACGTCGACTACCTCGGCCCCGGGGCGGGCATGCCCCCGCCGGAGCCGATCGACGGGGAGGTCGGCGAGTTCTTCGCCGGCGTCGCGCGCCGGCTGGGCATCTGGGTGATCGCCGGTTCCTTTCACGAGGCCGGCCCGGACCCGGAGCGCACCTGGAACACGTCGTTGGTCTTCGACCGCACGGGCGCGCTCGCGGCCAGCTACCGGAAGATCCACCTGTACGACGTGGAGATCCCCGGCCGGGTCTCGTACCGGGAGTCGGCGACGGTGGCGCCGGGGGATCAGCCGGTGGTGGTGACCGTCGACGGCGTACGTGTCGGCCTGTCGATCTGCTACGACCTGCGCTTTCCGGAGCTCTACCGCCGGCTCGCGACCGAGGGCGGCGCCCAGGTGCTCGTGGTCCCCGCCGCGTTCATGCTGCACACCGGTCGCGACCACTGGGAGGTGCTGCTGCGCGCCCGCGCGATCGAGAACCAGTGCTATGTCGTGGCCGCCGGGCAGATCGGTGACCACGAGCCCGGGCGGAGCTGCTTCGGGCGCAGCATGGTCGTCGACGCCTGGGGGACGGTGCTCAGCCAGGTACCGGACGGCTCCGGCGTGGCCTTCGCCGATCTGGATCTCGACCGGCTCGCCGCCATCCGCGCCGAGCTGCCGAGTCTGGCCAACCGACGACTCTGACCGGCTCACCCCTGCAGCAGCACTCCCACCAAGGCGAAGCCCGCGATCGCGGCCGCGGTCACCACCAGTGCGGTGGTCATCCGGGAAGGGCCTCGCCGAGCCAGCCGGCCGACCGACAGCACGACGACGACGAGGACGAAGGCGCCGATCACCAGCTGCCAGAACGGCAGGAGGAGCCCGAGCACCGCCTCCTCGGCGAGCGGGGCGGCGGACGGCCCGGAGTCGACATCCATGACAGACACTCTGGCACGTATCGGTGCCCGGGAGCAGGGCCGCATGGGGCAGTCATCCAAGTGCGTCCGGCGGGGCGCCGTCGCGCAGGGCGCCGCGGCCGGCGGAGCACCGCTCGGTGGGACCGGGCGCAAGCGTGATCGACGGTCGCCGTCGAGGATTTTCGAGGGTCGCCCGCCGGCGTTCCGGGCGCTCTTCACGGACAGTGACCGGCGTTGATTTGCCTTCTACGGTCCGTCCGCGTAACTTTCTCTCTGCACGGGGGAGGCCGGACAAACCGGCCGAGAACGGGCGCCAGGCTCGTGGCGGGAACGCCGAGCGAGGCTGGTCGGGCGGTGCGGAAACACTCCGGAAATTCGGAGTTGCGGACGCGAAGCCGACCGGGTAAAGTACTGAAGCCGGCAGGAGCCGGGCGGATGGCCGCGAAGCGGCGATCGGCCGGTCTGCGGTTTCCCACGACAGCAACGACCGCCTGAATTGGGCGTGCGTCGGCGTGGGTCCGACCAACTAGTTGATCATCTCAGACCGAGATTGACGGCGAAGTTCGGGTCGGGTAGGTTGGAACGGTTGCCCCGAGACGGGGTTCCGCAGAGCGGAGCTTCTGATCGGTGTGTGGTTGTTCTTTGAGAACTCAACAGGGTGTTTGATAAGCCAGTGCCAAATTGATTTATACCCCGGACTGGTTGATTCTTCGGGATCTTCTGGTTTGGATTCCTTTGGCAACTTTTTGTTGC
>NZ_SMKG01000255.1 GCF_004348525.1 Micromonospora sp. 15K316 | reverse complement strand
CCCTGATCCTGACCCACCCGCCCCCTAAGGAGACCGGTCATGAGGGAACCTTTGGGGCAGTGACGGAGTCCCATGCACGGTCGTATCGATTCCGGCCGGATCGCCGACGGTCCGGCAGGCACGAGCGCGGGGAGAGAGATGATCGACGGCACGAGCGAGTCCCTCAAGGTGAGCGTCGTGGTGCCCGCACACAACAGCGGCCCGCACATCGAGAAGCTCGTCGACTCGCTGCTGCGGCAGTCGATGCCGGCGTCGCAGTTCGAGGCCGTCTTCGTCGACGACGGATCGACCGACGAGACACCGGCCCGGCTGGACGCGCTGGCCGCCGCCCACCCGCATCTGCGGGTGGTGCGCTTCGACAACTCGGGCTGGCCGTCGCGCCCCCGCAACGTCGGGGTCGCCCACGCCCGGGGCGAGTACGTGATGTTCGTCGACGACGACGACTGGCTCGGCGACGAGGCGCTCGAGCGGATGTACGACTACGGCGCCGCGAACGGCGCCGACGTGGTGATCGGCCGGATGGCGGGGCACGGGGATCGGGGGGTGCCCCGCGAGCTGTTCCGGCGCAACCGGTCCGACGCGACCCTGGCGAACGCGCCGCTGATGGACAGCCTGACCTGTCACAAGATGTTCCGTCGGGGGTTCCTCGACGAGCACGAGCTGCGCTTTCCCGAGGGGTGGCCACGACGTCTGGAGGACCACCGCATGGTCGTCCGGGCGTACCTGCTGTCGAAGCGGACGTGCGTGCTCTCCGACTACACCTGCTACCACCACGACCGCCGGGACGACAGCGGGAACGTGACGGCCGGTCGGTTGGACCCGCGGGAGTACTACACGGCGCTGCGGGAGGCCCTGGACATCGTCGACGCGCACGTGGAGCCCGGCCCGCTGCGGGATCGGCTGCACCGGCGCTGGCTGCGCCACCAGATGCTCGACCGGCTGCGCGGCCGGCGGCTGCTGGAGGCGCCGCCGGAGTGGGCGGGGCAGGTGGCCGCGGAGGTCCGCGACATCATCCGGGAGCGGTTCGCCCCGGGGGTGGCCGCCGGACTGCCACCGATGTACCGCGTCGTCGCCCACCTCGCCGAGCAGGGGCGGTCGGCGGACCTGCGCCGGTTCGCCGAGTGGGAGGGGACGTTGCGCGCCGCCGCGCGCATCGAGCGCCACGCCCTCGCCGGCACCACCCTGACCGTCACCGTCGGGGCCTGGCTGGAGTCCGACGACGGACCCGTCGCCGCCGGCCGCGACGGCGACCGGGACCTGCTCGTGCTGCCGGTGGCGGACGTCCCCCCGCAGCTGCGCGACGTGACGACGGCCCTCGTGCGGGCCGGGTGGACGTCGTGGCCCGCCACCAGGAGGCGGGCGACGAGGTCTTCCTGCCGTGACGTCGACCGTCGAACGGGTGGTCGGGCCGGACGGGAGCACGCACGCCGTCCACCGGGCGACGGTGACTGTGGACTACCGGACGGTCAACGCCGGCCGCACGGCCGGCACCTGGCGGCTCAAGGCGCGGGTGACCAGCCTGGCCCGGACGCAGGACGTCCGCCTGCCACTGTTGATCCGGTGCGCCGCCGACGGGGCGGTGCCGCGGGTCGTGGACGAGACCGCGTTCCTCTTCCGGCTGCGCCAGGCCGTCCGTCGCCGCGTACCGGCCGACCTGCTCGCCCGGCCCGCGCTGCGGGGCCGACGCGGCTGACCGGCGTGCGCCGGCGCGGCGCCGGGACGGCCCCCTGAGGTTCCCTCGTGGAGTGGCACCCTCGACCGATCGCCGGTCTGCTGCGAAACTGTGTGCCGATCAGCGAGTGGGGGTGTGATGAGCAACGGGTGGGTGCTGCCCGACGAGCTGCTCCGCGACGCGCCGGCGTACACGCCGCGTCCGGGGGAGCTGGCCGACCTTGAGCTGCTGCTGACCGGGGCGTACGCCCCGCTCACCGGCTTCATGACGCGCGCCGACCTGGTCTCCGTCAGCCGGCGGGCCCGGCTCGCCGACGGCACCCCGTGGCAGGTCGCGGTGACCCTCCAGGTGCCGACGGCGCTCGCCCAGGGGCTCGATCCACGTGATCCGGCACGCCGGGCGCTGGTGCTCACCGACGGCGAGGGCGCTCCGGTGGCCGCGCTGGACGTGACCGACGCGTGGCCGGTCCGCGACGGGGTGGCCGGGGTCGGAGGCACCCTGCGCCGGCTGGGTGACGGCGGCCACGGGCCGTTCCAGCGGCTGCGCCGCACCCCGGAGGAGGTGCGGGCGCTGCTGCCACCCGGCCGGGTGCTCGGGGTGATCGCCGACCGCCCGTTGCACCGGCCGCAGCTCGCCCAGATCGCGCACGCCACCCGCACCCTCGGCGCGCACCTGCTCGTCCTGATCCCCGTCGGCGAGGACGGGCCCGGGGGGCTCCCGCCCGAGTCGCTGGTACGCGCCGTCTTCGCCGCCCGGGACCGGATGCCACCGGCGACTCTGGTCACCGTGCCGCTCTCCCGACGCCGGGACGAGATCAGCGACGCTCTGCTGCGGGCCCGGGTCTCCGCCGCGTACGGGGTGACCCACCTGCTCTCCACCGGCGAGATGCTCTCCGGGGCCGGGCTACGGGTGCTGGTGCCGCGCGAGCTGGCCTACGACAGTCGGGACGGGCAGTGGCGCTGGCGGGAGGACATCCCGCCGCGCAACCGGCGGCTGGCGCTGACCCAGGCGGAGATCGACGATCTGCTGGACCGAGGTTTCCCGCTGCCCGAGTGGCACACCCCGCCGGCGGTCGCCCGGGAGCTGGCCCGGGCGCGCCCGCCCCGCCGCTACCGCGGCCTCGTGGTCTTCCTGACCGGGCTCTCCGGCTCGGGCAAGTCGACAGTCGCCCGGGGGCTCTCGGACGCGCTGCGCGAAGGCGGCGAGCGTACGGTCACCCTGCTCGACGGTGACGTGGTGCGGCGGGAGCTCTCGGCGGGGCTCGGGTTCGACAAGGCGGACCGGGATCTGAACGTGCGCCGGATCGGCTGGGTCGCCGCCGAGATCGCCCGGCATCGAGGGGTCGCCATCTGCTGCCCGATCGCCCCGTACGCGGCGGCCCGGGCGACCGCCCGGGAGATGGCGCTCGCGGCCGGGGCGGGGTTCGTGCTGGTGCACGTCGCCACCCCGCTCGAGGTCTGCGAACGGCGTGACCGCAAGGGCCTGTACGCCCGGGCGCGCGCCGGCCTGCTCACCGGGATGACCGGCGTCGACGACCCGTACGAGGAGCCGACCGACGCCGACCTGGTGCTGGACACGAGCGAGCTGGCCGTGGACGAGGCGGTCCAGACGGTGCTGCACCACCTCACCGAGACCGGCTGGGTCGAACCCAAGCTGCCACCTCTCTGAGCCCCGCGTCCCGGGTGGGCGCGGGGCCGCCCGGTCCTCCTCCGGGCGGCTGCGCCGGTGGAGCCGGCCGGGCTGCCGTGGCAGCCCTGATCACGCGCGTCCGGTGAGCGGTGGGTCACCACGCGGCCCGGGGCCACCCCGTTCCTTCCACCGGTTCCGGACACGCGCTAATGTTCATTCTTGTTGGAACACGTTTGACCACGTGAGAGTACGTGAGTGGCCGGGAGGGGCGGCGGATGCTGGCGCAGCAACGGCAGGCGACCATCCTGGAGCGGGTCCGCGCGGCGGGCGGCGTGCGCGTCAGCGAACTGGCCGCCGAGTTCGGCGTCTCGGACATGACCATCCGGCGCGACCTGGAGTCGCTGCACGAGCGCGGCCTGCTGGCCAAGGTGCACGGCGGCGCCACGGTGGCCGGGCCGGGCTCGACCGACGAACCGGGCTTCCGGGCGAAGTCGGTCCGGCAGCCGGCCGAGAAGGCGGCCATCGCCGACCGGGCGGCGCAGCTGGTCCGCCCGGGTGCGGCCGTCGCGCTCTCCGCCGGCACCACCACCGCCGAGCTCGCCCGCCGGCTGGTGGACGTGCCCGGGCTGACCGTGGTGACCAACTCGCTCCCGGTGGCCGAGGTCATGCACGCCGGCGGACGCCCGGACCAGACCGTGGTGCTCACCGGCGGGGTGCGGACACCCTCCGACGCGCTGGTCGGGCCGCTGGCCGTGGCGGCGATCCGATCGCTCCACCTCGACCTGCTCTTCCTCGGCGTGCACGGGATCAGCGAGCGGGCCGGATTCACCACGCCCAACCTGATGGAGGCGGACACCGACCGCGCCCTGGTCGCGGCTGCCGACCGGCTGGTGGTGCTCGCCGACCACTCCAAGTGGGGCACGGTCGGCATCTCCTCGATCGTCGAGCTGTCGGCCGCGCACGTGCTGATCAGCGACGAGAGGCTGCCGCCCGAGGCACGCCGGGTGCTCGGCGAACACGTGGGCGAACTGGTGACGGTGACGGCGACGGGCACGCCGACGAACGAAGGGGCCGCGGAGTGAAGCGCACCGAGATCCGGCTGGCCGACGGCCGGGAACTGATCTACTTCGACGAGCGGGACGACGCCGTCCGCGACCAGCCGGACCGGCGGGACCTGCCACCTCCGCCGCCCGCGTCCCAGCTGCGCTACGACCCGCTGACCGACGAGTGGGTGGCGGTCGCCGTGCACCGGCAGACCCGCACCTTCCTGCCGCCGGCGGACCAGTGCCCGCTCGACCCCTCGCTGGGTGACCGGCTCACCGAGATCCCGGCGCCCGACTACGACGTGGTGGTCTTCGAGAACCGCTTCCCGTCCCTGAGCGGCCGGGTCGCCGACACCCCCGCGGAGATCACTCCGTTCACGCCGGTCCGGCCGGGCCTGGGCCGCTGCGAGGTGGTCTGCTTCACCTCCGACCACAACGCCTCCTTCGCCAGCCTCTCCCCCACCCGGGTCCGCACGGTGATCGAGGCGCTCGCCGACCGGACCGTGGCCCTCGGCGAGCTACCCGGCGTGGAGCAGGTGTTCTGCTTCGAGAACCGGGGCGTGGAGATCGGGGTGACCCTGCACCACCCGCACGGTCAGATCTACGCGTACCCGTTCGTCACCCCGCGGACCCGGACGATGCTCACCGCCGCGCGCCGGCACGCCGAGCGCACCGGCGGCGGCAACCTCTACGCCGACGTGCTCGCCGCCGAGCGGGCCGCCGGTGAGCGGGTGGTCCTGGCCAACGAGCACTGGACGGCGTACGTCCCGGCGGCCGCCCGCTGGCCGTTCGAGGTGCACGTGGCCCCGAACCGGCCGGTGCCGGACATCCCCGCGCTGGACGACGCCGAGCGGGACGCTTTCGGGCCGCTCTACCTGGACCTGCTGCGCCGGTTCGACGGGCTCTTCGACATGCCCATGCCCTACATCGCGGCGTGGCACCAGGCGCCGGTGCGGATCGACCGTGAGCTCGGCCACCTGCATCTTCAGCTGTTCAGCATCCGCCGGGCGAAGGACAAGTTGAAGTACCTGGCCGGCTCGGAGTCCGGCATGGGCACCTTCATCAACGACATCGCACCGGAGCGCGCCGCCGAACTCCTCCGCGCCGCCTGAGCGCACGCGCCCCGGCTCGGGCACGAGAAGCTTCCCGACGGCGCGCCTGACGTTGCCCGAACAGGGCGCGGGGGGCCCGGGACAGGGCCCCCCGCAGGGAAGGGACGGCTGGCTGTGCACGACAGCCGGGAAGGCTGGCTGATCGGCACTCGTGCCGCGCGGTCACCGCGGTCAACCTTCCTGGACGCGACTGGCATCTCGTCCACCCAGGTCAACGAGGCGCGCCGAGTGGAGTGACGGAAAATCCTCCCCCGGGTACGACGGAGCCCGCCGGCGCGATGCCGGCGGGCTCCGTTGTTGCTGGCCGAGATCAGGCGGCGAGCTTGCGCGCCAGGTTCTCGTCGAGCGCGTTCATGAACTCGTCGGTGGTCAGCCACGGGGCGTCGCGCGAGATCAGCAGCGCGAGGTCCTTGGTCATCTGGCCGCCCTCGACGGTGTCGACGATGACCTGCTCCAGCGTGTTGGCGAACTCGGTCACCGCCGGGGTGCCGTCCAGCTTGCCCCGGTGGGCCAGGCCACGGGTCCAGGCGTAGATCGACGCGATCGGGTTGGTCGAGGTCTTCTCGCCCTTCTGCCACTGCCGGTAGTGCCGGGTGACCGTGCCGTGCGCCGCCTCGGCCTCGACGGTGCGGCCGTCCGGGGAGAGCAGCACCGAGGTCATCAGGCCGAGCGAGCCGAAGCCCTGCGCGACGGTGTCGGACTGCACGTCACCGTCGTAGTTCTTGCAGGCCCAGACGTAGCCGCCCTCCCACTTGAGCGCGGCGGCGACCATGTCGTCGATCAGCCGGTGCTCGTAGGTGAGGCCGGCGGCGTCGAACTCGGCCTTGAACTCGTTCTCGAAGACCTCGGCGAAGAGGTCCTTGAACCGGCCGTCGTACGCCTTCAGGATCGTGTTCTTGGTCGACAGGTAGACCGGGTAGTTGCGGTCCAGGCCGTAGCGGAAGGAAGCCCGCGCGAAGTCGCGGATCGACTCGTCGAAGTTGTACATGCCCATGGCGATACCGCCGCCGGCGAAGTTGGCGACCTCCATCTCCACCGGGGCGGAGCCGTCCGCCGGGGTGTAGGTGACGGTCACCTTGCCGGGGCCGGGCACGACGAAGTCGGTGGCCTTGTACTGGTCGCCGTGGGCGTGCCGGCCGATGATGATCGGCTTGGTCCAGCCGGGGACCAGGCGCGGCACGTTCGACATGATGATCGGCTCGCGGAAGACGACGCCGCCGAGGATGTTCCGGATCGTGCCGTTCGGCGACCGCCACATCTTCTTGAGGCCGAACTCCTCCACCCGGGCCTCGTCCGGGGTGATCGTCGCGCACTTCACGCCGACGCCGTGCTCCTTGATGGCGTTGGCCGCGTCGACGGTGACCTGGTCGTCGGTCTCGTCGCGGTGCTGGATCGACAGGTCGTAGTAGTGCAGGTCGACGTCGAGGTAGGGCAGGATCAGCTGCTCCCGGATCTGCTTCCAGATGATCCGGGTCATCTCGTCGCCGTCGAGCTCCACGACCGGGTTGTTTACCTTGATCTTCGCCATCGGCCGGCGCTCCTCTCGGGGGACACGTGCTCAAGCAGTACGAGCGTACTGGAAACTCGCCGGCACCCCCCAGCCGGCCTCGGCAGAGGGGAAATTCGCGGCCGGCACGGGAGATCAGTGGCATCATCGCCCGATGCCGCTGAGCCGCAGCCTCGGGTCTATCACGGTCACCGCGATCACCGACGGCGAGGGCCCGTTCTTCGAGCCCCGCGCGGCGGCGTTCCCGGCCGCCACGGCGGAGCAGTGGCGAGAGGCCGACCGGCGTGATCCGGCCGCGGTGACCGCCGACGGGCGCTGGTGGCTGCGATTCCGCTGCTTCGCGATCCGGGTCGGGGACGGACTGGTCACCCTGGTCGACGCCGGGATCGGCCCGGCGGGCTCCCCCGCCGCGAGCTGGGCGCCGGTGCCGGGCCACCTCCCCGCCGAGCTCGCCGCCGCCGGCATCGACCCGGCGGACGTCGGCACGGTGGCACTGACCCACCTGCACACCGATCACGTCGGCTGGGCGGTCACCGGCTCCCCCGGCACGCCGTACTTCCGCAATGCCACGTACCTGCTCCAACGCGCCGAGGTGACCGCCGTCGACCGGGTCAACCCGCAGCTGCGGGCGGGGCTGGTCGAGCCGTTGCGCGCCGCCGGCCAGCTGCGGGAGGTCGACGGCGAAGCCTCGATCGGGCCGGGCGTACGGCTGCTGCCGACGCCCGGACACACCCCCGGGCACCAGTGCGTGCTCGTGGATCAGGGCGAGGAGCGGCTGCTGCTCACCGGCGACCTGCTGGTGCACGCCGTGCAGCTGGTCGACCCGGGACTCGCGTACGCCCACGAGGCGGACCCGGACGAGGCGCGCGTCTCCCGCACGACCCTGCTCCGCACCCTCGCCGAGGCCGCCCCCACGGCCCTCGCC
>NZ_SMKG01000254.1 GCF_004348525.1 Micromonospora sp. 15K316 | reverse complement strand
CGTCCCGGCCGACCCGTACGCCGCTCAGCACCCGTACGGCGCGCCGCAACCGCCCGCCGCCGCCCCGTACGCCCAGCCCGGCCAGCCGCCGGGCTACCCGGGCTACGGCTACCCGGCCGCGCCCGTGCCCGCCACGAACGGGATGGCGGTCGCCGCGATGGTCGTCGGCATCACCGGAATCATGGGCCTCTGCGGCTACGGCGTCGGCGGCATCATCGGCGTCGTCGGCGCGATCCTCGGCCACATCGCCAAGCGCCAGATCCGCGAGCGGGGCGAGAGCGGCGAAGGCATGGCGAACGCCGGCATCATCATGGGCTGGATCTCCACGGGGATCGCGGTGCTCGCCACGATCGTCATCATCGTGGCGATCATCATCGCGGCCAACCAGAGCAGCTGACCGTCGCGCGCCTCGACCCACCTGGCCTCGATCGGGGTGCCGCGCGTGCGCGCTCCCGATCTCCGCGACGTGGGCCCAGTCCTCGGCAGCTGTCGTGCCGTCCGGGACTCCCCCGGACGGCACGACAGCCGGTCACTCCACGGGTGGGGTGAACGAGGAGGTACGAGTCATCCCGGCAGCCCGCCCCTTGGCGGCGATCACCAGGGCCATCTTCCGGGACGCCTCGTCGATCATCTCGTCGCCGAGCATCACCGCGCCGAGCCGGCCACCCGCCTCCGAGGTGTAGTGCTCGTAGGCGTCGAGGATCAACTCGGCGTGGTCGTAGTCGGCCTGCGCCGGCGAGTAGACCTCGTTCGCCGCCTCGATCTGGGCCGGGTGCAGGACCCACTTGCCGTCGAAGCCGAGCGCCGCCGAACGCCGGGCCACCTCACGGAACCCGTCCACGTCCCGGATCTGCAGGAACGGCCCGTCGATGGCCTGCTTGTCGTGCATCCGGGCGGCCATCAGGATCCGCATCAGGATGTAGTGGTACGGGTCGCCGGGGTAGTCCGGGATCAGCGCGCCGACCGCCAGCGACTTCATGTTGATCGACGCCATGAAGTCGGCCGGGCCGAAGATGATCGTCTCCACCCGAGGCGAGGCGGCCGCGATGGCGTCCACGTTGACCAGGCCGGCGGCGTTCTCGATCTGCGCCTCGATGCCGATCCGGCCGACCTCCAGGCCGAGCGTCCTCTCGATCTGGGTGAGCAGCAGATCCAGCCAGTGCACCTGCTCGGCGTTCTGCACCTTCGGCAGCATCACGCAGTCCAGGTTGGCGCCCGCACCCTCGACCACGTCGATGACGTCCCGGTAGGTCCACGGGGTGGTGAGGTCGTTGACCCGTACCACCCGGGTCTTGCCGACCCAGTCGCCCTCGTTGAGCGCGGCCACGATGTTCTTGCGGGCGTCCGGCTTCGCCAGCGGCGCGACCGCGTCCTCCAGGTCGAGGAAGACCTGGTCGGCCGGGAGCCCCTGGGCCTTGCCGAGCATCTTGACGCTGGAACCCGGCACCGCGAGGCAAGACCTGCGGGGTCGACCGAGAGCGGCCATGGATGGCTCCTTCCCGCGCGGCGTGCTGCCGACGAAGTTCGATACGTGACGATCCCAAAGGGAGTTACGCCACGGTAACCTCGCGCCATGACCGCGGTGAACGGAGCTGTGGAAGATCTCACTGGGCGTCGCCTGGTGGTGGTGACCGGCGCCAGCTCGGGCATCGGCCGGGCGGCCGCCGTCGACCTGGCGCGCCGGGGCGACCAGGTGGTACTGGTCGGACGTGACCCGGCCCGCCTGCAGGCCGCCGGGAGCCAGGTCCGGGACGCCTCCGGGGAGACGCCCGAGCTGTTCCGGGCCGACTTCGCGGTGCTCGACGACGTACGCCGGCTCGCCGAGAAGCTGCGGGCGGCGTACGACCGGATCGACGTGCTGGTGAACAACGCCGGAGCGATAGTGCTCCAGCCGGTCACCACTGTCGACGGCTTCGAACTCTCCATCCAGGCCAACCATCTGTCGCCGTTCCTGCTCAGCAACCTGCTGCGGGACCGGGTCGGCCGGATGGTGGTCACCGCCTCCGGCGCGCACCGCAGCGGCGCGCTGGACCCGAGCGACCTCAACCTTCCGCTGCGCCGCTACCGGGCCCTGACCGCGTACGGCACCAGCAAGCAGGCGAACATCCTCTTCACCGCCGAGGCGGCCCGGCGCTGGTCGGACGTCCACGCGCACTGCTTCCACCCGGGCGTGGTGCGGACCCGGTTCGGCAACGAGAGCCGGCTGGTCGCGGCCGGCATGCGCCTGCTGCCGTTCCGCAGCCCGGAGAAGGGCGCGGAGACGCTGCTCTGGCTGGTCAACTCCGATCCGGGGCGGCTCCGCAACGGGGCCTACTACTACAACCGGCGGCTGCGTCGTCCGCTGCGCAAGGCGGCCGACCCGCGGCTGGCCGCGCGGCTCTGGACGGCCAGCGCCAAGGCCGTCGGTCTCGACGACTGACCCGCAATGGGGTCTGCCTCGGGCACCCCGTCGCTGCCATACTCCGCGCCATGACGACGGGGAACGACACCACCACCGGGCCGGTCCTGCACGTCGCCGGCGAGGACGCCGAGTTGACCGAGCGCATCGACCGGGAGCTGACCGCCTTCAACAACGCCGCCACCGGGGCGGGCGACGAGGCGGGGCTCTCCGTCCGGGTCACCGACGACGGCGGCGAACTGATCGCCGGCCTGACCGGGTGGACCTGGGGCGGGCGGGCCGGCATCAACACCGTCTGGGTCCGGGCGGACCGGCGCCGCGACGGCTGGGGCGGCCGGCTGCTGCGGGCGGCCGAGGAGGAGGCCCGGAACCGGGGCCGCACCGAGATCTCCGTGTCGTCGTTCTCGTTCCAGGCGCCGGGCTTCTACCGGCGGCACGGCTACACCGACACCGGCATCCGGGACGGCATCCCCGGCGGCCACGTCGACCACCACTTCTGGAAGTCGCTGGTCGCCGACCCGGCCGGCACGGTGCGGCTGGTCGCGCTTGTCGAGCTGCCCGACGTCGAAGCCGGGCAGCGGTACGAGGACGCGGTGCTCGCCCTGCTCGGCCGGCACGGTGGCCGGCTGGAGCGGCGGCTGCGCACCGACGACGGCCGCGAGGAGGTGCACGTCATCCGCTTCATCGCCCCGGAGGGTCTGGAGAGCTTCCTGGCCGACCCGGAGCGGCTCGCGCTACGGGCCGCGCTCGGCGACTCCGCCCCGGTCACCCGCGTGCTCCCGGTCCACGACGTGTGACCGCCCGGCCGTGGGCGCGTCCCGGTGCGCCGGCCGCCACTGGCGGAGCAGGGCGAGCAGCGGAACGGCCAGCGCCGCCGCGCCGAGCAGCCACCAGCGCCACCGCCTCGTCCGCCGAGCGCCAGCCGGTCGCCGGTGAGCAGGTACGCGAACCTGGTCAGCCCGGCGTTCTCGGCCCGCACGAAGTCGGCGAAGCCGGCCCGGGCCCGGTCCTCAGTCGTCAACTCGCCCTCCTCACCCGGGCAGACGCCGGGCAAGCCCGCAGTGGAGGGAACCGTACCGAGGATCCGTCGTGAACCCTCTGTGGGCGTTCTGCTGATAACCGGATGAACCCTCAGCGCCCACGAAAGGTCGCGTATGCATCGGACAGGGCAAGGCGGGATCGTCGTCGACATGGAGGACGACGCGACCATCATCGGGAGGTCGGCGCGGGATCCGGACCGCTTCGCCGTCATCTTCGACCGGCACGCCTCCCACATTCATCGGTATCTGGCTCGTCGGTTGGGCCGGGAGACGGCCGACGACCTGGTGGCCGAGACGTTCCTCACCGCGTTCCGCAAACGGCGGCAGTACGACCCGCAGCGGCCCGACGCCCGGCCGTGGCTGTACGGGATCGCGACCAACCTCGTCGGTCAGCACCGGCGCGACGAGGTGCGCGAGTACCGCCTCCGGCAGGCCCTCGCCGCGGATCGGGGCGAGGACTTCCCCGCCGACCGGATCGACGCCGACGTGACGGCCCGGTCGCTTCGCCGGTTGCTGACCGGGGCGCTGGCCGAGCTCTCCCCCGGCGATCGGGACGTCCTGCTCCTGATCGCCTGGGAGGAGCTGACCTACGAGCAGGTGGCGGCGGCCCTGGCGATCCCGGTCGGCACCGTCCGCTCCCGACTGAATCGCGCCCGTCGCAAGGTCCGCCAGGCGCTGGGTGAAACCGATCCCAGCACGACTTTCGAGGAGAGCCTCAGCAATGGATGACATTCGGCTGGTCCGGGAGCTGAGCGGGAACGCCCCGCTCCCGAACTCCGGTGACCTCACGCCCGCCCGTGATCGGCTCGTCGCCGCGATGGGCGCGGAGCAGCCCGGCGGCGAACTCCCGCGGCGTCCGGCACGGCGTACCCGGCGGGTGCGGCGTCTCCTGGTCGCCGGCTGGGCGACGGCCGGCGTCGCGGCGGCTCTCGCCGCCGTGCTCGTGCTGGTTCCCGACCGGATCGGCGGCCAGGTCCCGGCCGCCCACGCGGAGGCGACGCAGGTCCTGCACGGCGCGGCGGCCGCGGCGCTCCAGCTCCCGGACGTCGAGCCTCGCCCCGACCAGTTCATCTACACGAAGACCCGCTCCGGCGCCTCGACTGACGAGTCCTGGCTGTCGGTGGACGGTACGCACGACGGGCTGCTCCGGCAGACGCCCGCAACCGACGACGAGAACACCCCGCTGCCGGGTTGCCGCGACGGGCGGGCGGCCGTGACGAAGGGTGGCCGGATGGACCCACGGCAGACCGAGCCGTGCACGCCGAGCCCGGCCTACCTGCCCGACCTGCCGACCGACCCGGACGCGATGCTCGACCACCTGAACGAGAACTACCGGGGTGAGCCGGGCGACTCGAACGCCCTGGGCAAGGACGTCCACGACCTCCTCGCGTCGAAGTACCTGCGCCCCCGGGTGCGGGCAGCGCTCTTCGAGGCGGCCGCGCGGATCCCCGGGCTCACGGTCGTACCGGACGTCCAGGACGGCGCGGGGCGGCCGGGCATCGGGATCGCCTGGTCGCACGAGGGCAAGTCCGGTGTGCTCGTCTTCGACGAGGAGAGCCACACCTTCCTCGGCACGGCCGGCACGTCGGCCATGCTGGAGGTCGCCGTCGTGGACGAGGTGGGCCAGCGCCCCTGACCCGCGTCCGCGACTAACGCCTGATCGGTACCCCGGTTGACCGGGTGCGCCTCCGCTGCGGTGCACCCGGTCAGCTACGGCCCGGACCTGACGGTCCGGGCCTTTCTCAGCTCTCGTCCGGGTTGGTGCCCTGCGCCTGCCACGGCCGGTGCTCGGAGATCCACGCTTCCACGTCTTCGACCAACCACACCGCTCCCCCGGCCAGGCGATCGAAGGGCGGCGGGAAGTCGGGGCGGCCAGTGATCTGCACGATGCGCGCTCGGGAGACGCCGAGGCGTTCCTGTAGCTCGGCGCTGCCGTACAGTCTGCGGACCATGCATCGAAGCTATGCAACTCGAAACTGTCACAGATGACAGCTGTCATATTTGACACTGTCGAGTGTGGCAGGGCACTGTCTCCGGTGTGGGCCCGCACGAACAGCAACCGGCTGGGGCCGACTCGGTGAGCGGTCCGGCTGCCTGAACGGGGTTCGGTGGCCGGGCCTGCCCGTTCTGCGGAGGTCCGATTGATCGAGCAGGAGCTGTCCCGGGCGCAGTGGCTGCCGCTGCTGGCCAAGGGGATCATCCGGGAGCACCACGCCCACGGTGCGTGCCGGCGGTGTGGCGACGACGGGTGCGCAAACCTGGCGTGGGCGCGCCAGGTGCTCAAGGGGCTCCGCCGGGCCGACACCCGGCCGGACCGGTACTGACCGGATCGTCTACTCGGCCAGATGCACGGGCAGGCTCGTCACCACCACGCCGGGCAGCGCTCGAAGGGCACGCCGCAGCCGGTGCTCGGCCCGGCTGTGCAGCAGCCGGTGCCACGGCCGCCGCACCACCACCTCGGGCACGACGACGGTGAGCAGCACGTCGGGACGGGAGACGTGCAGCGCCTCCAGGTAGTGGGCGAGTGGCCCGATCGCGGTCCGGTACGGCGACACGATCGTCTCCAGCCGCACGTGGTCTCCCCAGGCCACCCACTGTTCCCGGAAACGGTCCGCCTCGGGGTCCTCGGGGGCGATGTGCACGGCGAGGGTCGGTTGGCGCAGCGACGCCGCGTACGCCAGTGCCCGCAGCGACGCCCGGTTCAGCCGGGCCACCGGCACCACCACCAGGTGCCGTACCTGCTGCGGAAGCTCCTGCGCCTCGACGGACGCCGCCGGTCCGGCGGTTCCGCGCAGCGACGCGGCGGCGGGCGGCGGTCCGGAGCGCCGACCGTCCGGCGGCGCGCGCAGCGCCAGCGACCGGTGCAGCCTCCGGTAGTGCCGGTGGATGGCGAGCGAGGCGAGCACCAGCAGCGGGACGGCGACGACCACCACGAAGGCGCCCTCCGCGAACTTGGTGATCGCGGCCGTCACCAGCACCAGACCGGAGAGGACGGCGCCGAGCAGGTTGACGGCCGCCCGCCGGCTCCACCCCCGGTCCCGCCGCCGGTGCCAGTGCACCACCATGCCGGCCTGCGAGAGGGTGAAGGCGAGGAAGACCCCGACCGCGTAGAGCGGGATGAGCCCCTCGGTGCGGCCGCGGAACGCGATGAAGACCGCGCCCGCCGTGACCGCGAGCGCGACCAGCCCGTTGCTGAACGCCAACCGGTCCCCCATGTGCAGGAACCGGCGCGGCGCGTGCCCGGCCCGGGCCATGAAGAAGAGCA
This sequence comes from Micromonospora sp. 15K316, assembly GCF_004348525.1. Taxonomy (GTDB): domain Bacteria; phylum Actinomycetota; class Actinomycetes; order Mycobacteriales; family Micromonosporaceae; genus Micromonospora. The sequence goes on along the minus strand of NZ_SMKG01000254.1, from coordinate 1,263 downwards.
GCCGGGGGAAACCGTTGAACGCGGTGTTCGCGGCCAGCAGCAGGATCAGCGCGGTGGCCGCCTGCACCAGCGCGTACCAGGGGCCGGTGGGGAACGTCGCCCGGGCGAGCTGGGAGAGCAGGGTGTTCTCCGGGGTCGGCACCAGCCCGTTCAGGTGGATCAGCACGGTGAGCCCGACGAAGAGCACGACCAGGATCCCGATCATCCAGCTGAGCGTCGTGCGGGCGTTCCGCCACTCGGGTGGGCGGAACACCGGAACGGCGTTCGACACGGCCTCGATGCCGGTCATCGACACCGCGCCCGACGCGAAGGCACGCAGCACCAGCAGCAGCCCCAGCCCCTCGGCGGCCGGCGCCGCCGGCGGCGGGAGCGGTTCGAAGCCGCGAGCCCCGGCCCGCGCGTAGCCGACCAGGAGCACGGCGAGCAGCGCGAGGACGAAGGCGTACGTGGGCCAGACGAAGAGGTTGCCGGCGGCGCGCACCCCGCGCAGGTTGCCGGCGAGGAGCACGGCGATGGTCAGCACCCCGAGCAGCGGGGTGTACCGGGCCAGCCCGGGCAGCGCCGAGGTGACCGCGTGCACCCCGGCCGCCACCGACACCGCGACGGTCAGCACGTAGTCGACCAGCAGGCCGGCCGCGGCGAGGAGCCCCGGCCGGACGCCGAGGTTCTCCCGGGCCACCACGTACGAGCCGGCGCCGTGCGGGTAGGCGACCACGGTCTGCCGGTAGGAGAGGCCCACGGCGACCATCAGCACGGCCAGTACCGCGGCGAGGGGCAGCGACAGGCCGAGCGCCGTGCTGCCGGCCAGCACCAGCACGGCCAGCATCGCCTCCGGCCCGTACGCCACCGAACTGAGCAGGTCGGAGGAGAGCACCGGGAGCGCCACCAGCTTGCGCATCCGCTCGTAGAAGACCGCCGCGCTGGTCAGTGGCGGGCCGAACAGCGCCCGCCGGCAGCGGAACAGCGCCTGACCCACCCGCGTCGACGGGGCGTTCGCCGGCTCGGTCGCCACCAGCTCGCCCGGCTCGCCCGCCCGGAACATGGCGATCGGCGCGAGCCGACCGAACCGGCCGGGCGCCGGCTCGGCCCGGCTCCGTTCGAGCGTCGGATCCAGCGGCAGCCGCTCCGGGTCCGGCGGAGGTCCGTCCGCGGGTACGTGCCAGCGCTCGCCGATGCGGCGCAACGCGCCCAGCTCCGCCCGGTCCAGCGGCGGGAACTCGGCCGAGGGCGTGACCACCGTCCCCGGCGCCCCCTCGCCCGCAC
>NZ_SMKG01000253.1 GCF_004348525.1 Micromonospora sp. 15K316 | reverse complement strand
TGTTTATAAGAGACAGCCCCCGTGCCGGGCCACCGCCCGTGCCGGGCCACCGCCCGTGCCGGGCCCCGCGCGCCGAGCGCCGCGCGTGTCGAGCCGTGCACGCCGGGCCCCGCGCGTGTCGAGCCGCGCGCCCGCCTGTGCCGAGCGTTACCCGTACTGAGCCGTGCGCGCCGAGCCGCCCGTGCCGAGCACCGCATGTGTCGAGGCCGCGCGCGCAGAGCCGCCGGTGCCGAGCGCCCGACCGTGCCGAGCGCCCGACCGTGCCGAGCGCTGCGTGCCGGGCCGCCCGTCGCGTCGCGGAGGGCGGGGGCTCAGTGGCCGGCGGTCGCGTACTCCGGCTCGGCCGGGGTGGAGGCGGCGGCGCGGCGGTGCCGCAGTTCGAGCGGGAGCACCGCGAGCGCCACCAGCGCGCCGATCACGCCGGTGACGGCGAAGCCCCACCAGGGCGCCCGGGCGTCGATGACCGCGCCGGCCAGCGGGGCGCCGACGGCGAGTCCGATGGTGACCGCCGAGCCGTGCACGCCCATCGCCTCGCCGCGGACCTCGGCGGGGGCGAGCTTGCTGACCGCGTCGGCGGTCGCCGCGAGGGTGGGGGCGCAGAGCGCGCCGGCGGGGATCATCGCCAGGCAGAGCAGCCACCAGTGTGATCCGCCCAGCCCGACGGGGATGGTGCAGACGGCGAGCGCGGCCATCAGGGCCAGCGGCGAGATCGCGCGGTGGGTCGCCCCGTAGGCGAAGCCGCCGACCAGCGACGCGACCGCCCACATGGCGAGGACGACGCCGGTCCAGCCGGCCTCGCCGCTCTCCCGCAGCACGGCGACGACCGCCACGTCGGTGCCGCCGAGCACCAGGGTGGCGGCGAGGCTGACCGCGAGTACGGCCAGCAGCCGGGGGGTGACCCATTCGCGCCGGCGTACCTGCCGCCGGGGCGTGCCGGGTTGCTCGCTGCCGTCGGCGGTCGGCGGGTTGAGCAGCCAGAACGCCACGCCGGCGGCGACGATGCCCGCTCCGACGAGGTAGAGGGTGTGTCGGGCCGAGATGGTCGTGGCGAGGGCCACGGCGAGCGCCGGTCCGATCATGAACGACAGCTCCACCGACATCGAGTCGAGGGCGTACGCGGGGCGGCGGCGGTCCTCGGGCACCAGCGCGGCGACGGACTGCCGGACCACCGAGAAGATCGGCAGGGCGAGCGAGCCGGCGATGAAGGCGGCCGGCAGCAGCAAAAGGTAGGGCAGGGACGGTGCGGTGGACCAGAAGATCGCCTCGGCGATCCCGGTGAGGACGAGCACCGGCCGCAGTCCCCGGCGGTCGATCAGCCGGCCGAGCAGCGGGCCGCCGATCGCGCCACCGATCGTGACCGCGGCACCGACGAGTCCGGCCGCGCCGTAGCCCCGGCCCAGGTCCTGGACGACGTAGAAGGTCAGCGTCACCCCGGTCGCGGTGAGCGGAATGCGGGCCAGCACCGCCACGAGCAGCAGCGACCGGAGACCGGGCAGGGCGAGCGCCTCCCGGTAAGGCTTCAAATTCACGACGGTCCGTACCTCCGGCGTCATCCTCGCCGGAGATGCGGCGGTCGCCAACCGATTACCGGGTCATGCGGTCCTGATCACAGGTTCGCCGCGGAGGGTGACCCCGGCGCCGTCCATGGCCCGCAGCGCCACGTCGGTGGTGGCCGGGGCGACGGCGGCGGTGAGGTCCAGCAGCACGGTGGTGATGAAGCCCTCCCGTGCGGCGTCCAGCGCGGTGGCCCGTACGCAGTGGTCGGTGGCGATGCCGACCAGCTCCACCGACTCCACGTCGTGCCGGCGCAGCCAGTCGGCGAGGCACTCGCCGTCGGCGGCGTGTCCCTCGAAGCCGGAGTACGCGGCCGCGTGCTCGCCCTTGTGGAAGATCTCCTCGATCCGGCCGGTCTCCAGCGCGGGGTGGAACTCGGAGCCGGGGGTGCCGACCACGCAGTGCCGGGGCCAGGTGTCGACGAAGTCCGGCGGCTCGCCGAAGTGCGCCCCCGGGTCGACGTGGTAGTCCTTCGTCGCCACCACGTGGGCCCAGCGGCCCGGCTCGGCGGCGAGCAGCCGGGTGATGCCGGCCGCCACGTCCGCCCCGCCGTTCACGGCCAGCGAGCCGCCCTCGCAGAAGTCGTTCTGCACGTCGACGATGATCAGCGCGTTGCTCATCGATGCTCCCTCCTGTCGCCGCGGACGACGTTCACCCGGCCGGTACGACGGTGACCGGAATGGCCGGGTCGCCGCCGGAGAGCTTCAGCCCCTCCCAGGGGATGGAGATCAGGCACTCCCGCAGGTGCTCACGCGACTCCGCCAGGGTGGGCAGTTCGACCGGCTCACCGGCGACCACGTACCGGCGCTGCAGCAGCCGGTCGTTGGCCTGCCGCTCGGGCACCCCCTGCGGGACGATGACCTCCTCGGTGGCCGTACCGGTCGGCTTGTGCCGGCGTACCGCCGTCTTCCGGCCGCCGATGGTGGCCTTCTGTTCCGAACGTTTCACCACCGGCCGCCCGTCGACCTCGACCAGCTTGTAGACGAGCCCGACGGTCGGCGCGCCGGAGCCGGTGACGACGGCGGTGCCCGCCCCGTACATGTCGACAGGCTCGGCGGCGAGCGCGGCGATCGCGTACTCGTCCAGGTCACCCGAGACGATGATCTTCGTCTCGGTGGCGCCGAGCGAGTCGAGCAGTTCCCGGGACTGCTGGGCGATCACCGCGAGGTCGCCGGAGTCGATCCGGATCGCCCGCAGGTCCGGCCCGGCCACCGCGATGGCGTTGCGGATGCCCTGGCTGATGTCGTACGTGTCGACGAGCAGGGTGGTGTTCTTCCCCAACGTGGCGACCTGCGAGGCGAACGCCGCCCGCTCGTCGTCGTGCAGCAGGGTGAAGGCGTGCGCCGCGGTGCCCGCGGTGGGGATGCCGTAGCGCCGGCCCGCCTCCAGGTTCGAGGTGAAGCTGAAGCCGGCCAGGTAGGCGGCGCGGGCGGCGGCCACTGCGGCCGCCTCGTGCGCCCGCCGGCCGCCCATCTCGATGAGGGTACGGCCGCGGGCGGCGGTCACCATCCGGGCGGCGGCGGCCGCGACCGCGCTGTCGTGGTTGAGTACGGAGAGCACGAGGGTCTCCAGCACCACGCACTCGGCGAAGCCGCCGGAGACGGTGAGGACCGGGGAGTTCGGGAAGAAGAGCTCGCCCTCGGCGTACCCGTCGATGTCGCCGGTGAAGCGGTAGTCCCGCAGCCAGGCGGCGGCCTGCTCGTCGACCACCCCGGTGCGCAGCAGGAACTCGACCTCGGCCTCCTCGAACCGGAACTCGCGGATCAGCTCGATCAGCCGCCCGGTGCCGGCGACCACCCCGTAGCGGCGTCCGGCCGGCAGGCGGCGGCTGAACACCTCGAAGACGCAGCGGCGGTCGGCGGCGCCGTCGCGCAGCGCCGCGCTGACCATGGTCAGCTCGTAGTGGTCGGTCAGCAGTGCGGTGCGAAGGGTGCTCACCGGCTCAGCCTAAGAGTTCAGTCGGCGTCGCCGCCCTCGTGCCCCGGGATCGCCCGCAGCGCCGCGTGCAGCTCGGCCCGGCTGGTCACGCCGAGCTTGGCGTAGATGCGCTGGAGGTGGTTCTCCACGGTGCGGGCGGAGAGGTAGAGCCGCTCGGCGATGGCCTTGCTGGTGGCGGCCTGCGCGGCGAGGCGGGCCACCTCCCACTCGCGCTCGGTGAGCGTCGGTGTGCCGGCGCGCAGCGCCGGGGTGTGGATCAGGTCGCAGCGGTTCAGGAGCGCGGCGAGGCGTTCCCGGGCCTCGCCGGCGGCGGCGGGCCGTTCCCGGCGTAGCCGGTGCAGGACGGCGGCGGTCGCCTCGGCGGCGAAGACGTTCAGCTCGCGCGCCGCGAAGGCGTCGGCGACCGCCAGCAGCTCGGCGGGGGAGCCGGCGACCGCGGCCCGGGCGTGCCGGGCCAGCAGCGGCGGCAGCTCTCCGTCGACGCGTTCGGAGAGTTCGGTGAGGCGCTGCGCGACCGTGCGGCGGCTGCCGTCGGAGCAGGTCGGGCCGACCAGGGCGGCCGCCTGGTCCAGCCGGACCAGGTCGTGGAGGACGTGCACCTCGTGTCCGGCGAAGCCGTCCGCGCGCAGCCGGTCGGCCAGGTCGGTCAGCTGCTTCACCGCCCCGGGCAGGTCGCCCGCCGCGGCCAGCGTCGCGCCGCGCGCCTGCTCCAGCCACGGGTAGAGCACCGCCATGCCGGGCGCCTGGGTGCGGTCCGCCTCGGCCATCGCCTCGGCGGCCTGCGTCGCGTCGCCACGCAGGGCGGCCGCCTGGGCCCGCTCGGCCTGCGCCAGCCCCGCGTACACCCGGCTGGTGGCGAGCACCGCGCAGGCGCCGAGGCTGGTCCGCAGCGCGGCGTCGCTCTGGCCGCGCAGCCGCGCCGCGTACGCCTGGAGGATGGCGAGGTAGCCGGTGCCGAGCCGGAAGTCTCCGGCCCCGGCGAGGTCGGCGAACTCGTCGGCCACGATCGCGTCGATGCCGGCCAGGTCGCCGGCGAGGGTGAGGCGGGTGCCGCGGGCCAGTTCCAGGGCGAGTTGCAGGTACGGCATGTCGGCGCGCCAGCGGGCCGCCTCGGAGTGCACCTGGGCGATGGCCGTGCCGCTGCGCCGCAGCTGCCCCTGGGCGGCCTGCAGGTAGGCGATCGTGGAGCGGGCCAGCTCGCGGGCGGCGACGCTGGCCGCGGGGCGGTCGAGCACGCCCTGGCTGAGTCGCAGGGCGGTGGCGGTGTCGAGCCGGTGCAGCCGCATGATCGCCTCGAAGGCGCGTATCCGGGCCTGGTCGGCCGAGTCGGTGAGGCTCTTCGCCCGGGTCGCGATCTCCTCCACGGTGGACTCGCGGCTGAGCCCCCAGTAGGTGACCATTCCGCGTACGGTGAGCCAGCGGGCGAACCGCTGGCTGTCGCTCGGGTCGGGGGAGACGGCGTCGAGGACCTCGATCGCCTCCTCGGGCCGGTCGGCGAACATCAGGATCGTGGCGAGCAGCTCGGCGGCGTCGAACCCGCCGCCGGTGTCGAGGGCCGCGCGGGCCAGTCGCGTCGCCAGCGGGACGTCGTACCGGCTGAACGCCTGCCCGGCCGCCTCGAGCAGCAACCCCGCGTTCTGCGCCGTGCCGGAGTCGAGCCGCCAGACCGCCACCCGGAGCAGGTCGTCGCGGCGTCGCTTGCCCACCCGTTCCAGGAGCTCGGCGAGGCTGGCCTGGAGCCGTCGGGTCCGGCTGACCGGGCAGCGGCGGCGCATCACCTCGCCGTAGAGGGGGTGCGCGAGCCGCACGTTGGTGCGCCGGTCGTGCTGGATGACCGTGATCAGGCCCCGCTCCTCGGCGATCTCCACGTCCTGCCGGTCGACCGCCTGGTCGAGCAGTTGCAGGCCGAGCGGTTCGCCGAACGCGACAAGCTCCACCACCGCCCGGACGCCGGGGGTGAGCTGGCCGATCCGGGTGTCGATCAGGTCGGTGAGGTTCGGTGCCAGCTCCAGCCGGCCGGTCCACTTCCAGATCCCGTACGTGCGGGTCAGCTCCTCGCTGCCGTTGGCGGCGTGCACCAGCTCGCGCAGGAGCAGTGGGTTGCCGGCGGAGAGCCGACCGAGCCGGGCCGCCGAGCCGGCGTCGACCGGGCCGCCCAGGATCGCGGCGAGCAGTCCGGCGGTCTCCGCCGGCGCCATCGGGCTGAGCTCGGCCTTGTCGACCAGGTCGTCCGTCCAGAGTGCCCGGATCGGCAGGGGGATCTCCTCGCCGTCGCGCAGCGTGCCGATCACTGTGGCGTTGTCGGCGCGGGCGACGAGATGCACCAGCGCGGCCGACGGTTGGTCGAGCAGGTGGGCGTCGTCGATGGCGAGCACGATCCGCCGCCCGGCCGCCTGCTGCTGGAGCACGTCCAGCGCCCAGCGCAGGATGCCGGCGGGTGACAGCCCCTGGGGCTGTTCGGCGGGCAGCACCTGCACCAGGCCGCCGAAGGGCAGGCTGGCGGTGGTGGCGCTGGCCGCGATCGACCAGATGGCGTAGCGGTCGTTGGGCAGGGCCGCGACGCCTTCGCGGAGCAGCCGGCTCTTCCCGATGCCCGCGCTGCCGCTGTAGAAGAGCCCCCGCCCCTCCGTGCCGGTCACTGCCGACAGCAGACGGTCGAGCTCATCCGTTCGGCCGACGAAACTCCACCGACTCATCCCGGCAGCATATCCATCGAAATCGGTCCGCAGGCAGAGCGTCACGCAGCGAAGTTGAGTAATCTCGTGATTACCGCTGAGTATTCGAACTGTTCCGCCAGAGCCCCGGGTCGCTCGTAGTCTTCCGGCATCCGGTTCGGTTCACCGGAGTTTCCACGCGCGACCGGCTGTCGCCGGTCCGCCTGCCACGGGAGGTCGCCCTGATGAAGCCGGGTCACCTCTCCTCGGTCGACGTGCCCGGCCACCTCCCCGGGCCGGGTGACATGCCCCGGTGCGCGCCACTGCCCACCCGGGTCGGAGTGGCCAAGCCCGGTCCGGAGGAACCGCTGGGTGTGCTCGCGGTGGGGCCCGCCGGTGCCGGCCGCCGCGCCGTGCTCGCCACCCTGCTCGAACTCGACCCCACGCTGCTCGGCGTGCCCGACGGCAGCTGGCTGGTGCTGCGGCACGGCGCGACGGCGACGCGCGCGGCGTACGTGCCGGGCTACCGCCAGCCGCACACCTACGGCGCGGACCGCACGGCCGCCGGTCCGGCGTTGGCGCGTCCGCCGCGCCGGGTCGAGTTGCACCTGGCCGACCCGCTGCTGCGCCACTTCAGCCTGGTCGACACGGCCGACACCGGCACGCTCGGTGTCGCCGGCGTCCCGGTGCTGCTGGACGCGGTCGGCCGGGCCGGAGCCCTGCTCTTCGTGGTCTCCGCCGACCAGGCGTTCACCGCCGCGGAGCTCAACCTGCTCGCCGAAACCGCCCGGGCCAAGGTGCCGGTCTTCTTCGTGGTCACCCCGGGCTCGACCGGCTGGTCCGGGTCCGACAGCACGGCGCCGACGGAGGACGCGGGGGCGTCCGTCCCGCCGCCGGGGGCCGGGCTCCCCTCGCCCGGCCCCGCGGTCGACCCCGTCGCCGTGACGGTGGAGGCCCACCGGGCCGCGTTGCTCTCCGCCGTTCCCGGCCTCGCCGAGGCGCGCTGGTTCGCGCTGCACGGCGGCGCCGCGGCCGACCTGCGCCGGGCCCTGGTCGGCTGGGCGGTCGACGAGGGGCTGCGGCGGGCCAGCTCCGATCCGCCCGTGCTCCCCGGCGAACACGTGCGGGTGAACGTGGTGACCGACCCGGGGGACTGGTCCGAGCAACTTGACCGGCAGAGCCGCACCTGCGCCCAGCGGATCCGGCAGCACCTGGCGCTGGAACTGGCCAACATCCACCTGCGGGTCGTCCAGGAGATCGTCTTCGGCGTCGGCTGCGCCGGTCTGCCGCAGCTGCTCGACCGTGAGATGGAGGCGTTGTCGCTGCTGGCGACCGCCCAGTGCGACCGGGCGGTGGGCGGCATCCTCGACGACGCCCTCGGGCGGGTGTTCGGGGCGTCGCTGCCCGACGGCGTACGCCAGCGCGTCGTCAAGGCGGTCCGCTTCGGTCTCGCCGAGGACCGGCTGGCCCGGGAACTCGACCGGGTGTTGCTTGTCACCAGCACCGCCGGCGTGGCCGGTCTGGCCGGCGACGGGGCGATCGACGCCCTCGCCGGCTATCCCGCCGCCGCGCGGACCGAAATCCTGCCACCGGTGGCCGTCGCCCTCTCCGGCGGCTGCTGGCAGCGCTGGCGCAACCCCGGCAACAACGACGTCAACGCGGCACGGGCCTGGGCGCAGCGGGCGCTGCGGGAGGTCGAGCTGGAACTGGCCCGAGACGTCTCCCGACGGTTCGACGTCGTCCGCCTGGCTCTCGGCGCGGTGCTTTCCGATGCGGTCGACCACGGCATCCTGCTCGCCTGACGGCGACCACGGCACCCGATCCGCCGGGCCC
>NZ_SMKG01000252.1 GCF_004348525.1 Micromonospora sp. 15K316 | reverse complement strand
GAGGTACCGGTCAGTACCCGGCGCGGGGCGGGGGGAGCGGGTCGGGCACACTTTGCATGCCCTGCAAATTTTTCTAGGAGTGAGCCAGGCCGATGTCGCTGCTCGCCAGATCAAGCCTTGCCAACCGAGGGCTGGTCGCCCTCATCGCGGTGGTGACCACCGTCTTCGGACTGTTCGCAGTGCCGTCGCTCAAGCAGCAACTGCTGCCGTCGCTGGAGTTTCCGGCCGCCTTCGTGATGGCCACGTACCCCGGCGCGACACCCGAGATCGTCGAATCGCAGGTCGTCGAGCCGATCGAGAACAGCCTCCAGGGCCTGCCCGGACTGGAGACCGTCAACTCGACGTCGCGCGAGGGCATGGCGACCGTCCAGGTGCAGTTCGAGTTCGGCACCGACCTGGACGACACGGTCAACAAGATGCAGACCGCGCTGAACCGGATCGGCGCGCAGCTGCCGGAGGGCGTGGACCCGCAGGTGCTCGCGGGCAGCACCGACGACCTGCCGGCGGTGGTGATCGCCGCCACCGGTGGCGGTGACGAGCGCGCGCTGGCCGAGAACCTGCGCGCCGATGTGCTGCCGGAGCTGGAGGCGATCGACGGCGTGCGTACCGTCGAGCTGACCGGCACCCGCAGCGACGTGGTGGTCGTCAAGCCGAACCTGGCGAAGCTGGCCGCCGCGAAGCTCGACCCGAGCGCGATCGGGACGGCGCTGAAGACCAACGGTGTGGCGGTGCCGGCGGGCACGGTCACCGACGGCAGCCAGGCGCTGCCGGTTCAGGTCGGCACCCCGGTCGGCACCCTCGACGACCTGCGCGGCATCGTCGTCGCGCCCGGGCCGAACCCGGTCCGGCTCGGCGACGTGGCCGCCATCGAGGAGACGCTCGCCCCGGCCACCGCCATCACCCGTACCAACGGCGAGGACAGCCTGGGCATCGCGGTCACCGCCAGCCCCGACGGCAACGCGGTGGAGATCTCGCACGAGATCCGGGACCGGCTCGACGCGCTGCGCGACGCCTCCGGCGCCGGACTGACCGTGATCTTCGATCAGGCGCCGTTCGTGGAGAAGTCGATCGAGAGCCTCACCACCGAGGGTCTGCTCGGCCTCGTGATGGCGGTCATCGTCATCCTGGTCTTCCTGCTGTCGGTCCGCTCCACAGTGGTCACCGCGGTCTCCATCCCGCTCTCGGTGCTGGTCGCGCTGATCGCGCTCTGGATCGGTGACTACTCGCTCAACCTGCTCACCCTCGGCGCGCTGACCATCGCGGTGGGCCGGGTGGTGGACGACTCGATCGTCGTGTTGGAGAACATCAAACGACATCTCGGGTACGGCGAGCCCAAGCGCGAGGCGATCGTCAAGGCCGTACGAGAGGTCGCCGGCGCGGTCACCGCGTCCACCCTCACCACGGTCGCCGTCTTCGCCCCCATCGCACTGGTGGGTGGCTTCGTCGGGCAACTCTTCGCGCCGTTCGCCATCACCGTGACCGTGGCGCTGCTCGCCTCGCTGCTGGTCGCGCTCACGGTCATCCCGGTGCTCGCGTACTGGTTCCTGAAGCCGTCCGGCGGCACGCCGGACGACGCCGCCGTGCGCCGGGCCGCGGAGGAGAAGGAGCTGCGCAGCCCGCTGCAGCGGGCGTACCTGCCGGCGATCGGCTTCGCCACCCGCACCCGGCGCACCCGGTGGATCACCGTCGGGCTGGGCGTGCTGGTGCTCTTCGGCACGTTCGGTCTCGCCAGCAAGCTGGAGACGAACTTCCTCGACGACTCCGGGCAGGACACCCTGAGCATCCGTCAGGAGCTGCCGGCCGGCACCGGCCTGGCCGCCACCGACGAGGCGGCGCGCAAGGTCGAGGCGGTGCTGAAGCGGACCGGCGGCGTCGAGACGTACCAGGTGACGGCGGGCGGCGGCGACCTGGGCTTCCTGGGTGGCGGCCGGAACAACGTCGCCAGCTGGTCGCTGGCGCTCGGCGACGACACCGACGCCCAGCAGATGCGGGAGAAGCTGCGCACGGCGTTCGACGCGCTCGGGCCCGACGCCGGCGAGTTCACCTTCGGCGGTGGGCAGGACGCCTCCGCCAGCCGGCTCGAGGTGGTCGTCCAGGCCGCCGACCCGGAGGTGCTCGACCGGGCCGCGAAGGCGGCCGAGGAGGCGGTGGCCGGTACGCCGGACGTGGCGGACGTCACCAGCAGCCTCGCCGACCGGGTGCCGCGGGTCGACGTCACCGTCGACCGGGTGAAGGCCGGCCGAGCCGGTCTCACCGAGGCGGCGGTCGGCCAGCTCGTGGCGCAGGCGTTCCGGGGTGCCCCGCTCGGGCAGGTCGCCCTGGACGGTGGCCAGCAGGACGTGCTGCTCCGCCTCTCCGACAACCCGCCGCTCAGCATCGACGAGCTGCGTGCGCTGCCGGTGGGGCCGGTGAAACTGGGGGACATCGCCACCGTCGAGCGGGCCGAGGGCCCGCAGCAGGTCAGCCGGATCGACGGAGAGCGCAGCGTCACGGTGACCGGTACGGCCACCGGGTCGAACCTCGGCGCGACCACCGAGGAGCTGCGTAAGCGCCTCGACGGGATCGACGTGCCCGGGGCGACGTTCGTCATCGGCGGGGTCAGCGCCGACCAGGCGGACGCCTTCGCCGACCTGGGGCTGGCGGTGCTCGTCGCGATCGCGATCGTCTTCCTGATCATGGTGGCGACGTTCCGCAGCCTCATCCAGGCACTGATCCTGCTCATCTCGATCCCGTTCGCGGCCACCGGCGCCATCGGTCTACTGCTGGTCACCGGGACCCCGCTCGGCGTGCCCGCGCTGATCGGCATGCTGATGCTGGTCGGCATCGTGGTCACCAACGCGATCGTGCTGATGGATCTGGTCAACCAGTACCGGGCCCAGGGCCTGAGCGTGCAGGAGGCGGTCGTCGAGGGCGGCCGGCACCGGCTGCGGCCGATCCTGATGACCGCGGTGGCGACCATCTTCGCGTTGCTGCCGATGGCGTTCGGGCTCACCGGGGAGGGCGGCTTCATCTCGCAGCCGCTCGCGGTCGTGGTGATCGGCGGCCTGCTCACCTCCACGCTGCTGACCCTGCTCCTGGTGCCGACGCTCTACACGATGGTGGAGAACACCAAGGAGTCGCTGCGGGAGCGGCGCCGGCGGCGCGTGCACGGCTCGCCGGCGGAGCCGACCGACCCGGCGGGTCCGGCGACCGAGCCCGAGCCGGTTCCGGCCGGCGTCCGGACGGGCTCGGCTGACGGCAACGGCACCCGGCCGGACGCGCGGCCCGCGCCCTCGGCGGCGCTGGTCGACGGCACCGACCAGTTCGAGGTGCTCAAGCTGCCCAAGAGCCGCACCTCGCCCCTGCCGCCCACCGAGTAGCGGCGCAGCCCCAGGTACGCCCCCGGCGGGTTCCGATCCGCCGGGGGCGCGCCATGTGGGACGGATAGGCGTACCGCGCAGGGGCGTTCCGGCAGGCGGGGTAGGGTGCTGGTCCGTGGCGTCCACCCTTTCGGTCCTTACCCACAACCGGAACTTCCGCAACCTGTTCCTCGCCGAGCTGGTGGTCTTCGGGGCCGACTGGTTCGTCATGGTTCCGCTGCTGGTGCTGCTGCCGCAGCTCACCGGCAGCGGCGTGTGGGGCGCGCTGGTGCTGGCCGTCGACACCGGTGTGGTGGCGCTGCTGCTGCCGTTCACCGGCGCCATCGCCGACCGGTTCGACCGGCGGAAGATCATGATGGCGGCGAACGTGGCCGCGCTGCTCGGGGTGCTGCTCCTGCTCGGCGTCCGTAGCGCCGGCACCGCCTGGCTCGGCCTGCTGGCGATCGGGGTGGTCGCGGTCGCCAAGGGCTTCTACTCGCCCGCCGCCCAGGCCGCCCTGCCCAACGTCCTCGATCCGGACGAACTGGCCGCCGGCAACGCGATCGCCGGCTCGGCGTGGGGAACCATGACCGTCGTCGGCGCCTCGCTCGGCGGCGTGCTCAGCGACCGGGTCGGACCGTACGCCTGCTTCTGGATCGCGGTGGTCGGCCTGGCGCTCGCCGCGATCCTGGCCGCGACGATCCGCCGGCCGTTGCAGGCGCCGCGGGAGGCCGGCGTGGCGCCGCAACGGGCGTGGGCCGCGGTGAGCGAGGCGTTGCGCTACATCGGACACCGGCCGCGGGTGCTGGCGCTGGTCACCGTGAAGTCGGCGGTCGGGCTGGGCAACGGTGTGCTGACGGTCTTCCCGCTGCTGGCGGCCGTGTACGGGGCCGGACCGGCCGGCACCGGGCTGCTCTTCGCGGTCCGCGGCGCGGGGGCGCTGGTCGGGCCCATCCTGATGCGGCGGGTGCTCACCAACCGGGCGCTGCTGCTGCCCGGCCTGGCCCTGTCGATGTCTCTCTACGGGTTGGCCTACCTCGGCACCTCGGCGGTGAGCTGGTTCCCGCTGGTGCTGGTACTCGTCTTCGTGGCGCACTTCGCCGGCGGCAGCAACTGGGTGATGTCGAACTACGCGCTGCAGGGCGAGGTGCCGGACCGGCTGCGCGGGCGGGTCTTCGCGACCGACATGATGCTGGCGACGCTGGCCATCTCGATCAGCCAGCTCGCCGTCGCGCTCGTCGTGGACACGGTGGACGAGCGCGTGGTGCTCGCCGGCTGCGGGCTGGTCACCCTGGTCTACGCCGTCGGCTGGCGGATCGCCACCCGGCGGCTCTCCCTCACCGACCCGGTTCCCGAGCCGGCCGGCTGACCGACGGGACAGCCGGGTGGGGCGGACGCCGAAACGGGCGGCATCTCACGGATCGGGCGGACGGCGGGGATGTCGGGGCAGGGCCATAGCATGAGCCGGTGCCGAAGAACTTCGAAGCCGGGCCGGTCCGGGTCCGGGCTCCCGCCACCAGCGCCAACCTGGGGCCGGGCTTCGACGCGCTGGGGCTCGCGCTCGGGCTCCACGACGACGTGTCGGCCGAGGTCGCCCCGTCGGGCGTCCGGGTCACGGTGACCGGGGAGGGCGCGGGCGAGCTGCCCGACGACGACCGCCACCTCGTGGTCCGGTCCATGCGTGCCACCTTCGACCGGCTCGGCGGGCAGCCGCCGGGGCTGATCGTCGAGTGCGTCAACCGCATCCCGCAGGCCCGTGGGCTGGGCTCCTCCTCGGCGGCGATCGTCGCCGGTGTGCTGCTGGCCCGGGCACTGGTGGTCGACGGCGAGCGCCGCCTCGACGGCGAGGCCGTCCTCCGGCTCGCCGCGGAGCTGGAGGGCCATCCCGACAACGTGGCGCCCTGCCTGCTCGGGGGTTTCACGATCGCCTGGACGGAACCCTCCGGCGCACGCGCGGTCACCCGAGAGGTCGCCGAGGGCGTACGCCCCACCGTCTTCGTGCCCGGCGGCCGCGGGCTGACGGCGGTGGCCCGCGCGGCTCTGCCGGCCGAAGTGCCGCACCGCGACGCCGCGTTGAGCGCGGGGCGGGCGGCGCTGCTCGTGCACGCGCTCACCACCGACCCGGCGCTGCTGCTGCCGGCCACCCTCGATCGGCTGCACCAGGATTACCGCGCGGGTGAGATGCCCGGGACGGCCGCCCTGGTCAGCGAGTTGCGTGAGGCAGGTGTGGCGGCTGTGGTCAGTGGGGCCGGCCCGACGGTGCTGGCTCTCGACGCTCCGCCCGAGGGCTTCGACGCGGGAAGAGACTGGCAGGTCTGGCGGTTACCGATAGATGTCAGCGGTGCCCGGGTCACCCGGGGTAGACTTGGACACGCCGAGCGGGGCCCTGTTGCCGCAGGTCGGAAGAGTTGATTACGCTCTAGACTTAGCACAGCCGCGAAGCATGCGATCTTCCTGCGGGTCGGCGCACCCCCGAAGCTCTCGGCGGTAAGCCCGTCACCCCTGCCAAGGCCACGCCGCACCGCAGTTTCCACAGGTCGCCGCAGACGGCGAGACCTGCTCACCGAGGCTGGTGAGTCGGAAACGGACCGGCTGCTGTGTCACAGACTCCCGCGACGCGCTCACGCGAGGCGGGTGCACCGAGGCCGCCCGGCCACCTGCTTTGTCGACTCCGGGCAGTCACGGCCTATCGAGGGAAGGAATCCATTGAGCGACACCACCGACGTGACGTCGGATGTTTCCAACGTCGCTGGCGAAGCCACCACCGCCGCCCCCGCTCGTCGGCGGCGTAGCGGCACCGGTCTGTCGGCGATGCTGCTGCCAGAGCTGCAGAGCCTGGCCGCGTCGCTCGGCATCTCCGGCACGGCCCGTATGCGCAAGGGCGAGCTGATCAGCGCGATCACCGAGCGGCAGGGCGGCGCCGCCGCCGGGACCCCTCGACCTCGGGCCGAGGTCGCGGCCGCGGCTGCTCCGGCCCGCGAGGAGGTGCACGCCGAGGTGCGGGAGACAACTGAGCGGCCGGAGGCCGAGCGGCGTACCGCCGAGGCGGCGCCCGCCGAGCAGGCCACCACCGAGACCGAGGGTCGCGGCCGGGGTCGGCGCCGGGCGCGCACCGAGGAACGCGCTGCCGAGCCTCGGACCGAGACGGCCGAGACCGGCGAGCGTGCCGACCGGGGCGAGGGCCGCGGTGGGCGTGACCGCAACGAGCGCGGTGACCGCGCCGAGCGCGGTGAGCGCAACGACCGGGCGGAGCGCGGTGAGCGGGCCGAGCGCGGTGAGCGCAACGAGCGGGCCGAGCGCGGTGAGCGTGGGGACCGCAACGACCGGGCCGAGCGCGGCGAGCGGGCCGAGCGCGGCGACCGGGCCGAGCGCGGCGAGCGGGCCGAGCGCGGCGAGCGGGCCGAGCGCGGTGAGCGGGCCGAGCGCGCGGACCGCAACGATCGCGGTGACCGGGGTCAGCGCGCCGAGCGGGACACCGACGGCGACGACGACGGCGAGGGCGGTGGCCGGCGTGGCCGGCGTAGCCGGTTCCGGGACCGTCGCCGCGGCCGTGGTGAGCGTGCCGAGGGGGGCGAGGGCGGCCGCGAGCCGCAGGTCGGCGAGGACGACGTGCTCGTCCCGGTGGCCGGCATCATCGACGTCCTCGACAACTACGCCTTCGTCCGGACCACCGGCTACCTCGCCGGCCCGAACGACGTGTACGTCTCGATGTCGCAGATCAAGAAGTACGGCCTGCGCCGTGGCGACGCGATCACCGGTGCCGTGCGGGCGGCTCGCGAGGGCGAGCAGCGGCGGGACAAGTACAACCCGCTGGTCCGGCTGGACACCATCAACGGGATGGAGCCGGAGGAGGCCAAGCGCCGGCCGGAGTTCTACAAGCTGACCCCGCTCTACCCGCAGGAGCGGCTGCGGCTGGAGACCGAGCCGCACATCCTGACCACCCGGGTGATCGACCTGGTCATGCCGATCGGTAAGGGGCAGCGGGCGCTCATCGTCTCGCCGCCGAAGGCCGGCAAGACGATGGTGCTGCAGGCCATCGCGAACGCGATCACCCGTAACAACCCCGAGTGCCACCTGATGGTGGTGCTGGTGGACGAGCGCCCCGAAGAGGTCACCGACATGCAGCGGTCGGTGAAGGGCGAGGTCATCGCGGCCACGTTCGACCGTCCGCCGCAGGACCACACGACGGTGGCCGAGCTGGCGATCGAGCGCGCGAAGCGCCTGGTCGAGCTGGGGCACGACGTGGTCGTGCTGCTCGACTCGGTGACCCGGCTCGGTCGGTCGTACAACCTGGCGGCGCCGGCCAGCGGCCGGATCATGTCGGGTGGTATCGACTCCACCGCGCTCTACCCGCCGAAGCGCTTCCTCGGCGCGGCCCGCAACATCGAGAACGGCGGGTCACTGACCATCCTCGCCACCGCGCTGGTCGAGACCGGCTCGATGGCGGACACGGTCATCTTCGAGGAGTTCAAGGGCACCGGTAACGCGGAGCTGAAGCTGGATCGGAAGATCGCCGACAAGCGCACCTTCCCGGCCATCGACATCCACCCGTCCGGCACGCGCAAGGAGGAGATCCTGCTCGCGCCGGAGGAGCTGGCCATCATCCACAAGCTGCGCAAGGTCCTGCACTCGCTGGATTCGCAGGCGGCTCTGGATCTGCTGCTGGACCGGCTCAAGCAGTCGCGTACCAACATCGAGTTCCTGATGCAGATCGCGAAGTCCACGCCGGGGGAGTGACCCCGGGGTAGGTGGCGACAGGAGGGGCACGGCCGGGCGGCCGTGCCCCTCCTGC
>NZ_SMKG01000251.1 GCF_004348525.1 Micromonospora sp. 15K316 | reverse complement strand
GGGCGAGGCCCCGGAGCCGGGGGAGGCCCGTGCCGACCGGCAGGGTCCGGTTCCGGCACCGCGATCGGCACCCGGTTCCTCGCGCCAGGTGACCGCCCGCTGACCGTCGGTGGCCCGCCCCCGTCGTTGCCGGTCGTGACCTCGGTACGGCCTGCTTCCCCCCGCCGCCGAGGTGTTACCGTGGAATCCCGTGGATCGCGTGATCACTTTGCTGATCGGCTCGGCGTTCTGCACGACCGCTACGGACGACACGGGAGCAGGCCTTGGCCCCTTCAGCACGGACGACCAGGCACATTTTCGTCACCGGGGGCGTCGCCTCCTCGCTGGGTAAGGGGTTGACCGCCTCCAGCCTCGGCAATCTGCTCACCGCGCGTGGGCTCCGCGTGGTGATGCAGAAGCTCGACCCCTACCTGAACGTCGACCCGGGGACGATGAACCCGTTCCAGCACGGGGAGGTCTTCGTCACCGAGGACGGCGCCGAGACCGACCTGGACGTCGGGCACTACGAGCGGTTCCTGGACCGGGCGCTGTCGGGCAAGGCGAACGTCACCACCGGCCAGATCTACTCCGAGGTGATCGCCAAGGAGCGGCGTGGCGAGTACTTGGGTGACACGGTGCAGGTGATCCCGCACATCACCAACGAGATCAAGTCCCGGATCCTCGGCATGGCCGACCCGGACGCCGACGGTCAGGTGCCGGACGTGGTGATCACCGAGGTCGGTGGCACGGTCGGTGACATCGAGTCGTTGCCGTTCCTGGAGGCGATCCGGCAGGTCCGCCACGACCTGGGCCGGGACAACTGCTTCTACCTGCACGTGTCGCTGGTGCCGTACCTGGCGCCGTCGGGGGAGTTGAAGACGAAGCCGACCCAGCACTCGGTGGCGCAGCTGCGCAGCATCGGTATCCAGCCGGACGCCCTGGTGCTGCGCTGCGACCGGGACATCCCGGACAAGGTGAAGGAGAAGCTGTCGCTGTACTGCGACGTCGACCGGGAGGCGGTCACCGCCGCGCCGGACGCGCCGAGCATCTACGACATCCCGAAGGTGCTGCACCGCGAGGGCCTGGACGCGTACGTGGTGCGCCGGCTCGGCCTCTCGTTCCGGGACGTGGACTGGGCCAGCTGGGACGACCTGCTGGAGCGGGTGCACCAGCCGCGGCACACGGTGACGGTGGCCGTGGTCGGCAAGTACGTCGACCTGCCGGACGCGTACCTGTCGGTCAGTGAGGCGATCCGCGCGGCCGGGTTCGGTCACCGGGCGCGGGTGCAGCTGCGGTGGGTGCCCAGCGACGAGTGCGTGACCCCGGCCGGGGCGGCGGCCGCCCTTTCGGGGGTGGACGGCATCGTGATCCCGGGCGGGTTCGGGGTACGCGGCATCGAGGGCAAGATCGGCGCGTCCCGGTACGCCCGGGACAACCGGATCCCGCTGCTCGGGCTCTGCCTCGGCCTGCAGTGCATGACCATCGACGTGGCCCGGCACCTGGCCGGCCTCGACGGCGCCAACAGCCTGGAGTTCGACGAGAAGGCCCGGCACCCCGTGATCGCCACGATGGCCGACCAGCAGGACATCGTCGCCGGCAAGGGCGACCTGGGCGGCACGATGCGCCTGGGCGCGTACCCCGCCACGCTCACCGACGGCTCCATCGTCGCCGAGGCGTACGACGCCACCGAGATCAGCGAGCGACACCGGCACCGCTACGAGGTGAACAACGCCTACCGCGACAAGCTCACCAAGGCCGGCCTGCACATCTCCGGCACCTCCCCGGACGGCCGCCTCGTCGAGTTCATCGAGCTCGACCGCAAGGTCCACCCGTACTTCGTCGCCACCCAGGCGCACCCGGAGCTGAAGAGCCGGCCGACCCGGCCGCACCCGCTCTTCGCCTCGTTCGTGAAGGCCGCGATCACCTACTCGCAGGCCGACCAGCTTCCGGTGGACCTGGACGCCCCGGACGCCGAGCAGGCGGCCCGCAACGGGGCCGCGGCGAAGGCGGCGTCGTCGTCGTGAGCGCCGTCGAGCACCGCTACGAGGTCCGTTCCCGCCAGCAGCGCTGGTCCGGCCGGATCTTCGACGTGGTCACCGAGGAGGTGACCATGCCGGGGGGAGGGACCGGGCTGCGCGACATCGTCCGGCACGTCGGCGCGGTGGCCGTGGTGGCGCTGGACGACGCCGGCCAGGTGGTGCTGATCCGGCAGTACCGGCATCCGGTCGGCCGGCACCTGTGGGAGCTGCCCGCCGGGCTGACGGACGTCTCCGGTGAGGATCTGGCCGCCGCGGCGGCGCGGGAGCTCGCCGAGGAGGTGGACCTGACCGCCGGGCGGATGGACGTGCTGGTCGACCTGCACAGCTCGCCGGGGTTCACCGACGAGCTGGTCCGGGTCTTCCTGGCCCGGGAGCTGGCCGACGTGCCGCCCGAGCGGCGACACGAGCGGCGCGACGAGGAGGCCGACCTGCAGGTCGTACGGATCGATCTCGACGAGGCGGTCGCCATGGTGCTGGCCGGCGAGATCACCAACGCGTCCTGCGTGGCCGGGCTGCTCGCCGCCGCGCGGGCCCGGGACACCGGCTGGTCGGTGCTGCGCAGGGCGGACGCACCGCTGTCGCGCTGAGCGGTACGAGGGAGATCGACAGGGAAGGGGCCGTGCGGCGTGCCGCACGGCCCCTTCCTCGTATCACGGGTGTCAGTCGCGCAGCGGGCGACCCTGCCCGTCGACACCGCCGTTGACCAGGATCAGGATGCCGTCGATGAAGCCCCAGAGGCCACCGACGCCGCACGTCACCACGGTCACGACGAGCTGCAGCACGCCGATCTTGGTGTGGCCCATGTAGAACCGGCCGACACCGAACGAGCCGAGCACGATGCCCAGGATGCCCGCGACGACCTTGCTCTTGTCGGAGACGCCCTGCGGATATCCGGGTCCCTGGGGGTACCCGGGCTGGTAAGGAGGAGTGGTCATGAGGCGACACCCTAGTGATCCACAGGCGTCCTGTCCGCAGCGGCACCCCGCTGATGGGACGATGAAGGACGAACACTGTCCTGACGGCTGATGGCGACGTCCACCGCTGGACCGGGTCGACACCTGACAGTCCGTCAGCCGGCTCCGGCACCGGATGTCACTCTGCTGGCCCGATCGGGGCCACGGCGCGCCTAGACTGCCGCCGGCGGGACCGGTGGACCGCGGCGGCAATGGGGCTGTCGCGCACCGCGCAGTCGGGGGAGCGCGCCGCCCCGAAGAGAGGTGTCTGCATCGTGAAGGTCGGAATCCCACGCGAGGTCAAGAACCACGAGTACCGCGTGGCGATCACGCCGGCGGGCGTCAACGAGTTCGTCCGCAGCGGCCACCAGGTCTTCGTCGAGGCCGGTGCCGGCGTCGGCTCCAGCATCACCGACGACGACTTCGCCGCCGCCGGCGCCAAGATCCTGGGCACGGCCGACGAGGTGTGGGAGACCGCCGAGCTGGTGCTCAAGGTCAAGGAGCCGGTCGCCGAGGAGTACCACCGGATGCGCGAGGGTCAGGTGCTCTTCACCTACCTGCACCTGGCCGCCTCGAAGGAGTGCACCGACGCGCTGCTGGACCGGAAGGTGACGGGCATCGCGTACGAGACGGTGGAGCTGCCGGACCGGTCGCTGCCCCTGCTCGCCCCGATGTCCGAGGTGGCGGGACGGCTCGCGCCGCAGGTCGGCGCGTACCACCTACAGGCGCAGGGCGGCGGGCGCGGCATCCTGATGGGTGGCGTCTCCGGCGTGTACGCGGCCAAGACCGTGGTCATCGGCGCCGGCGTGTCCGGCATGAACGCCGCCGCCATCGCGCTCGGCCTGCAGGCCGAGGTGCTGCTGCTGGACAAGAACGTCGGGCGGCTGCGCCAGGCCGACGCCATCTACCGGGGCCACCTGCAGACGGTCGCCTCCAACGCGTACGAGGTCGAGCGCGCCGTGCTCGACGCGGACCTGGTGATCGGCGCGGTGCTGGTGCCCGGCGCGAAGGCCCCGACGCTGATCTCCAACGAGCTGGTCTCCCGGATGAAGCCGGGCAGCGTGCTCGTCGACATCTCGATCGACCAGGGCGGTTGCTTCGAGGACTCCCGGCCCACCACGCACGCGGAGCCGACCTACCGGGTGCACAACTCGATCTTCTACTGCGTGGCGAACATGCCCGGCGCGGTGCCGCACACCAGCACCTACGCGCTGACGAACGTCACCCTGCCGTACGCCCTCGAGCTGGCGAACCAGGGGTGGCGCGAGGCGCTGCGCCGCGACCCGGCGCTGGCGCTGGGCCTGAACACCCACGACGGTCAGGTCACGTACGGGCCGGTGGCCGAGGCGCACGGCATGGGCGTCCTGCCGCTGGCCGACGTGCTCGCCTGACGAGGCGGCGGTCTGAGCGCGACGGCGGAGCGGGCCGGGGCGGGCGCGGAGCCCGCCCCGGCCCTGCGCCGTGCCGTCCGCGGCTACCTCGACCACCTCACCGTCGAACGAGGACTGTCGGCGAACACGCTCGCCTCGTACCGCCGGGACCTGGAGCGTTACCTGGCGACCCTGGCCGCCGCCGGCATCGCCGACCTCGCGTCGGTCGGCGCCGGCGTCGTCGAATCGCATCTGGCCCGGCTGCGCGGCGGGGACGACGACCATCCGCCGCTGGCCGTCTCCTCGGCGGCCCGCGCCGCCAGCGCCGTGCGGGGCCTGCACCGCTTCGCGCTGCGCGAGGGGCTGGCCGGGGCCGACCCGAGCCGGGACGTCCGTCCGCCGACGCCGCCGCGCCGGCTGCCCCGCGCGCTGCCGGTCGACGACGTGGTCCGGTTGCTGGAGACCGCCGGCCCGGTCACCGTGACCGGCTCGGCGGCCCCGCTCGCGCTGCGCGACCGGGCCCTGCTGGAGTTCCTGTACGGCACCGGGGCGCGGATCTCCGAGGCGGTCGGCGCCGCGGTGGACGATGTGGACCCGGACGAGGGCTCGGTGCTGCTGCGCGGAAAGGGCGGCCGCACCCGGCTGGTGCCCGTCGGCGGGTACGCGGTCGAGGCGCTCCGGGCCTACCTGGTGCGGGCCCGCCCCACGTTGGCCGGGGCCGGGCGGGGAACCCCGGCGGTCTTCCTGAACGCGCGCGGCGGCCCGCTCTCCCGGCAGGGGGCCTGGACGATCCTGCGCCGGGCCGCCGAACGGGCCGGACTGCCGGTGGACGGTCCGGCCGCCGTCTCCCCGCACACCCTGCGCCACTCGTACGCCACCCACCTGCTCGACGGCGGCGCGGACGTGCGGGTGGTGCAGGAGCTGCTCGGCCACGCCTCGGTGACCACCACCCAGGTGTACACGCTCGTCACCGTCGAGCGGTTGCGTGAGGTGTACGCCACGGCGCACCCACGGGCCCGCGGCTGACCGTCGCAGGTCACGGCACCAGCTCGGGCGGGGCCCCGCCCGACACGCCGAACGGGTAATGAACCGCCTGCTGGTCGGTGGCGTACAGTCGGCATCGGCGCGGATCGCCTGCAGTTGTCGGGCCGGGGTGCGCGGCGGCGCCGCGAGGGACGTCGGAGGGCTCCGACGCCGGGTGGCCGTCGGGAGGGGGCAACGAGGACATGGCTGGCAACGAGGACCGTGCCGAGACGTGGACGTCGGAGCTCCGTGAGCAGCAGGCCGCGCTCGGCAACGACCTCGGACCGGCAGATCCCGCCGCCTACACGATGCGCAAGCCGATCCCCGAGCCGATGCCCACCGACCGGCACGGACCGGCCCGGATCATCGCGATGGCCAACCAGAAGGGCGGCGTCGGCAAGACCACCACGACGATCAACCTGGGTGCCGCGCTCGCCGAGTACGGCCGCAAGGTGCTGCTTGTCGACTTCGACCCGCAGGGCGCGCTCTCGGTCGGGCTCGGCGTCAACCCGCACAACCTCGATCTGTCGGTCTACAACCTGCTCATGCAGGACGACATCACCGCCGAGGACGTCCTGATCAAGACGGACGTGGCCGGGCTGCATCTGCTGCCGGCCAACATCGACCTCTCCGCCGCCGAGATCCAGTTGGTGAACGAGGTCGCCCGGGAGATGGCCCTCGCCCGGGTGCTGAGGTCGATCCGCAAGGAGTACGACTACATCCTGATCGACTGCCAGCCCTCCCTCGGTCTGCTGGCCATCAACGCGTTGACCGTCGCGCACGGCGTGCTCATCCCGCTGGAGTGCGAGTTCTTCAGCCTGCGCGGGGTGGCACTGCTGCTCGACACCATCGACAAGGTCCGCGAACGGCTCAACTTCGACCTGGAGCTCGAAGGCATCCTCGCCACCATGTACGACAGCCGCACCACCCACTGCCGGCAGGTGCTCCAGCGGGTCGTGGAGGCGTTCGGTGACAAGGTCTACCAGACGGTGATCACCAAGACGGTCAAGTTCCCCGAGTCGACAGTCGCGGGCGCCCCGATCACCACGCTCGACCCGGCCTCGTCCGGCGCGCGCAACTACCGCCAGCTGGCCCGCGAGGTGATCGCCGCCCAGGCCGAGCGGTAGGTGCCGGTGCCCTTCCGCGCCCCGTCAACTACGGTCGTCGGGTGACCGCCCCGCCCCTCGACCAGCCCGCCGCGCCTGAGCAGCCGCCGTCCGGGCCTGCCGCCCGCCCCGGTTCCGCCGCGTCGGACGCGCCGCACGCCGGGCTGTCGTCGGAGGCTGAGGGGTCGTCGCAGGCCGGGGCGGCACCGTCGACCGGCTCCGCGTCGGAGCCCGGGGGAATGCCGGAGAGTGAGCCGCTGTCGGCCGGTTCCGCGTCGGAGCCCGGGACAAGGCGGGAGAGCGAGCCGCTGTCGGCCGGTTCCGCGTCGGAGCCCGGGACAAGGCGGGAGAGCGAGCCGCCGTCGTCCGGCGCCGCTCCTGAGTCGGGGCCACCGTCGGGAAGCGCGGCGCCGCCGCCCGGATCCGTGCCGGAGCCGGAGGCAACGTTGGAGGGCGAGCCGGCGGGTGAATCGTCGTCGGAGAGCAGCGGCTTCACCGTCCGGCTGGCGAACTTCACCGGGCCGTTCGACCTGTTGCTGCAGCTCATCGGCAAACACAAGCTGGACGTCACCGAGGTGGCCCTGCACCAGGTCACCGACGAGTTCATCGCCTACATCCGGGCCATGGGCGACCAGTGGGACCTGGACGAGGCGAGCGAGTTCCTGCTCATCGCCGCCACCCTGCTGGATCTGAAGGCGGCCCGGCTGCTGCCCGCCGCCGAGGTGGAGGACGAGGAGGACCTCGCCCTCCTGGAGGCGCGGGACCTGCTCTTCGCTCGACTGCTGCAGTACAAGGCGTTCAAGGAGGCCGCCGCGCACATCGCCGACCTGGAGGCGGTGGGCGGCCGGCGGTACCCTCGCGCGGTCTCCCTCGAACCCCGGTACGCCGAGGCGCTGCCCGAGCTCGTGCTCGGCATCGGCGCGGAACGGCTGCGTGCCCTCGTGATCAGGGCGATGACGCCGAAGCCGACGCCCGAGGTCTCCATCGCCCACGTGCACATGGTCCGGGTCAGCGTCCGGGAGCACGCGGCGATCATCAGTGATCGGTTGCGGCGGGCGGGCACCGCCACCTTCTCGACGCTCTGCGCCGACTGCGAGGCCACCCTGGAGGTGGTGGCCCGGTTCCTGGCCCTGCTGGAGCTCTACCGGGAAGGGCTGGTGACCTTCGTCCAGGAACAGGCGCTCGACGAGTTGACAGTCCGGTGGACCGGGCCCGCCGACGGCGGTCCGGATCTGCAGATCGACGAGTACGCCGGCACCCCCGCCGACCCCGGCGCCCCGGCCGCGGCACCTGCCGACCCCGGCGCCCCGGCCGCGGTACCTGCCGAACCCGGTGCGGCATTTGCCGAATCCGGGGCCCCGGGCGCGGCGTCTGCCGAATCCGGGGCGCACGGCGCGGCACCTAACGAACCCGGCGGGCAGGGTGCCACACCTGTCGAATTCGGGGCGCAGGGCGGCCCACCTGCCGGACCCGGCGGGCAGGGCGCGGCAGCTGCCGAACCCGGCACCAATGGAGCGGCACCCACCGGCCGCGGGGATGCCGCAGCCGCCCCGACGGGTAGCCGCGACGTGGGCACGAGCGAGGATTGACGCGATGAGCAACGAGGAGTCCCGCAACTCACTGGCCGATCAGGCCGCCGCCTGGGTCCCACCCTGGCAACGCC
>NZ_SMKG01000250.1 GCF_004348525.1 Micromonospora sp. 15K316 | reverse complement strand
GGCGCGGCCTTCGCGCGACGGGATCTTGTCGGCTTCGCCGGGGGCGGCGCCGGCTCGGGAGCGGCGGGCGGTTTGCCGGGTGGGGTGAAGGTCGCCTCGGGAAGGTGCCGCCGGGCCCCGTCAGCAGGCTCGCGGCGGGTCGGCTCGCTCGGGGGCTGCTCGTGCATATCGATGGAGCGTAGCCGTGATCGCGTCGACGCACAGCGTGGAAGTACAGCGAGGCCGAGACCGGACGGAGCCGCCGAGGAGGTCGCTTTGCCCCCGGTGGGTGCGGCCCTGTATCCTCGGGCGCGGTGACTTGCGGGTCACCGAGGAGACTTCGCCTAGTCTGGTCTATGGCGCCGCACTGCTAATGCGGTTGGGGTCTTAAAGCCCCTCCCGGGTTCGAATCCCGGAGTCTCCGCGCGAAAGTCGGTCGTGTAGGCTGACTGAGCACCAGCGCCCGTAGCTCAATGGATAGAGCATCTGACTACGGATCAGAAGGTTAGGGGTTCGAGTCCCTTCGGGCGCACAGCAGGTCAGGGGCCGTTTCGGGAAACCGAGACGGCCCCTTTCCCGTCCTGCGGGGAAATACCGCAGCGCCCGGGTCTCGTCGGACGCCTTGTCGTTTCTGCCGTGACGCGGTCGACAACCGCGACAGTTCTCTAGAGCGCGAGGTCGGCCAGGTCGACGGCGTCCGCCATGGCCTTGGCGCCCCGGTCGTTCAGGTGCATGCCGTCGCCGCTGTCCAGCGCCGGGTGGATGTGGTCGGGGGCCTGCGGGTCCGCCACGGCCCGGGCCACGTCGAAGACGCCGTCGAAGACATCGGTCGTACGGATCCAGTCGTTGACCTGACGCCGAACGGCGAGGCCCTCCGGCGTGCTGATCGGCGCGCCACCGAAGGCGCCGATGGTCCCGCCGAGGATCTTCAGGCCCGCATCGTGGGCGCGATCGGCCAGCTCGGTGAAGCCCTGGACGAGGGCGGCGGCGGTGGGCAGCGGCTCGCCCAGCATGCGGGGGAGAACCAGGTCGTTGATGCCGAAGTGCAGCAGGACGTGGGTGAGTCCGGGTACCGAGAGGACGTCCCGGTCGAAGCGCGTCAGCGCGTGTTCGCCGACCCCGTCGCGCAGGAGGCGGTTCCCGGCGATGCCCTGGTCGACGACCCACCCTCGTTCGAGCCGCCGGTTGAGGTAGTCGACGGAGCGCCGGTTCGCGCTGGTCGTGGTGCCGACTCCTTCGAACCAGGAGTCGCCGAAGGCGACGGCGATCGCGGTCCCCGGTGCGGCGAGCACGTCGACACCGGAGATGTAGAACCGCCCTTCCACCTGCGCGGCCCGAGGGAGCGTGGGCGACGCGACGTGGTCCCCGTCGACGATTCGGGCGACCTCGGCGGGTCGGTGGGAGTAGGTGGCCAGACCGGTCCGCTTCGGGAGGTAGAGCCTGACGACCAGGTCCGCCCCGGCGCCGACGGGAAGGTCGACCGGGTCGGAGACGAGCTCCTCGCCCACCGGGACGACGAACTGCCCGGTGCCGTCGAAGGTGAGGGCGCCCTGCCGCCGGCCGACCGCGTACGTCGCGGCCGCGATCGTCAACGGGGTACGGCCGTACCGGTTCGTCAGGCGTACGCGGAAGGCTTCTCCGCCGCCGGGCAGGTGCAGCACCTGTCGTACGGTCTGGTCGGCGAAGCCACGTGGCTCGCTGAGCTGGAGCTGGTCGTAGGGGTCGATCACTGCGGTACGGAAAGCGGCTGTCCAGATCATGATCGCTCCGTTTGGTCGGTGCCGCTCATGTGGCGGTCGGGACGGTGTGTGGCGGGTCCCGTTCGGGGGTCTCCGCGATTCCGACCCGTCCCAGCTTGGGGCAGCGGGACAGTGGTGCGGGTGTTTTCCGGGTCGTGCTCGCGCTTCCCCGTCGGCAGCCCGATGGCGCCGTCGCCGAAGGGCACGAACGGCATTTCGTCCAAGATATTGACAGTCCAAAACTAGTACAGTCAATATCCGTGACTGTATTCACCCTTCTGGGGGCGGGGAGGTGCATCACCGCCCGTGCCGGGGGTGGAGGCCGCGGAACCTCGTCGGCCGCAGTGGCTCCGGCTGCGGCCCGGGCAGGAGTCGGCTGGCGAGCATGCAGGAATCCGTGGGGCGCGGGTGCTCCGCCTCCAGGTGACCCCCGTTGCCGCCCGAGAGGTGGATGGTCCAACTTTTGGACTATGTGATCGTCCTACCGAACGCACCGGAGGAATTCATGCCCACCGTGGAACTCACTCGCTTCCGGGTCGACCCGGCCCGCGAGAGCGACCTGTTGCAGGCCCGGCCCCGGATGCTCGCCGATTTCCAGGCGGACCGCTCCGGCTTCATCGAGGCGCGTCTGGTGCGCCTCCCCAACGACGAGTGGCTGGACATCGTGCTCTGGGAGACGCCCGAGGACTTCGCCGCGTCCAGGGCCAAAGGTGCCAACCTGCCCGGAATCGCGGCGTTCTTCGACGCGATCGCCGCCCTCGTCAGCGCCGAGGAGGGCATCTCTTGCTGACCGTCCCGCCCGCCGCGTCGTCAGAGCCTGATGACGACGCGGCCGGCGGTGGCCGGGTCCTCGACCAGTTCGTGGGCCCGAACGATCTCCGGCAGCGGCAGCTCCGCGGCGATCGGGTAGCGCAGGTCGCCGGTGACCAGGGCCTCCGTCAGCGACCGGGCCGCCGCCTCGTTCGCCTCCTGCGGGAAGTCGTCGTTGCTGAGGAAGCGCACCGTGATGTTCTTGAAGGCGTACGGCCAGTACGGGATGCGCGGTGAGCTGTCGCCCGTGGCGTACGTGGCGATGACTCCGTTGTAGGCGAGAATCTTCTCGTTCAGTTCGAGGTTGGCGTCGAAGGCCAGTTCGGCCACCCGGTCGACGGGTTCGCCGCCGGTCGCCGCCAGGATCCGTTCAGCCGCTCCGCCGCTCGACACGTCGACGGCATGGTGGGCGCCGGCTTCGAGGGCTGCCGGGATCTGCTCGGCGTGCCGTACGGTCGCGACGACGGTGGCGCCGCCCCGCCGGGCAACCGCCACCGCCGCCCGTCCCACCGCGCCCAGCGCACCCGTCACCAGGACGCGCCGCCCCGTCACCGCGCCGTCCGCGAAGATCGCGCGATGTCCGGTGATGCCGGGGATGCCGAGGCCGGCGGCCTGCTCGTCGGGGACGGAAGACGGCAGCGGTACGGCATGGGCGGCCGGCACCACTGTGTACTCGGCGGCCGTGCCGAACGGGCGGTACGACTGCGCGAGGTAGACCCAGACCCGCTCCCCGATCCGGGCCGGGTCGACGCCTTCGCCCACCGCGTCGACGACGCCGCTGCCGTCACCGTGCGGGATCACCTTCGGGTACGACATCGTCGAACCCCAGTAGCCGCGGCGCTTGCCGATGTCGCCGACGTGGATGCCGGAGGCGGTGACGCGAACCCGGACCTCGCCGGGGCCGGGCCGTGGATCGGGCATCTCGCCGACCCGCAGCACCTCGGCCGCCTCGCCCTGCTTCTCGTACCAGGCTGCGCGCATCTCGGGTCTCCCTCATCCGAATTTAGTCCAATTTCTTGACCGTCCAAAACTATGACTAAATCTCGGGTGGTCGTCAAGCGGGTGGAGTCCCCGGCCCGGCCCGGACTGTGGCAGGCCTGGTGCCCGGATCAGAGCCGTTCGGTCGCACGCTGACGAAGCTCGTCAAGCTGCGGCAGTGGAGCCGAGCTGCCCGCGGTGCTGTCCGCTCGGGAGCGGGGCGGGTGCCGGATGGCTTGGAACGCCGGCAGCCCTCGTGCACGTGCGTACGGGGCGGCCGGGAGAGCAGTGGAGCGGCGGGCCGGATCAGTCGGAGTCGGCTGCGGGCAGCCGGCGGCCCGGCGGGTGCGGCAGGCGCGGGGCGTTCGTGGCACGGAGCCCGTCGAAGGTCAGTTCGAGGTAACGGCGCCATGCCTGCGGCTGCGCGGCCAGCAGGGGCACCGCCGTCTGGTGGATGCCGCCGAGCAGCAGCACGATGTCCATGCCGGTGACGTCGCCGCGGATCGCGCCCTGCTCGCGTGCCCGGGCCGTGAGCGTCTCGGCGGTCTCGCCGAGGCGTTCGATCGCGGACCGCACCTGAGAGAGCTGCAGCGACGGGCGCCCGATCACCTCGCAGAACGCGCGGTCTGCGGCGAGCACCTCGACGCCGACCGTCATGAACTCGTGCAGCGCGGCGGCCGCGTCGTCGGCGTCGACCAGCCGGTCCGCTGTGCCGGTGAGCCGGTCGAGCAACTGGAGCATGATCGCCGCGAGTAGATCCTCCTTCGAGGCGAAGTGCCGGAACACGGTGCCCTTGGCGAGGCCGGCACGCTGGGCGATCTCACCCATCGACACGTCGACCCCGCACTCGGCGAACGCCGCGGTCGCCGCGTCCAGCAGTAGGCGCCGGTTGCGCACCATGTCCGCCCGCTGGCTCGGAGCTGCTGTCGTCTCGGTCACGCGTACCCCCTCCCGGACGTCGAGCCTACCACCAAGATGACCGGCTGGTCATTTTCTCTGCTACGGTCAACATGACCGGGCGGTCATCTTTCGCGCCGCCGGTCGCCGCCTGGCGGAACGGCAGGCGGATCAGCCAGCACGAACCCACCCCGGAGAAGGACAATGAGCAACACACTGGAAGGAAAGGTCGCCCTCGTCACCGGAGCCTCCTCGGGCATCGGCCAGGGCACCGCACTCGCCCTGTCGAAGGCAGGCGCCCGGGTCGCAGTCGGAGCCCGCCGGGCCGACCGGTTGAAGGCCCTCACGCAGGACGCCCCGGGCGAGATCCTGGCCCTCGACCTGGACGTCACCGACCGCCGGTCGGTGCAGGACGCGGTCGCGGCGACCGTCGACCGTTTCGGGTCCCTCGACATCCTGGTGAACAACGCGGGCGTCATGCTCAGCGGCCCGATCCTGGGCGCGGACCTCGCCGAGTGGACGCGCATGGTCGAGACCAACCTGCTCGGCTCGATGTACGCGGTGCACGCCGCCCTGCCGCACCTGCTCGCGTCCAAGGGCGCCGTGGTGCAGATCTCCTCGACCTCGGGGCGTACGGCCTCCGCCGCGAGCGCCGTCTACGGGGCGACCAAGTTCGGCATCACCGCCTTCTCGGAGGCGCTGCGGCAAGAGGTCACCGCCGAGGGCGTACGGGTGATCGTCGTCGAACCCGGATTCGTCCACACCGAGCTGGCCAGCCACATCAGCGACCCGGCCATCCAGGCCATGGCGAAGAGCATGGCCGAGTCGATGCGGACCCTCCGGCCCGACGACATCGCGAGCGCCGTGCTGTACGCGCTCACCCAGCCCCACCACGTCGCCGTCAACGAGATCCTGATCCGACCGACCGATCAGACCCGCTGATCCGCAGCCGACGGGGTTCCCGGCGGGGGTGGCCGACGGGCGGCCGCGTTTCGCCCTGCTCCCGCCGGGAATGCCGCAGCCCGCTCCGGAGGGGAGAAGACCATGAGCGAGGCGCGCCCGCCGTTTCCGCCCTTCGACCTCGACAGCGCGATCGCCAAGGTGCAGGCCGCCGAGGACGCCTGGAACAGCCGCGACCCGCACCGGGTGAGCCTCGCGTACACGGAGGACTCCGTCTGGCGTAACCGCGACCAGTTCATCACGGGCCGTCAGGCGATCGTCGAGTTCCTCACCGGGAAGTGGGAGCGCGAACTCGACTACGTGCTGCGGAAGAGTCTCTGGTGCTTCCGGGAGAACCGGATCGCCGTTCGCTTCCAGTACGAGTGCCGCGACCGCGAGGGTCAGTGGTGGCGGAGCTACGGCAACGAGCTCTGGGAGTTCGACGACAGCGGCCTGATGCGTCGCCGTGAGGCGAGCATCAACGACGTGCCGATCAGTGAGGCCGAACGGCGCTACTTCGGGCCGCGGCCCGAGGGTGAGCGCGGCGCGGGTCACGACTTCCCGGTGCGGTGACCCGGCGGAGCCTCGGTCGGGGCACGCCTGGCCGCCGGCCTCGGCCGCCAGGTGCGGCGGGCAGGCCAGGCCGCGATGATCGACGCGACGTCGGTGCGGTCGGGGTGTCCCGAACCCGCCGGGCCCCCGATTCCCGCGACCCCGAGTCGATCATCGCGGCGGCGAGCGCGAGTGTCAGGGCAGCCGCGCCTGCAGGGTCAGCACGCGGGTCACCTGGATCGGGTTGAAGTTGTCGTCGCTGACCAGGTGAATCTCGGCCTTCCCGTTGCTGCGCCCGCGGTCGACCGTCAGGGCCTCGTAGTTGTCGAGCAGCGGGTTGATCTGCGGTTCGGGGCTGGTGGCACCGAGGGTCGGGCAGTCGACCAGGTCCGCGACCAGCCGCTTGCCGATCACGCTTCGGGCCGGGGCGGCGGAGAGGTTCCCGATCGGAGTGACGTCCCTGGCCCGGTCCGCGCCGGTCACCGCGTACAGCCGGACCGTGTTGCCGACGTTGGCGGTGAAGGCGGCTTCGAGCACCACGAACCGGCCGTCGCCGTACGGGGCGATCTCCGCGATCCGAAGTCCCTCATCGACCTTGTACCCGATCTGCCGGACCAGCCGGTAATCGTGGTGCCGATCGGCCCGGTAGACGAGGATCCGCCGCCAGGCCGCCTCGCCCGCCGGCGACACGTCGCCGCTGAGGGTGTCCTCCATGGCGGCGTAGACGTACTGGCCGTCGGGGGAGATGCCGAGCCCTTCGAGGGTGCCGTTGTCGGTGGCCTCCCCGGCCGGGGAGACCCGGAAGCGTGCCGGCACCGGCAGTTCGGCGCGCTCCACCCCGTCCCGCCCGAAGATCCGGATCGAGGGCTCGGACTCGGAGCTGACGATGAACCTGCCGTCGGGCAGGACGGCGAGGCCCTCGGCGTCGAAGTTCGTACCGTCGTACGGCGTGCCGTCCGCCTTGGTCAACAGGGTCGAGCCGGTGACCTGCGGGTGGCCGGGGTCCCGGAAGAACCACAGCTGGGCGGGGAGCGTGCCGCTGCGGTCCACCACGGAGACGTAACCGCGACTGCGCTCGTCGTACGTGATGGCGGACAGGCCGCCGACCTGTACGCCCTTGACGGTGACCTTGTCCAGGGCGTCACTGAACCCCACCGCTCTGGTTCCGGGTGCACAGTTCGGGGCCGGCTTGCCGGCGGTGGACTCCGCAGCGGCCTGCGCCGCAGGTGCGGCGACGGACGCGCCGAGCAGTGCGGCCAACGCAGCCCCGACGAGGGCGCGGCGTCCGTGCACACGTCGCCTGACGGATCGAGCCATGTCAAACTCCATTCGTGGATGCTCGGGTGACTATCTGCACCGAGCAGCAGGGAGAAGCTAACTACTTGTGCAGAGGTGAGCAACGTGACGGACGCTATAAATCCGTGCACGGCGGCAGGGCCGTCATGGGCTTCTTGCTGGTCGATCCCATGTAGAGGTGGTGCTGAACCGGCGGCTCATCGGGAAGATGAACCAGAACCACCGGGCGAACGTGTACCGATTTGGTGAACTGTCGGACGTCACGGATGCGGCTGACGACGACCGGAAACGCTATTTCTGAGCGGCCTCGGCCGGTCTCTTCCGACGGGTGTGTCGACGCTCACACGAGGGGTAGCTTTATTCACTAAAGTGGCCTATAGCGAACTATTGTTCATGCCATGACCAGCGCCCCGGAGCCCCGCTCCGTCATTGAGACTCGGCTCACCCACGACACGCACCGCCAGGCGACGACCCTGCTGGCCGAGGCCGCGGCTCGTCCGGAAGCCGATGTCGCCCACCTCACCGAACTTCGCGACTTCCTGGTGGCGACGCTGCGCCACCACCACGAGAGCGAGGACCACGACCTCTGGCCGATGATCGAGGCCGTGACGCCCGGCGCGGCGGAGCCGCTCAAGGCCCTCACTGACGAGCACGACGCCCTGGACGCCACCCTGGACGCGCTGGAGGCCGTGCCGGTGCCGGCCGAGGGTGACCGTCGGGAGTTGGTCGCTGCCGCGACCGCCCTGCGGGACCTCGTCCACACGCACCTCTCGCACGAGGAGCCCCTGCTCTTCCCCGCGCTGCGGGACCACGTGTCGCCCGAGGCGTGGGAGGCTTTCGCGCTCAAGGTGATCGCCACGACGCCGCCGGCCGGTGCCGGCCTGCTCGTCGGCTTCTTCGACGAGGTCGGCACCCCGGACGAGGTCGCGCTGATCCTCTCCGCGCTCCCGGCACCCCTCCAGGATGCCGTCCCCGCCATCCGCGCCCACTCCGTCGCAGTGATCGCCTCCCTCCGCAAGGCCTGACCCCAGCGCGCC
>NZ_SMKG01000024.1 GCF_004348525.1 Micromonospora sp. 15K316 | reverse complement strand
GGGTCAGGGTGGTACGGGCGGAGGTCACCGAGACCTGTTGGCCGACGATCGCGCGCACCGCCATCTCCAAGCCGTCCACCGCACGGGGCAGCCGGATACCGGGTTCGGCCGCGACGGCCGCGGCGAACGCCGGATCCGCGGCGAGCGTGCCGTCCACGGCCCCCGGATCGGCGTCGAGGTCGAGCAGGCGGCGGCAGCGGGCCACCGCCGGGGCCAGGTCACGCATGTCGGTCAGGCGCAGCACCGCCGACACGTGACCGTCCGCCGGGGTCAACGCCGCCTCGCCCGCGCCGTGCGGCAGCCGCAGCCCCCGGCGGTACGTCCCGTCCCGGACCTCCTCCACACCGGGCAGCGCGCGCAGCGCGAGGAAGTCCAGCAACGCGGTGGCGTGCAGCGGCGGCCGGTAGGCGAGCCGGAGCGTGATCGTTCCCGCGCCGCCCACGACCCGCCGCCCGCCACGCGCCCGGCGCAGCTCGGTCGGCGGTACGCCGTAGACCTCCCGAACCGTGTCGTTGAACTGCCGTACGCTGCCGAACCCGGCCGCGAACGCGACCTCCGCCATGCCGAGCCCGGTCGTCTCGATCAGGATCCGGGCGGTCTGCGCCCGCTGCGCCCGGGCCAGCGCGAGCGGTCCCGCCCCGACCTCGGCGTGCAGCATCCGGTGCAGGTGCCGCTCGGTGTAGCCGAGCCGGGTGGCCAACCCGGGCACGCCCTCCCGGTCCACCACCCCGTCCGCGATCAGCCGCATGGCCCGGCCGACCACGTCGGCACGTACGTCCCACTGGGGTGAGCCGGGCGCGGCGTCGGGCCGGCAGCGGCGGCACGCCCGGAGCCCCGCCCCCTGCGCGGCCGCCGCCGACGGGAAGAACCGGACGTTCTGCCGCTTCGGGGTGGTGGCCGGGCAGGACGGCCGGCAGTAGATCCCGGTCGACGTCACGCCGGTGTAGAACCAGCCGTCGAACCGCTGGTCACGGCTGTCGACCGCCCGGTAGCACCGCTCGAAGTCCAACTCCACGACACCGATGATGCCCCCGCCGGCGGCGCGCCGGCTGGCGGGAATCGGACGTGGGCGTGCCGCCGGTCGGACCCTGCCGCGCCCGGCCGTGCCGTCACCGACTCCGGCTGGCCGCACGGTCCCGCCGGCCGCCGAGCAGCGCCGACCGGAAAACGCCGTCCGGGTCGTACCGCCGCCACAGCTCCGCCACCCGCCGTCCGGTCTCGCCGGGGTAGATCCGGTCGAACGCCGCCCGGTCCGGCCTGCTCTCGAAGTTGACGTACGCCCCGTCGGAGCGCGCCGCGACCCCTCGCCAGGCGGCGTCCAGCGCGGACCCGCCCTGCGGCGGGAAGACCGTGCCGACGGCCAGGGTGTCCTGGTGCCGGTGCGGGTACGCGGTCGCCGCCGGGGCGACGTCGTTGACCGCGCCGCCCACCGATCGCAGCTGCACCAGCGCCGGCCTCGGCCCGCCCGCCGCCCGCGTGACCGCCCGGGCCGCGGCGCCGTCCATGGTGAGCAGGCCGTTGGTGGTGAGGCTGGCCTGCTGCCCGACGTTGGCGTGCAGGTGGCTCGTCGGCACCATGGCCGGGTAGGGCACCAGGTCGATGCGGTGGTCGAGCAACCTGCCGATGGCGAGCAGCGGCTCTACCAGCGGGCGGGCCCGCCGCAGGCTCTCGGCGGCGACCACCGCGGTGATCTGCATGACGGTCCTGCGCCCGTGCGGGAAGAGCACGGCGGCACTGCTCAGCTCCCGGGGCGCCTGCGCCAGGTGTTCCGCCCACTGCCGCACCGTCGCGCCGTCCGGGGTGGCCTCGACGGCGAGCTGCGCCAGCCCGACGTTACGGATCTCCTCGGCCTCGATCTCGAACGCCACCACGATGCCGGCTCCCGCGCCCGCGCCGCGGACCACCCAGAACAGTTCGGGCTCGTGCTCGGCGTCGGCGCGGATCAGCCGCCCGTCCGCGAGCACCACCTCGACCGCCCTGACCCGGTCTATGGTCAGCCCGAATCGGCGGACCAACCAGCCGACGCCGCCGCCGGTGGCGAGCCCGCCCACCCCCACGTTGCCGTGGTCGCCCGAGCTGATCGCCAGGCCGTAGGGGGCGAGCGTCTCCGCCACCGCCGCCCAGCGCGCGCCCGCCTCGACCCGGACCAGCCGGGACCGCGCGTCGAGCACCTCGACCCGGTTCACGGCGGAGAGGTCGATCACCAGGCCCCCGTCGTTGGACGAGGTGCCCGCGAGGCCGTGGCCACCGCTGCGTACGGCGAGGGGCAGGCCGCGTTCCCGGGCGTAGCGGACGGCGTCGACCACCTGCCGCGGGGTCCGCGGCAGCAGGACGCCGGCGGGCGAGTGTCTCGTGGTGTACGTCGAGCGCAGCATCGCGTACCGGCCGTCGCCGGGGGTGACGAGCTTGCCGCTCAGTGACTCGGGAAGGGTGGTCATCGCTGCTCCCTGATCTCGCGCACCTGCTCCCGGACGGCCGGGACCACCCGCTCGGCGAACACCCGCAGCTGTGCGTGCGGCGACGCGACCGGCCAGAAGATGAACGTGTCGAAGCCGAGGTCGACGGCCCACCGGGTCAGCGTGTCGACCCAGAGCTGGACGTCGCCGACGAGGCCGGTGCCGCCCCCGCGCGGTCCGATCGCGCCGATGACGTTGTAGACCCGACGGATCTGCGCCGGATCGCGTCCGGCGGCTCGGGCCGCGTCGTCGATGATCTGCTGACGGGCCGGCACCTCGGCCGGTGGCACGTAGATGTTGAGCGGGGAGATCCAGCCGTCGGCGTACCGGCCGGCCACGGTCAGCATGCGGGGCCGCTGGCCACCGAGCCAGAGCGGCACCGGTTCGGGCGGCACCGGCCCACCCCGGTACCCCTCGACGGTGTGCTGCTCGCCGAGGTGGCGGACGGCCTCCCCGGCCAGCGCCCGGCGCATGATCTGCAACGCCTCGGCGGTGTAGGTGATCGTCTCCGCGCCGCTGCGGCGGGGTCCACCCATGGCCGCCACGGCGTCCGAGCTGGGACCGCTGCCGACGCCGAGGACGATCCGGCCGCCGGTGAGCACGCTCAGCGACGCGCCCGCCTTGGCGAGCATGGTCGGTGGGCGCAGTTGCAGGTCGGCCAC
The DNA here is from genome assembly GCF_004348525.1 of Micromonospora sp. 15K316. Taxonomy (GTDB): domain Bacteria; phylum Actinomycetota; class Actinomycetes; order Mycobacteriales; family Micromonosporaceae; genus Micromonospora. The sequence continues at coordinate 44,449 of NZ_SMKG01000024.1, read as the reverse complement.
GTCGGTGAGGAACGAGATCCGCTCGGTCTCGGCCGCGAGGTGGCTGATCAGCGTCCAGGTGTCGAGGTGTCCGGGCTGGTAGGCGTGGTCCTGTACGGCCAGGTACGCCAGGCCGCTCGCCGCGGCCGCCCGAGCGAGCTGTCGTGTTTCGGGTAGTTTATCCCTCGATGGGTCGAGGCTCAGGCCGAAGGTGATCGGCTGCTGGTAATCGGTCATGGAGCCAAGCGTGAGGCCGGGTCGGCCGGTGGGCAAACCCGAGGTTAGCTACTAATATTTGGTAAGTGACAATCGCCGAGATCGCCGCTCTGCGGCACTACCAGAACATCGACGACGCCGGCTGCCGGGTCTTCCAGGACTCGTTGGAACTGGTCGGCCGGCGGTGGACCGGGGCGATCCTGCTGGCCGCGCTGCGTGGCGCCCGCCGGTTCGGCGAGTACCGAGCCGCCGTGACCGGCATCTCCGACCGGCTGCTCGCCCAGCGCCTCAAGGAACTGGAGTCCGACGGTCTGATCGAGCGGACGGTGATCCCGTCCTCCCCGGTCCAGATCCGCTACGCCCCCACCGCCGACGGCCAGGAGCTGATGTCGCTGCTCCAGCCCTTGGTCGACTGGAGCCACCGGCGCCGCCTCGCCCCGCGTGGCCGGGCACGGACGGGGCAGGCGGCGCGCGACTGAGTGCCCGCCGTCCCCTCCCGTCCCGTCTGGGCGGTTACGCACTCGCCGTGGAAAGTGTCGGTAGTGGCGGGTACGGTCCGGCCACCAACTCAAGAAGGGGTACGGCGATGGCGAGCGTGGCGGGTCCGGAAGCGACGCGGAGCGAGCACCCTCCGTTGGACCGGGCCGTCCTGCAGGGCTTCTATCGCCGGATGCGCGCCGTCGCCCCCGCGGCTGTCGGCGCCATCGAGCGCGACCGTCCAGGCGATCCCACCGCGCCCTTCGTCGACACCGCCTGCGGCCGGCTGGCCCGTTCGCTCGACGACGACGGGCTGCGGGCGCTCGGCATGTGGGCGCACCACTGGTGCATGCGGTTCTACGACGACGACACCGGGCCCGGCCTGCGCCTCGTCCGGGAGATCGCCGCGCGGCCCCGGCTCGGCTGGACGGCCGACGAGGTGCGCTGGATGCTGCGCGAGTCACGGGTCGCCGGCCCGGCCGCCGAGGCCCGGTTCACCCTCCCGCTCGCGGCGGCCCGCGAGCTGGCCCCGGGGCAGCTGCCCGCCGCCGAGCTGGCCCTGGCGGGGTGTCCCGCCGGTGACCCGTCGGCGATCGTGCCCCGCCAACGCCGCGCCTCCTGACCGGCGGCGCACATGCCCGCCGGCCCGCGACGGCGGTTGCTGCGGCAGGATGATCGGTGGCTGCCCTCGACGGAAGGACGACCGTGCCCGCCAGCGAACCGACGATCCTCGCCACCAGCATGGGCTTCTTCAGCCGCAAGCGCGGCCCGTACGATCTGCGGCCCGGGCCGATCTTCGAGCTCGGGGCCGAGCTGGCGCAGGCCGGCCCGGAACCGCGCATCTGCTTCCTGGGTCAGGCGGTCGGCGACCAGCCCACCACCTTCACCTCCCTCTACGGCGCGTTCGCGGGCACCCGGTTCCGGATGTCGCACCTGGCGCTCTTCCCCATGCCGAACGTCGACGACATCCGCGCCCACCTGCTCGCCCAGGACGTGATCTGGGTCGGCGGCGGCAGCGTGGCCAACCTGCTCGCGGTCTGGCGGGTGCACGGCCTCGACGAGATCCTGCACGAGTGCTGGCAGGCCGGGGTGGTCCTGGGCGGGGTGTCCGCCGGCTCGATCTGCTGGCACGTGGGCGGGGCCACCGACAGCTTCGGGCCGCAGCTACGCGCCTTCACCGACGGCTTGGGCTGGCTGCCGTACGGCAACGGGGTGCACTACGACAGCGAGGAGCAGCGCCGGCCGCTGATGCACCGGCTGGTGGGCGACGGCACGCTGCCGACCTCGCACTGCACCGACGACGGCGTCGGTCTCGTCTACCGGGGCGAGGAGCTGGTCGAGGCGGTGGCCGACCGGGAGGGCGTCTCGGCGTACGAGGTGAGCCGGGCCGAGGACGGCGCGGTCCGGGAGAGCGTCATCGCCCCGCGCCTGCTCCGCTGAGGCCACGGGTAAGCTGGCTCGTCGTGAGTCTCACCATCGGCATCGTCGGCCTGCCCAACGTCGGCAAGAGCACCCTGTTCAATGCGCTGACCAAGAACGACGTGCTCGCGGCGAACTACCCGTTCGCCACGATCGAGCCCAACGTCGGCGTCGTCGGGCTGCCCGACGAGCGGCTGCAGAAGCTCGCCGAGATCTTCAGCTCGCAGAAGGTGCTGCCCGCGCCGGTGTCGTTCGTCGACATCGCGGGCCTGGTCCGTGGCGCCTCGAAGGGGCAGGGCCGGGGCAACGCCTTCCTCGCGAACATCCGGGACGCCTCGGCGATCTGCCAGGTCGTCCGGGCCTTCTCCGACCCGAACGTGGTGCACGTCGACGGCAAGGTCTCCCCGGCCGACGACATCGAGACGATCAACACCGAGCTGATCCTCGCCGACATCCAGACGCTGGAGAAGGCGGTGCCGCGGCTGGAGAAGGAGGCGAAGCTCCGCAAGGACCGTGCCGCCGCCCTGACCGCCGCGAAGAAGGCCGTCGAGCTGCTGGACACCGGCGTCACCCTCTACGCGGGCGCCGGCGACGCGGGCATCGAGCTGGAGCACCTGCGCGAGCTGCACCTGCTCACCACGAAGCCGTTCCTCTACGTCTTCAACGTCGACGAGGCCGAGCTCGGCAACGCCGAGTTCCTCGACGAGCTGCGCGCGCTCGTCGCCCCGGCCGAGGCGATCTTCATGGACGCCAAGATCGAGTCGGAGCTGGTGGACCTGCCGGAGGAGGAGGCCCGCGAGCTGCTCGAGTCGATCGGGCAGAACGAGCCGGGCCTGGACCAATTGGTCCGGGTCGGCTTCCGCACGCTCGGACTCCAGACGTACCTCACGGCCGGCCCCAAGGAGGCGCGGGCCTGGACCGTCCCGATCGGCGCGACCGCGCCGGAAGCCGCCGGGGTCATCCACTCCGACTTCCAGCGCGGCTTCATCAAGGCCGAGGTGGTCTCCTACGACGACCTCGTCGCGGCCGGGAGCATGGCCGCCGCCAAGGCGGCCGGCAAGGTGCGGATCGAGGGCAAGGAGTACGTCATGCAGGACGGCGACGTTGTCGAGTTCCGCTTCAACGTGTAGTGGCTGACTCCTTGATCGGCGGAAGTAGCCGGTCAGGAGAGCAAACCCCAGGTCAGGGGCAGATCATCGGGTCTGCCCCGTCCTGTTTTCTCCGGCCGGATCAGCCTGTTTCCTGGCCCTGTGCTGACTCGGTGCTGACTCTCGCGGCGCCGCTCGACCAGGGGACGAGCCCACCGGGGGAGTGGCCTGCCGCCGGCCATGAGGGGTCTGCGACGATCTGCCCATGCGCGAGACAAGGCAGCGCCGGCTCGCCGCCCAGGCGGCCTCCGACCGGATCCTCTCCGGCGCCCGGCCGGCGACCATGCGGGACCACCTCACCGAGCTGGGCGCGGGCGGGGACCTGGACGGTCAGCCCGACTACTACGGTGACGGGCCGGTGGCCACCCTGGAGGAGCGGGTGGCGGAACTCCTCGGCACCGAGGCCGCCGTCTTCTTCCCCACGGGCACCATGGCCCAGCAGGTCGCACTGCGCTTCGGCGCGGACGTCAGCGGGCACCGCACCGTGGCCCTGCATCCGCTCGGGCATCAGGAGGTGCACGAGCGGCACGCCTACGTCCACCTGAGCGGCCTACGCGGCGCCTGGCCGACCACCGCGCCCCGCAACCCCACCGCCGAGGAGATCAGCGCGCTGGCCGAGCCGGTGAGCACCGTCGTCATCGAACTCCCGCTGCGTGACGCCGGCTTCGTGCTCCCCTCCTGGGACGAACTCGTGGCCGCGTCCGCCGCGGCGCGCGCCATCGGGGCGCGGGTGCACGTCGACGGGGCCCGGATCTGGGAGTCCACGCCCTACCTGGCGCACACCCTGGACGAGATCGCCGGCCTGGCCGACAGCACCTACGTCTCGTTCTACAAGTCGCTCGGCGGCATCAGCGGGGCGGCGCTCGCCGGCACCGCGGAGTTCGCCGCGTACGCCCGGCTCTGGCGGCACCGCTACGGCGGGCAGGTGTTCCAGCAGTGGCCGGCCGCCCTCAGCGCCCTCGCCGGGCTCGACCGGGTGCTGCCGCGCCTCCCCGAGTACGTGCGACACGCCCGGACGGTCGCCGCGGCCCTCGCCGCGCTGCCCGGGGCCCGGGTGTACCCCGACCCACCGCACACGCACCAGTTCCGGCTCTGGCTGCCCCACCCGGCGCAGGCGCTCAACGAGGCGGCGCTGACGCTCGCCGAGAAGGAGAAGGTGTGGTTCGTGGCCGGCTGGCAGGAGACCGAGGTGCCGGGCGTGTCGCGAACCGAGGTCACCGTCGCCGGACCGGGTCTCGAGTGGAGCGCCGAGGACGTCGTCGAGGTCGGTGAACGCTTCCTCCACGCCGCCGTTTCGCTGCGGGACTGACCGTCCGGGGCGGCCGTCAGACCGGCTGCCAGCGGAGCCAGCGCCGGTCGTGCTGGAAGCCGACCCGCTGGTAGAAGCGCACCGCGCGTTCGCTGGAGTGGACGGTCACGTGTTCCAGGTCCAGCTTGCCCGCCTCGGCGAGCACGGCCGCCAGCAGTTCGGCGCCGATCCCGCTGTCGCGCAGCTCGGGCACCACGTACACCGACTGGACGTCGCCGCTGCGCCGGGCCCGGCCGGCGGGCGTGGGCACCCGGTCGGCGACCATCAGCCACGCCATCCCGACCACCGCGCCGTCGACCTCGGCGAGGAAGGGCAGGTGGCTCGACAGGTGGTCGGCGACCCAGCCGGCGAAGTGCCGCAGGAACTCGTCACGGTCGGTACCGGTGTATCCGCGCTCCTCGGCCAGGCGACGCCAGCGGAGCCCGCCCAACGCCGTCGCGTCGGCTGCCGTCGCGGACCGTACGGTCACCTGCATCTGCCACCCCCGTGCGCACGTGCGGATCAGCTCGGCGCGGCGGTGGCCGCCCCCGACAGTGGATCTTAAGTGCCGCGGTGGCCCGCGTCAGCTCTCGCCGAAGACCGCCAGCGCGACCTGGTAACAGTCGAAGGCGCGGGCCGCCCCGGCGTACGCGGCGAGGTGGATGAAGAGTTCGACGATCTCCTCCTTGCTGACGCCGGAGTGCAGGGCGATCCGCAGCTGCCCGCGCAGCGGCTCGTGCGTGCCGAGCGTGGCGGCGACGGCGACGGAGACCAGCGCCCGGCTCCGGGTGTCCAGCCCGGGGCGCGGCCACGACTCGCCGAACGTCTGCACGGTGGCGAGGCGACGGAAGTCCTGACCGACCTCCGGCTCACCAGGGGCGAGCGGGAGCGTGAGCGGCGCCCCCAGGAGCCGTTCTGCGGTGTCGAGTGCCCGCTGGTAGCTCTCCGGCTGGTCGGCCATCGTCGTCCCTCCCGAAACCCCTACGTGTCGTGCGGCCGGTCGCGCTCCGCGCTGCCGTACCTGACCGGCGGGGCGGTCGTCTCCTCTTCCCGTTCCGCCGCCGGCCATGCCCGCGCGGGCGGCCGGCTTTCTCGGCCGCTGATCACCAGGACGGGTCGGGTCAGATCGCCGCCGCGAAGCCGTGCAGGAAGATCGGCCAACCGTTCTCGCCCTTGACGGCCTCGCGTACGCCTTCCCAGCCCGGCCCGTGCACGTCGAGCCGGTCGTGCACGAGGTCGACCTGGGTGCCGGTCTCCGTGGGGGTGAAGGTGACGGTGACGCGGCTGCCCGGCGCGTCCGGCGCGGGCGGCTGCCAGTCCGGGCCGATGAGCCAGGAGAAGGCGAAGGTTCGCGGCGGGTCCCAGAGGAGGACGTGCCCCCAGGTGCAGACGTCGCCGGAGTCGCTCTCCTCCCACATCCGGCCGCCGACGTAAGGGTCTACGCCGACCTGCTTCAGCTCTCCGGGTTGTACGTGGTGGGTGCGGAGCCACCACCTGTCGATCCCGCTGGTGAACACCGTGAACGCGTGCTCGGGTGTGGCGGCGACGTGGATGCTGGTGCGTACGGCATCGCCCTGATCGGTGTGTGCTGTCATGTCTTCTCCTCGGGTGGTTTCTCGGCGGCTTCGGCGAACGCCGCGAGCGCCTGGTGCCAGAAGCGCTCGAAGTAGCCGCGGATCGCCGCCAGGCCCTCCTGGTCGACGGCGTAGAGGCGGCGCGTGCCCACGGATGTCGACGACACGAGCCCGGCGTCCTTGAGCACCTTGAGGTGCTGCGAGACGGCGGGCCGGCTCACCGGCAGACCGTTCGCGATCTCCGCGACCGAGCGCGGGCCACCGGCCAGCGACTCGAAGATCGTCCGCCGGGTCGGGTCGCCGAGGGCTTCGAGCATCTGCCCTTGGTAAGTGGCCACGAACCGTAAGCTACGGCTTACGGTTGAATCCGTCAAGGACAGGGTGACGTCGTGCGGGCGACGACCACGAGTTCGCCGTCGCCCGCCCCGACCGGCTCGCGCCGCCAGCCACCGAAGACGTGCTCGACGGTGAAACCGGCCATCCGCAGCGAGTCGCGCAGATCCCGCTCGGTGCGGAACCGCAGCATGGCCGAGCTGAGCAGCTCTTCGCCGTCAGGGAAGACGTAGTGGTGCTGGATGCCGACGTCGCCCTCCGAGATCGCGGTGACCTCGGTCCAGGCCCGCACCTCCCGGCCGTCCGGCAGGGCGATCCGCCGCCGCGAGTCGACCGGGTTCCACCGCTCCCACCGCCGATCGGCCGGGTCGCGCGAGTCGAAGAGCAGCCGGCCACCGGGCACCAGCGCCCGTCGCAGGTCGCCGAGGGTGGCCGCCCACTGGGCACGGGTGGCGAAAAGTTGCGCCACGTGGCTGGTCATCACCGCCACGTCGTACGCCCCCGTCGGCAGCACCGCCGAGGTGCCCTCGATCCAGGTGATCCGGTCGGCACCGGGCTTGCGGCGGGCGGCGGCGAGGGAGGCCTGTGCCGGGTCGACACCGGTGACGGTGTGACCGGCCGCCGCCAGCGCGATGGTCAGCCGTCCGGTGCCGCAGCCGAGGTCGAGCACCCGGGCCCCGGGCGTCTCGCCGACCACGGCGAGGAAGAAGTCGTCGTCGGGGCCCCAGGGGCACTCGGCGTCGTACACCTGCACCAGCCGGGGGTCCTCGAACTCCCGGTGCCTCACCGGCCCGACCTCCCGCCCGCCACGCCGCCGCCTCTCGTCCGTCTGCTCGTTCCGCGCACTCGCGGTCAGGAGATGTAGTGCAGGATCACGTTGTGCACGTGGTGGCTCTTCTGCGCACCACGGAACTCCACCTCGTAGGTGTGCGTGCCGACGTGGATCGCGATCGCGCCCGTGGAGAAGAACGAGCCGCCCCACGACTTGTTGCTGACCACGCTCACGCTGGTGATCTTCGAGTACGGGATGCTGGTGATCGCGTACCGCTTGCCGATGAACGAGCGGTCCTGAATGATCACACGCCGGTCGGTGACGCCGATGAAGCCCGTGCCGGTGCCGACGGCGTCGTAGACGGCGATGATCTGCTCCCCGTCGAGCAGCCCGCTCTGGATCTGCTGCAACTGCTCCTTGCGGTCGTACGTCGCGTTCGCCATGCGGGTCACGGTAGGCAGCGGGTGCCAGCGTCGTGGCGGGGCGAGATCAGCCGACGACGGAGTCGGCCGCGGCCCGGACGAACTCGCGGACCCGCGCCGTGGTGTTGGACTCCATCCAGACCGGGCCGCGCCGGATCGGCGGGGCGTCATGGATCGGCACGTAGGCGACGTCGGGGCGGGGGTAGTAGCGCCGGGTGTGCTCGCCGACCGGCAGCACGCCCCGGCCCAGCGCCACCAGCGACAACATCTCCGAGAACGTGTTGCCCGCCGGCCCCTTCGGCACGGGACGGCCCGACGGGGTGTGCTCCGGCGTCCGGTCCCGCTTGAACCCGGCGGAGGTCGCCGCCGGGTACTGCACGACCGGGTGGTCGGCCAGCACCTCGATCGAGACCGACTCCGCGGTGGCCAGTGGATGCCCGGCCGCCACGGCCAGTGCCCGACCCTCGGTGAGCAAGACCGGCCCGGTCGCCATACCGTCGAACGGATACGCGGCGACGAGCACGTCGACCGACCCGTCGAGCAGGCTCGGTCGGGAGTCGAACAGCTGGACCTCGCGTACCTCGACGGCACATTCGGGATGCCGCTCGCTGAACACGGCTACGGCCTTGAGCAGCACCGGCGCCGTCCACTCGCCGAGGAACGCGACCCGCAGGGTTCCGGTGATCCCGCGCCCGGCGTCGACGGCCCGGGCGAGCGCGTCCTCGATCCCGGCGACCAACGGCCGGAGGTCGTCGGCGAGCTGCCGGCCGATCGGGGTGAGTTGGACGACGCGGCTGGTCCGCGCGAAGAGCGGGGCCCCGATCCGGCGCTCCAGACGCTTGATCACATGGCTGACCCGGCCGGTCGTCACGCGCAGCCGCTCGGCGGTCCGTCCGAAGTGCAACTCGTCGGCGAGGGTCAGGAACGTCTCGACCTCGTACCGCTCCAGCATCGCGCCGTCCCATCGTTGCGTCAGGGTCAACGATCGTAGCCCGATCCCGTCTTGGTCGCCGCCCTCGATCGGCGGAGGGTGGAGTCGTTCCCGAGCGAGAGGCACGACATGAGCAGCGGCACCATCACCCAGTACCTGGCCGACCTGGATCCGCCACTGCGGGAGGTCGGTGAGGAGCTCCGAGCCGTCATCGACGCGGCCCTGCCCGACGCCACCGCTGCGATGTGGCACGGCCATCCGGTCTGGGGCCTCGGTGACAAGCCGGGTCAGCGGCCGGTCGGGCTGATCAAGGCGTACGGCACGTATGTCACCTTCGGGCTGTGGCGCGGGCAGGACGTCGACGACCCGTCCGGGCGGCTGTCTCCGGGGGCCCGCCGGATGGCCTCGGTCAAGCTGCGCACGGTCGCCGACGTCGACCCGGCCCTGTTCAGCGGCTGGCTGGGCCGGGCGCGGGAGCTGGAGCGGTGAGCGGCGTGCGGGTCACCGGTTTCGACCACCTCGTGCTGAACGTGGCGGACGTCGAGCGCTCGCTGGAGTTCTACTGCGGTCGGCTCGGCCTCGCGCCGGTCCGGGTCGACGAGTGGCGTGCGGGCCGCGTCCCTTCCCCCTCCGTACGGGTCACCCCGGACACCATCATCGACCTGGTCAGGGCCGACCGGCGGGAGTCGAACGTCGACCACTTCTGCCTGGTGGTCGCGCCACTGGACTGGGCCGCAGTGATCGACTCCGGGGTGTTCACGGTGCTGGAGGGGCCGGTGGGCAGGTTCGGGGCGCGCGGCTCCGCGACCTCGATCTACGTCCGCGACCCGGATGGAAACTCCGTCGAGCTCCGCTGGTATCCGGCGGACCGGGACAGCTGAGGGTCGTCCCCGACGAAGCCCCGCCGACAGCCGGATACGCGCTTTCGGCGGGGCGCCCTCCCGGAGGCCACCGCGATCGCCTCGCCTCCCGCCGCTCCTCGATCGGCGGCGATGGGCTGAGCCCTCGTCAGGATTCGGTCACCGCCCGGTACGCGTCCTCGATCCGGGCGGCGAGCAGCACCTCGCCCTCGCTGAGCGGAGCGTTGCCGTGCCCGACCCGGATCAGGGTCTGGTCCACCCGGCGGCTGATCTCCGGGCGCAGGTGCAGCGCGTCCGCCACCACCTTCACGCGCTCCGTCAGCGCGGCGTGCTGGCTGTCGTCGATCACGAGGGTGCGTCGGATCTGCTCACCTTCGCGGGTCCACCCGGGGAGCAGTGTGAGCGCGTCGGAGAGGTAGTCCTGCTTCGCTCGGCCGTTGAACAGCGCGCGCATCACCGCACCTCCCAGGCGCCGTTGCCGGCTTGTGGCCAAATCGTCGCCATCCCGTGTCTTGTCGGTGGCTTCCAGTCTTTCGCCCTGCGGTTCGTGTGTCCACGCCCACACTTCCGGGTCTTGCTGACCTAGCGGCCGGTTCCGGTACCCAAACCGCCGATTGATCTGGCACGCTGGACGGCCGTGCAGACCGAACGGGCGAGTGGCGGCGGGCAGGCCGCACGGCGGGACCTCAAGGTGATCGTCGGCGCGGCGATCATCCGGGACGGACGGGTGCTCGCGTGTGCCCGCTCCGCGCCGCCGGAGGTGGCCGGCATGTGGGAGTTCCCCGGCGGCAAGGTCGAACCGGGGGAGTCCGAGCCCGAGGCGCTGGTCCGCGAGTGCGTCGAGGAGTTGGCCGTCCAGGTGGAGATCGGCGACCGGGTCGGCCGCGACGTGCGGATGGCCCACGGCCGCTCCGTGCTCAAGGTGTACGCCGCCCGCCTGATCGGCGACGCCCAGCCCCAGCCGCTGGAGCACTCGGCGCTGCGCTGGCTCTCCGCCGGCGAGTTGGGCTCCGTGACGTGGCTACCCGCCGACGCCCCCATCGTCGCCGCGCTCCGCCCCCTCCTGGCCAGGGACTGACCGGCGGCCGGGCCGACGTCGACGCCGGAACCCGTGCGCGGCCACGACGGCATGGCGAAGGGCAGGCCGTCGCCGTGACACGGCGACGGCGCCGTCCCGGTGGGCCGGGCCGGCGAAGCGGTCATCCGGGCACGATAAGGACGGGGGCCGGCGGCAAGTGCCGCGGCCCCCGTCATCGTCGTCGACGTGCTCAGTGCTTGTCCTGCTCCGGGTGGGCGAAGTTCAGGTGCTCCGGCGGGAGCGGGAACGTCACGTCGTCACCGAACGGCGACGGCGCGGCGGCCCGGTCGAAGGTGAGCTCCGTGAGCGGCAGCTTGCCCCGCTCGTCCACCGCCGGCGCGGTCGGGTGCGGCACCTCGCGGTGCCAGTTCACCCCGCTCTGCGCCTGGGCCTCGGCCTGCGGGTCGTGCGAGCCGCCGGCGTGCGAGTGCACTCCGCCCCGCGTGGTGCTGGGCGTCGCCGGCCCGGCCGCGCGGGCGCTGGTCACGCTGGTCTGGGGCGTCTCACCCCGACGGAAGATCTTGCTACCAAGCCACACAAGGGGATCGTACCTGCGGTCTACGGCTCGTTCCTTCATGGGGATGATCCCGTTGTCGGTGATCTTGATGTGCTCCGGGCAGACCTCCGTGCAGCACTTGGTGATGTTGCAGTAGCCCAGGCCCATCTCCGCCTGTGCGTACTCCTTGCGGTCGGTCCGGGTGTCGAGTGGGTGCATGTCCAGCTCGGCGGCGCGGATGAAGAACCGTGGCCCGGAGAAGGCCGGCTTGTTCTCCTCGTGATCGCGGATCACGTGGCAGACGTTCTGGCAGAGGAAACACTCGATGCACTTGCGGAACTCCTGCGAGCGCTCCACGTCGACCTGCTGCATCCGGTAGTCGCCGGGCGGCACGTCGGCCGGGGGCGCGAAGGCCGGGGTCTCCCGGGCCTTCTCGTAGTTGAACGACACGTCGGTGACCAGGTCCCGGATGACCGGGAACGTACGCAGCGGCGTGACCGACACCGTCTCGTCCGGCTCGAAGGTCGACATCCGGGTCATGCAGGCCAGCCGCGGCTTCCCGTTGATCTCCATGGAGCAGGAGCCGCACTTGCCGGCCTTGCAGTTCCACCGGCAGGCCAGGTCGGGCGCGTCGGTGGCCTGGAGCCGGTGGATGACGTCGAGGACGACCTCGCCCTCGTTCACCTCGACCATGTAGTCCTGCAGGTCGCCGCCGTCCTCGTCGCCCCGCCAGATGCGGAATTGGCGCTTGCTTCCCATCAGTTGCCCGCCTCCTCAGCGAGGGCGTCGAACTCCGCGAGTTCCTCATCCGTCAGGTACTTGGCCAGTTCGGCACGGTCGAACAGCGCGATCAGCTCGGGGCGCATCTTCGGCAGCGGCTTGCGGGCCAGCTGCACCGCGTCGCCCTCCAGCGAGCAGACCAGGTTCACCTGCCGCCACCGCGGGTCCATCGCCGGGTGGTCCTCCCGGGTGTGCCCGCCGCGCGACTCCCGCCGCTCCAGCGCCGCCTTCGCGGTGCACTCCGAGACCACCAGCATGTTGCGCAGGTCCAGCGCGAGGTGCCAGCCCGGGTTGTAGCGTCGCCCACCGGCCGCGCTCACCTTCGCCACCCGCTCCCGCAGCTCGGCGAGGCGGACCAGCGCGTCGGCCAGCTCACCCTCGCGCCGGATGATGCCGACCAGATCCCCCATCACCGCCTGGAGGTCCTGCTGGAGGGTGTACGGGCTCTCGCCGGTGTCCCGCTGCAACGGCGCCAGCGCCGTCTCCACGGCGGCCTCGACCGCCTGCACCGCGACCTTCGGCCGCTCGGGCAGGCTGTCCGCGTACGAGGCGGCGTGGCCACCCGCCCGCTTGCCGAAGACCAGCAGGTCGGAGAGGGAGTTGCCACCGAGCCGGTTGGAGCCGTGCATGCCGCCGGAGACCTCGCCGGCGGCGAAGAGGCCGCGTACGTGGCCCACCGCCGCCCCGCTGTCCGGCTCCACCTCGACGCCGCCCATCACGTAGTGGCAGGTCGGGCCGACCTCCATCGGCTCCTTGGTGATGTCGACGTCGGCCAGCTCCTTGAACTGGTGGTACATCGACGGCAGCCGCCGGCGGATCTCGTCTGCCGACTTGCGGCTGGCGATGTCGAGGAAGACACCGCCCGCCGGCGTGCCCCGGCCGGCCTTGACCTCGCTGTTGATGGCCCGGGCCACCTCGTCACGCGGGAGCAGCTCCGGCGGGCGCCGGTTGTTGTCCGGGTCGGTGTACCAGCGGTCCGCCTCCTCCTCGGTCTCCGCGTACTGCTTGCGGAAGACGTCGGGTACGTAGTCGAACATGAACCGCTTGCCCTCGGAGTTGCGCAGCACCCCGCCGTCGCCGCGGACCGACTCGGTGACCAGGATGCCCTTGACCGACGGCGGCCAGACCATCCCGGTCGGGTGGAACTGGAGGAACTCCATGTTGATCAGGTTCGCCCCGGCGCGCAGCGCGAGCGCGTGACCGTCCCCGGTGTACTCCCACGAGTTCGAGGTGACCTTGTAGGACCGGCCGACCCCACCGGTGGCGAGCACCACCGCGGGCGCCTCGAAGAGGACGAACTCGCCGGACTCCCGGTAGTAGCCGAACGCCCCGGCCACCCGGTCGCCGTCGAGCAGCAGCTCGGTGACGGTCGTCTCGGCGAAGACCCGGATCCGGGCGTCGTACGAGCCGAACTCGCGCTTGTCCTCCTGCTGGAGCGAGACGATCTTCTGCTGGAGGGTGCGGATCAGCTCCAGGCCGGTACGGTCGCCGACGTGCGCCAGTCGCGGGTACTCGTGGCCGCCGAAGTTGCGCTGGGAGATCTTGCCGGTCTTGGTGCGGTCGAAGAGCGCGCCGTAGGTCTCCAGCTCCCAGATCCGCTGCGGCGACTCCTTCGCGTGCAGCTCGGCCATCCGGAAGTTGTTCAGGAACTTCCCGCCGCGCATGGTGTCGCGGAAGTGCACCTGCCAGTTGTCGCGCGGGTTCACGTTGCCCATCGCCGCCGCGGCGCCGCCCTCGGCCATCACCGTGTGCGCCTTGCCGAAGAGCGACTTCGAGATGATCGCGGTCTTCTTGCCGGCCAGCCGGGCCTCGATCGCCGCGCGCAGGCCGGCGCCGCCGGCACCGATCACGACGACGTCGTAGTGGTGTCGTTCGATACGAGTGGTAGTCGTCATGTCCAGGCCCTCTAGTTGATGAACCGCAGGTCGGGGAACCACTCGGCCGCGACCGCCATGACGTAGAAGTCGGTCAGCGCCAGGGTGCCGAGCGTGATCCAGGCGAGCTGCATGTGCCGGACGTTGAGCCAGGACACACCGGTCCAGGCCCGGTAGCGCAGCGGGTGCTTGGAGAAGTGCTTGAGCCGCCCGCCGATGATGTGCCGGCAGGAGTGGCAGGAGATGGTGTACGCCCAGAGCATCACCACGTTGCCGATCAGGATCAGGTTGCCCAGCCCGAAGCCGAAGCCCTCCGGCGAGTGGAAGGCGAGGACCGCGTCCCAGCTGTTGATCAGCGAGATGATCACGGCGGCGTAGAAGAAGTAGCGGTGCAGGTTCTGGCCGAGCAGCGGGAAGCGGGTCTCACCGCTGTAGGTCTGGTGCCCGTCCGGTACCGCGCAGGCCGGGGGCGAGAGCCAGAACGACCGGTAGTACGCCTTGCGGTAGTAGTAGCAGGTCAGCCGGAACAGCAGCAGGAAGGGGAGGGTGAACGCGGCCTCCGGGATGATCCACCAGTCGGGGAGGACCGTTCCGAAGTGCGCGGCGCCCTCGACGCACCGGTCCGTGATGCAGGGTGAGTAGAACGGGGTCAGGTAGTGGAACTCCTCGACCCAGTACCACTTGTGCATGTAGACCCGGACCGTCGCGTACGCGACCCAGGCGGTGAGTCCGACGACGGTGATCAGTGGGGCGAACCACCAGCGGTCGGTGCGCAACGTCTTCGCCGCGATGGCGGCGCGCGTCCGCGCTCCCCGCGGCCTCGTTGCCGTTGATGTCATTCGAGTCGTCTCCTCGACGGGCCCGCACCCGCGCGGGCGGAACTTCCTCCGGTCGGCACGCGGACCGGCGAAACCGCACCCGCTTGCCACGTCATGCGCACACCAACGACCACACCGGCGTACCGGCGCAGCTAAGTGACACACGTTACGCCGATCTTCGCTTGCCGTCCGTCCAAGACGACGTCCCGTGTGTCCGGCCGGCTCGAGAGCCCCGGCACGATGATCGATGTGACGATGTTAAGAAGGTCTCTGTCCCACCACGACGGCGGGGTCGCCGAGCAGTGCCGGAACGCCGACCGGAGGCGCTCGCCGGTCAGCCGGAGGCGCCCCCGGTGAAGTTCCACGCCGCCAGCCGCAGCGGTGGGGCCGCCCACCAGACGCCGTCCAACCGGTCCGGCTGCCGGACCGGGTCGCGGCCCACGCCGAGCACCCGGCCGGGCCCCAACGCCCGGGGGTACGACTCGGTGAACCGGAAGTCGCGGACCGCCGAGGTGACCTCGCCGTCCTCGACCAGCCAGACCCCGTTGCGCGTCAGCCCGGTCACCACCAGGCTCTTCGGGTCGAGCACCCGGGTGTACCACAGGTCGCTGACCAGCAATCCCCGCTCGACCTGCGCCACCAGGGCCGCGGTGTCCCGGTCGGCGACCGCGCCGACGGTCGGCAGACCCACCGCGCCGTCCGCGTCGCCGCTTGTCCCGTCGCGTCCGAGCAGCCGCAGGTTGCGGGGGATCGGGCCGAAGCTCGCGCCACCGGCGATGCCGTGCCCCGTGGAATGCGTACCCGCATCCGCGGCGGTCCGCCGATCGTGCACGACAGCGGTCGTGGTGCCGGCCTCGACGAGCGTCAACCGGCGGCGGGGCGTTCCCTCCACATCGAACGGCAGGTCGACCGCGCCGAGCGGATCGTCGACGACGGTGAGCGCGGGATCGAACTGTGACCGGCCCGGCTCGGCGAACGACTGCCGCTCGGCGTGGCGCTTGCCGTTGAAGCCGTACCAGGAGAGGTTCTGGAGCAGGTCGGCCACCGCCGCCGGCTCGAACACCACCTCGTAGCGCCCCGGTGGCAGCTCGACCGGATCCACCGCCGCCCGGGCCTTCGCCGCCGCCCGGGCACCCAGCTCGGCGCCGTCGATGTCGGCCAGCCGGTCCGCGCAGAGCCGGGCCACCCCGTCCGCGCCGCCCGCCCGGGCGATACCGTCCATGGCCGCCTCGACGGCGTGCCCGTACGCCGAGTGTCCGGCGCTGTTCGCGAACGCCGACGAACGATGTGCGGTGCGGCAGTAGCCGGCCGCCTCCAGCCCACCGGCCGCGTCGACGAAGGCGCGGACCCGCTCGGCCCGCTCGTCCGGGTCGGCGTACGCGGTGGCCTCGTCGACGGGGCGGGACGACGGCGTCGGGGTGGACGGGGTGAGCCCGGGCCAGGCGGGGTCGGGCGGGCAGAGCCGCGCGGCGGCGAGGGTCCGCTCGACCAGCGTGCGCAGCCCCTCCGGGCTCACCACGCTGCCGTTGCCCGCGGCGGTACGCCCGTCGACGTGCACCCGCAGCCGGACGCTCACGCCCGACTCGGCGACGTTCTGATGGATGAAGGAGTTGGCGAACCGGGTCAACGCCAGATCCGCCCGGGTGACCACCGCCTCGGCCTGCGCGTCCGGGCCGCCGATGCGACGGACCAGCTCGACCACCTGGCCGGCGAGCTCCAGCTCGGTCATGCCGACCCACCTTCCGTTCGCGACTGCGGGGCTCGCAGACCCGGCTCACTCGTCGCGCTCACGCGGATACCCCCACCCGGACGTTGCGGAAGCGCGCCGGCGCGGCCGGATGCCCGGTGTGCCCGGTCTGACCGGGCTGCCCCTTGCCGCAGTTCGGTGTCCCCCAGGCGACGGTCTCCGAGGAGAGCATGTCCATCGACCGCCAGAAGAGCGGACCGATGCCGGTGTAGGTCGGGTTGCGCAGCATCCGGCCGCGCCTGCCCCGCTTCACCTCCCAGCCGACCTCGCAGCCGAACTGGAAGTTGAGCCGCTTGTCGTCGATCGACCAGGAGCGGTTGAGATCCATCAGCACCCCGTCGTCGGTCGCCTCGATGATCTCCTCCAGGGTGTGCGGACCGGGTTCGAGACCGACGTTCGTCATCCGCACCATCGGCAGCCGGGCCCAGCCGTCGGACCGTACGCTCCCGCCGTAGTCCAGGCCCGCGACGGCGGCCGAGTCCCGGCCGGCGAGCACGCCCACCCAGCGGCCCTCGCGGACCGCGTCCCGCTTCACCGCGGGGGAGCCCTCGTCGTCGAAGCCGAAGCTGCCGAGCGCCCCCGGGATGGTCGGGTCGATGGTGACGTTCATCAGCTCGGAGCCGTAGCGCAGCGAGCCGAGCTGGGCGAGGTCCAGCCAGGACGTGCCGGCGAAGGCGGCCTCCCAGCCGAGGATCCGGTCCAGCTCGATGGCGTGCCCCACCGACTCGTGGATCTGCAGCGCCAGCTGTTCGCCACCGAGGATCAGGTCGGTCTCGCCGGCCGGGCATGGGGGAGCGGTGAGCAGCGCCCGGGACTCCTCGGCGACCCCGGCGGCGTGCGCGGCCAGGTCCAACGACTCCACGAGTTCCCAGCCGGTGGTGCCGTACTGGCCCCGGTAGCTGGGGTAGGAGCGCCGCTGCGTCTCGCCGTCGCCGATGGAGGTGGCGGAGATGCCGCCGCCGCACTCGCGGATGTGCTGGTCGATCCGATGCCCCTCGCTGGAGACGAACCACTTGGTCGTGTCCCAGATCTGGTACAACCCCTCAGCCAGGTCGGCGCCGTGCTCCCGCATCGTCGTGGTCGCCCGTACCAGCAGGTCGCCCTTGTCGGAGAGCGGCACGCCGAGCGGGTCGATCCGGCACTGCGAGGCCCAGGTCGCGGTGGCCGCCTCGGTGGGCGTCAGGTCGACGGGCGGGCCGGGCACCCGCGCGCTGGCGGCGGCGATCCGCGCGGCGCGCCGGCCGGCATCGCGGGCCGCGGCGTCGGAGAGCTCGGGTACGGCGTAGAAGCCCCAGCTCGACCCGACCAGGGCGCGTACGCCCAGGCCCGTGCTCTCGTGCTGGGTCAGCTCCTCGATCTCGCCGTTGCGCGCCGACATCGACTCGTAGCTCCGGTGCATCACGCGCGCGTCGGCGTACCGCGCGCCGGCGTCCACAGCGGCCTGCACGGCTGCGGTCGCCGCGTCGAACTCGCTCACGGCCGCGCTTCGATCTGTTGATCGCTCATGCCGGCACTCCGCTGCGCTGCGTGCCGGCATGAGGCACTTCCGCCCTGTGCTGATGATTCGCTCGCTGGCGCTCGCTCATGCGACCGACCCTAGGCCAGCGGCCCGACCTGCGTCAGGGCAGCAGCTCTTCGGGCCGGATCGTGGCCCGGACCGGCTCGGTCAGCTCCAGTGCCTCGTCGCGCTTGGTCGCCGAGTGTTCGACGTAGTCGACGCGCTGGGACGTCTCGCCGAGGGAGAGGTACTCCTCTTCGGTCCACGGGCCTTCGTGGTCGAACACCGCCACGGTCATAATCACCTCCACCTCGTGTCGGCGGGAATGCTTGCCTGACTGCCGCCGTCATCGTCGCACCCGAGGTGCGGTGACGTGGCCGGGCCGGCGAGTGGACTTCGTGAATGTGCTGGTGAGGGCTGTTCACGGACGTTGCCGAGTCGTTACGCTGACGGCCGCTGACAGCCCGCGACTCTGTAGCTTATTTTCGCCCTCAGGGATTTCCTGTAAGTTCTCTTCGTCACTGGGGGAGGCGGTCGTGGGCAGGTCGGAGTCGGTGCCGTCCGGGCAGACGGGCGATCACCCCAGCGTGCCGGGGCAGCGCCCCGCCGACGGGCCGTACCTGCGGGTGAACGACCTGCGGGTGCGTTTCGACACCGAGGACGGTGTGGTCCGGGCGGTGGACGGGGTGTCGTTCACGGTGGAGCGTGGTCGCACCCTCGGCATCGTCGGTGAGTCCGGGTCGGGCAAGAGCGTCACCTCGCTCGCCATCCTCGGCCTGCACAACGCCAAGCGCGCCACCATCGGCGGCGAGATCTTCGTCGGCGGGCGGCAGCTGGTCGGTCTCCCCGAGGAGGAGGTACGCCGGCTGCGCGGCCGCGACATGGCGATGATCTTCCAGGATCCGCTCTCGGCGCTGCACCCGTACTACACGGTCGGGAGGCAGATCGCCGAGGCGTACCGGGTGCACCACCCGCGCGCCGGCCGGCGGGAGGCCCGGCAGCGGGCGGTAGACATGCTCGGCCGGGTCGGCATTCCCCAACCGGCGCGCCGCTTCGACCAGTATCCGCACGAGTTCTCCGGCGGCATGCGGCAGCGGGCGATGATCGCGATGGCGCTGGTCAACGACCCGGACCTGCTCATCGCCGACGAGCCGACCACCGCACTCGACGTCACCGTGCAGGCGCAGATCCTGGACCTGCTCGCCGACCTCCAGGCGGAGTTCCACTCCGCGATCATCCTGATCACGCACGACCTCGGTGTGGTCAGCCAGGTGGCCGACGACGTACTCGTCATGTACGGGGGCCGGGCCGTCGAACGCGGCAGCGTCGAGCAGGTGCTGCGCCGGCCGCAACACCCGTACACCTGGGGGTTGCTCTCCAGCGTGCCGTCCCTGCACGGCGACGCGGACGCGGACCTGGTGCCGATCCGCGGCAACCCGCCCAGCCTGATCAACCTCCCCTCGGGCTGCTCCTTCCACCCGCGCTGCCGCTACGCCGACCGCAACGGGGACCGGTCCCGCACCGAGGTGCCCGAGCTGCGCCCGGCCGGGCAGGAGGGTCACCTGGTCGCCTGCCACCTGGCCGCCGAGGAGCGGCAGCGGCTCTACCGCGAGGAGATCGCACACGTGGGGGTCGCTCGGTGAGCGTGAGGAAGCAGCGCGGCGGAGTACCGCGGTCGCGAACGAAGGCAGGCTCCGATGAGTGAGGTGGGCACGGCGCCGGCGGAGGCCGAACCGTTGCTGCGGGTGCGGGGGTTGGCCAAGCACTTCCCGGTGCGCACCGGGTTGCGCGGTCACAGTGTGGTGCGGGCGGTCGACGGGCTGGACTTCGACGTGCGCCCCGGCGAGACGGTCGGCCTGGTCGGTGAGTCCGGCTGCGGCAAGACCACCACCGGGCGGATGCTGGTGCGGCTGCTGGAGCCGACCGCCGGCACGATCGAGTTCGAGGGCCGGGACATCACCCACGCCGGCCGGCGCGAGCTGCGCCCGCTGCGCCAGGACCTGCAGATCATCTTCCAGGACCCGTACGCCTCGCTGAACCCCCGGCACACCGTGGGCCGGATCATCGCCATGCCGTTGCAGGTCAACGGCGTCGCGCCGGCGGGCGGGGTCAAGGCGCGGGTGCAGGAGCTGCTGGAGGTCGTCGGGCTGAACCCGGAGCACTACAACCGGTACCCGCACGAGTTCTCCGGCGGGCAGCGGCAGCGGATCGGGATCGCCCGGGCGCTGGCGCTGCGGCCGAAGCTCATCGTCGCCGACGAGCCGGTCTCCGCTCTGGACGTGTCGATCCAGGCGCAGGTGGTCAACCTGCTCCGCCAGCTGCAACGGGACCTGGGGCTGGCCTTCGTCTTCATCGCGCACGACCTGGCCGTGGTGCGCCACTTCTGCCAGCGGGTCGCCGTGATGTACCTCGGCAAGATCGTGGAGATCGGCGACCGGGCCGACATCTACGAGCGGCCGCAGCATCCGTACACCCGGGCGCTGCTCTCTGCCATCCCGGACGTCACCAGGCTCGGCCCCGGCGGCCGGATCCGGCTCACCGGTGACGTGCCGACCCCGCTCGACCCGCCGTCGGGCTGCCGGTTCCGCACCCGTTGCTGGAAGGCGCGGGAGATCTGCGCGACCGAGGAGCCGGCGCTGGTGCCGCGGGACGGCGGCGGGCAGGCCACCGCCTGTCACTTCCCGGAGTCCGGCCCGGTGCCGCAGGAGGACGGCGGCACGGCCGGCACGGCGGTCGAGGAGGTGTCGAAGTGAGCCTTTCCCCGGCGGAGGGCGTGGCGCTCGCCGAGATCGAGTCCGGCGGCGGCGCGGAGGCGCCGGAGCGCGGGGACGTCGTCGGCCGCTCGCCCGGCCGGCTCGCCTGGATCCGGCTGCGGCGCGACCGTACGGCGATGGTCAGCGGCGGGATGCTCGTCTTCTTCATGCTGCTGGCGCTCGCCGCGCCACTCGTCGAGATGCTCTATGGCATCGGTCCGAAGGAGCAGTTCCAGAGCCTACTCGACGGCTTCGGCATGCCGCTGGGCTACGCCGGCGGCGTCTCCGGCGAGCACTGGTTCGGCCTGGAGCCGGGGCTCGGCCGGGACATCTTCATCCGGTTGATCTACGGCCTGCGTACGTCGCTCTTCATCGCGTTCGCCGCGGCGGTCATCACCGCGACGATCGGGGTCGTGCTCGGCACGCTCGCCGGCTACCTCGGCGGCTGGCTGGACGCGGTGATCAACTGGATCACCGACCTGACCCTGGCCATGCCGTTCCTGGTCATCGCGCTGGCCCTGACCCCGACGCTGGTGCTGCGCTTCTACGGCGAGCGGGAGGCGGTCTCGCCGGCCTTCGGGGTGGCGGTGCTGATCGGCGTCTTCGCCGTCTTCGGCTGGACGAGCACGGCCCGGCTCGTCCGCGGTCAGGTGATCGCGCTGCGCGAGCGGGAGTTCGTCGAGGCCGCCCGGGCCAGCGGCGCCGGCCTGGGGCACATGCTCTTCCGGCAGCTGCTGCCGAACATCTGGGCGCCGATCCTGGTGTCGTTCTCGCTGGCCGTGCCGCAGTTCATCACCAGCGAGGCCGCGCTCTCCTTCATCGGGGTGGGGCTCAGCGACGAGACCCCGAGCTTCGGCCGGATGATCTACCGCAGCCTGGACTACCTGCAGACCGACCCGGCGTACGTCTTCTTCCCGGGCATCGCGATCTTCGCGCTCGTGTTCGCCTTCAACCTCTTCGGCGACGCGCTGCGCGACGCGCTCGACCCGAAGTCGTCCCGGTAGGTGTCGAGATGAGCGCGCGGAGTGCGGTGCCACGGAGTCGAGCGGTTGCGAACGAAGGGGTGCTCTGATGGCGCGATTCCTGGTCAAGCGGCTCTTCTCCGCCACGCTGACCCTCTTCGCGGTGAGCGTGCTGACCTTCCTGATGTTCTTCGCGCTGCCCCGGGACCCGGTCACCGGCATGTGCCCGAAGAACTGCAACCCGGAGCGGCTGGAGCGGGTGCGGGACGAGTTGGGGCTGAACGACCCGCTGGTCACCCAGTACGCCGGCTACATGAAGGGCATCGTCACCGGTCGCGACCTGGGCAGCGCCCAGGGCGGCCACTGCGACGCGCCCTGCCTGGGCTGGTCGTACGTCACCAACGAGGCGGTCTCGGACACCATCGCCCGGGTGCTGCCGGTGACGCTCAGCATCGTCATCCCGGCGGCGGTCCTCTGGCTGCTGCTCGGGGTGGGGCTCGGCATGGTGTCGGCGTTGCGCCGCGGCACCTGGTTGGACCGGCTCGCCATCGGCTTCTCGCTCACCGGGGCGTCGCTGCAGCTCTACTTCGTCGGTGCGGTCCTGCTGTTGGTCTTCGTCTACAACCTGCGGCTGTTGCCGGTGCCCAGCTACACGTCGATCTTCGACAATCCGCTGAAGTGGGCGAGCGGGCTGGTGCTGGCCTGGATCTCGTTGGCCTTCCTCTTCTCCGCCATCTACGCCCGGCTCTCCCGGGCCCAGATGCTGGAGACGTTGTCGGAGGACTTCGTCCGCACCGCGCGGGCGAAGGGCCTGGCCAAGCCCAAGGTGTACGGGCGGCACGCGCTGCGGGCGGCGATCACGCCGGTGGTGACGATCGCCGGTCTCGACGTCGGCGGCGCGCTCGGCGGCACGGTGATCACCGAGACGACGTTCGGCATCCAGGGGCTGGGTCGTACGGCCGTCGACGCGGTACGCGCGGGCGACCTGCCCACGATCATGGCCACCGTGCTGATCGCCGCGGTCTTCGTGGTGCTCGCGAACGTGCTGGTCGACCTCTTGTACGCGGCCATCGACCCGCGGGTGCGGCTGCGCTGACGGGGGGGCGGTCCACCGGCGGCGCGGCCGAGGCCGGAGCCGCCGGCCGATGGTGAAATTTATCGACAACTGTTACACAACTTGTAGCTTTTCTTCTTTACGATCCTCGGGACGTCGGCGGTTCCCCTCCGGCGGACCGCACGTCAGATGGGTGGAGGAGGTAGGAGATGCGACCACGCGTGGCGGCCGCCGCAGGCGGCGCGATCGCACTGGTTGTGGCGTTGGGTGCCTGCTCGAAGAACACGGGCGAGGGCACCACCGTGGACACCAACCGCACGCAGACCGGGGTGATCGCGACCGACCCGAAGGAGTCGCAGGGTCCGGCCGCCGAGGTGGCGGGCGCGGGCAAGGGCGGCACCTTCACCATCATCCGGGAGACGCCCATCTCCCACCTGGACCCGCAGCGGACGTACTCGTTCGCCGGCCTGATGGCGAGCCCGCTCTTCGCCCGTTACCTCACCACCTGGAAGGACGACGGCAAGGGCGGCCTGGTGCTGGTCGGTGACCTCGCCGAGACGCCCGGCACCGACGTCAACAACGACTGCAAGGTCTGGGAATTCACGATCAAGGACGGGGTCAAGTTCGAGGACGGCCGCCCGATCACCTCGAAGGAGATCGCGTACGGCATCGCCCGCTCCTTCGACCCGGACCTGACCGGCGGCCCGACCTACATCCAGGAGTGGCTGGCCGACACCCCGCAGTTCGACACCAAGTGGGACTTCAAGAAGAACAAGGGCTCGCTGCCGCCCGGGCTGACCACGCCGGACGACAAGACCCTGCGCTTCGAGTTCACCAAGCCCCGCTGCGACCTGCCGTTCGCCGTCTCGCTGCCGACCACCGCGCCGCTGCCGCCGGACAGGGACACCGGCGTGAACCTGGACAACAAGCCGTTCTCGTCCGGGCCGTACAAGATCGCCGACAACCAGGTCGGCGTGAAGCTGACCCTGGACCGGAACCCGAACTGGGACGCCAAGACCGACCCGGTCCGGCACCAGTACCCGGACCAGTTCGTCTGGAGCTTCGGCCCCACCCCGGACGCCGCCAGCAACCGGGTGATCGCCGACAACGGCGCCGACCAGAGCGCGCTCGCCTTCAACACCGTGCCGGCCTCGCTGGTCGCCAAGGTGGCCGGGGACGCCGCGCTGAAGTCGCGCACCATCCTCTCGCCGACGCCGAGCGCCAACCAGCTGGTCATCAACAACCAGCGGGTCAAGGATCTGAAGATCCGCCAGGCGCTCAACTACGCGATCGACCGGGAAGGTCTGATCAAGGCGATGGGCGGGCCGACCGTCGCCGCGCCGCTCACCACGCTGATGCCGCCGTCGACCATCGGCTTCAAGGCGTACGACGCCTACCCGGCCGGGGCCAACGGGAACGTGGACAAGGCCAAGGAGCTGCTCGGCGGCCAGACCCCGGAGCTGGTCCTCGGCGTCTCTGACGGCGCGACCGAGCAGCTGCAGGGCACCCAGCTCAAGGCCAACCTGGAGCGAGCCGGCTTCAAGATCACGCTGCGGAACATCCCGGACGACGCGAAGCTCGACGAGATCAAGAAGAAGGACAACCCCTGGGACCTGTACATCGGTAACTGGGCGGCGGACTGGCCGAGCGGCGCGTCGATCCTGCCGGTGCTCTACGACGGGCGCACCATCAAGCCCGAGGGCAACAGCAACCAGGCGTACTTCAACGACCCGGCGATCAACGCCGAGATGGACCGGATCCTGGCCATGTCCCCGGCCGAGCAGGGCCCGGAGTGGGCCAAGCTCGATGAGCGGATCATGAAGGAGTACGCCCCGGTCGTGCCGCTCTTCGTCGACGTGGCCTACAACGTACACGGGTCCAAGGCCGGCGGCATCTTCATCTCCAGCGTCTTCGGCTACCCCGCGTTCGTGAACGCGTACGTGAAGCAGTAGCCCCGCCGCAGGAACGGGCCCCCGGTCGACACCGACGTCGGCCGGGGGCCTTCCGCTCACCCGGCGCCGCCATGCCCGGCCTACCCCAGATGGGTGCGGAGGAAGTCCAGCTCCAGCCGGAGCAGGCGCTCGGCGGTGCCGCCGGCGGCCATGTGCGTCGCCCCGGTCAGCGGCAGCACCGAGTGTGGCCGCCCGGAGGAGAGCAGCGCCGCCGACAGGCGCAGGGTGTGCGCGGCGACCACGTTGTCGTCGACCATGCCGTGCACCAGCAGCAACGGGCGGGCCTCCGCCGGATCGGTCACCGGCTCGGCGGCCAGCTCGACCAGCGAATGGTGCGCGTAGACGTCCGAGCCCTCGTCGGGCATCCCCAGATAGCGTTCGCTGTACGCGGTGTCGTAGAGACCCCAGTCGCTCACCGGGGCCCCGGCGATGCCGCAGCGGAACAGCTCCGGATGCCGCAGCACCGCGAGCCCGGCCAGCCAGCCGCCGAACGACCAGCCCCGCACCGCCACCCGGCTCAGGTCGAGATCCGGGTGCTTGTCGGCCAGCGCGGTGAGCGCCTCCACCTGGTCGAGCAGGATCACGTCGGCCACCCGCCGGTGGATCGCCTTCTCGAACGAGGGCGCCACCCCCGGCGTGCCCCGGTTGTCCACGACCACCACCGCGAACCCGGCGTCCGCCCACCACTGCCGCTCCAGCCAGGCCGAACGCGCCGCGATCACCTCCTGGTGGCCCGGGCCGCCGTAGATGTCCAGCAGCACCGGCAGACGGCGACCGGTGACGTAGCTGTTCGGGTAGAGCACCGCGCTCGGCAGCCGCCGGTCGGTCACCCGCTCCAGCAGCGGGAGCGGCGAGTAGGGCGAGACGGCGGCGTACGAGTGGAGCACCGCCACCTCCTCGTCGCCGTGGCGTACCGTCCACCGCGTCCCCGCGTGGTCGAGCGAGGCGACACCCACCACGAGCACGTCCCCGCCGACCGCGGCCGTGTGCCAGCCCGAGTCGGCGGTCAACCGGCGGGCGTCGACCCCGCCGCCGATCGTCGTACGCACCCGGAACAGGTGCCGCTCGCTCGGCTCGCCGTCGCTCGCCTCGACCAGCAGGTCGGGCGCGCCCGCGCCGGTGGTGGGCAGCCGCCCCACGACGCGCCGTACGTACAGCGAGGGCGGGGTGAGCAGGGTGCCGTCGGCGAAGAGGCAGCGCGCGTCGTACCCGTCGTGGGCCAGCTCGCCGCCGACCAGCACCCGGCCGTCGGGCAGGTGCGCGGGGGTGCCGGCGATCGGCTCGACCCAGCGGGGATCGGCCAGCTCGGCGTGGACCTGCGTCTCTCCGGTGCGCGGATCCACCGCCAGCACGAGGCCGTGCTGCTGCGAACGACGCAGCACGGTGATCAGCGGGCCGCCGTCGGCCCAGCTCACCGAGGTCAGGTAGGGGTAGGTCTCCCGGTCCCAGTGCACGTCGACCCACCCGTCGTCCAGGTCGAGCAGGTGCAGGCTGACCTCGGCGTTCGGCCCACCGGCCCGGGGGTAGGCGACTGTCGTCGGCGGGGCGGCCGGGTCGGCCGGATCATGCAGGTACCACCGGTCCAGCCGGGACTCGTCGACCCGCGCGGCCAACACCGAACGGCCGTCCGGCGCCCACCAGTAGCCGCGGAACCGGCCGAACTCCTCGGCGGCGATGTGCTCGGCCAGCCCCCAGGTGACACCGGAGTCCTCCCCGGCGAGCATCGTGTCGGTGCCGTCGGCGTCGACCACCCGCAGCTCGCCCCGGCGGACCCCGTCCGCGGCGTCGGTGACGTAGGCGAGACGTTCGCCGGTCGGGTCCGGACGGGGATCGAGCACCGGTCCGACGACGGCCACCTCGACGACGTCGCCGTGCACCAGGTCGGCCCGGAAGAGCCGGCCGGCGAGCGCGAAGACCGCCACCCGCCCGGCGGCGTCCAGGGCGTACGAGCCGATGCCGTCGGCGCTGAGCCGCAACCGCTCGCGCAGCGCCCGCTCGCCCGGCGATAGCGCGGCCGGGCCGGTGTCCGTGCCGAGCAGCACCGCCGGGTCGGCGACCAGCCGCTCCTCGCCGGAGGCGACGTCCAGGAGCCAGAGCGCGTCGGCCGGGTCCTCCGGGCCGGCCGAGCGCAGGAAGATCACCCGGGAGCCGTCGTCGGCCACGGAGACGGCGCGCGGCGCGCCGTGGCTGAACCGGCGGGTACGGGCGGCCAGCTCCGGATAGTCCACGGCCAGATCGTAAGTCGGCTCCGGAGGTGATGTGGCCGACCTGCGCGGACGCGTTGGGGTCGGCCGGACGGAACCGCCGGTTAGAGTGACGGGCGTGACGACGCTGCCCGACCGCCGCCTGCTGCTGGTCCACGCGCACCCGGACGACGAGACCATCGGCACCGGATCGACGATGGCCCACTACGCCGCCACCGGTGCGCACGTGACGCTTGTGACGTGCACGCTCGGCGAGGAGGGCGAGATCCACGTGCCGGCGCTGGCGCAGCTCGCCGCCGACCAGGCCGACCAGCTCGGCGGCTACCGGATCGCCGAGCTGAACGCCGCCTGCGCCGCCCTGGGCGTCACCGACCACCGTTTCCTCGGCGGCGCGGGCCGCTACCGCGACTCCGGGATGATGGGGCTGGTTACCAACGAGCACCCGCGGGCGTTCTGGCAGGCCGACCTGGACGAGGCCGCCGGACACCTGGTCGAGGTCATCCGGGAGATCCGTCCGCAGGTCATGATCACGTACGACGAGAACGGCTTCTACGGGCACCCGGACCACATCCAGGCGAACCGGGTGGCGATGCGCGCACATCAGCTGGCCGAGGCCGAGGGGATCGCCCCGGCGAAGGTCTACTGGACGGCCATGCCGCTCAGCGTGCTCAAGGCCGGCATGGACCAGTTCGTCGAGTCGTCCGACAACCCGTTCGCCGGAATCGACGACGTGTCGGAGCTTCCGTTCGGCACTCCCGACGAGCAGATCGCGGCCCGGATCGACGCCACCGAGCAGCACGCCGCGAAGCAGGCCGCGATGCGCGCCCACGCCACCCAGATCCCGTCGACCTCATGGCTCTACACGATCGCCGGCAGCATCGGTGGCGAGTTCATGGGCATGGAGTACTACACCCTCGCGAAGGGGGAGAAGGGCACGGGCAGCGGCCCGTACGGCTGGGAGGACGACCTCTTCGCCGGGCTCGCCGATCACGGCCACGACCGGGCCCCGGCAGCGGTGGCCGGTCTGCGGTGACCCTCCCCACCGTCCCGATGTCGGTCGCCCCGGACGAGACCAGCCCGCCGCCACCGGCGGGCCCGCCGCCACGCCTGCTCGACCTCGGCCTGCGGGTGGCCGGTGGCCTCGTGGCGGTGGTGGCCGGCGTGGTGACCGGGGTGGTGGAGCTGCTGCTCGCCACGCTCCGGGTGGCCGGCCAGCTCGTCGGGGTGTCGGTGCTGCTGGCGGTCGGCGCGAACATCGCGCTCGGGTGGTTCGCCCACCGGGCGGTCGGCCGCCGCTGGTCGGTGGCGCTGCCGGCGGTGCCGTGGTTCGCGCTGATGGCTGTCGCGGCGGTGCGGACCGCCGAGGGGGATCTGCTGCTCGCCGGGAACAACTGGGTAGGCCTCGTCATGATCGTGGCCGGTGCGATGACCTTCGCCGTGGTGGGTTTCCGGCAGATCCTCGCGCCGTCGCCGCACTCGCCCGGGTGATGACGGCACACAGGTTCGGGTGGTAGATATTCCTGCCAGGAAACCGTTCGAGGGGACGGTTGGGCGGGAGGTCGTGCGATGGAGAGGCGCTGGCGCGACATCGGAGTGCTCGCCGGGGTGCTCTTCGCGGTCAACGTCGTCGCTCGGTTGATCATCCACTTCGGCTTCGACGGCGACGACAGCGCCGCCGACCGGGTGTCGCTCGGCATGTTCGTGCTGATCGGGGTGATCCTCGCCGTGCTCGCCTTCGTCTGGGGGCGGCGTCGACCGCTGGGCGAATGGTCGGCCGACATGCTGGGCGTCGTGCTGGTCGCGATGCTCCTGACGGTGCTGGTCGGCCCACTGCTGGTCGGCGGCAGCCCGTTCGCCGGCGGCGCGGGCACCTTCTTCGCCCAGATCTGGTTCTACCTCGGCGCCGCTCTGGCGGGGGCGCTCGTCGGCTACCTGGTGGCCACCGCACTCGGCCTCGACCACCGGTCGCAGGGCCTCAAGCGGTACGCCGAGCTGCGGGCCGCCAAGCCCCGCAAGGTCGTCCGTCGCTGACCGGGCCTGGTCGACGGACCTGACGGGGACAGGCTGGTCGACTCGTCTTCGCGGGAATCGGGGTGTCCTGGTGCCTGCGACCCCCCCGATTCCAGGAGCTCGAATAGATCTCGGGGCGGGGCAGGAGCGCGCGACCCGGAGGTGTCAGTACGGGGCGACGCGGCTCAGGTAGGTGTGGTGGGTGGCGAAGCCGAGCCGCTGGTAGAGGGCCACGGCAGCGGTGTTGCGCTGTTCGACCTGGAGGAAGGCGTGGGTGGCGCCGGTCTCCGCGCCCCACTGTGCGAGCGCGCGGATGATCCGGCGCGCCAGCCCCTGCCGGCGGGCCGCCGGGAGCACCTCGATGAGGGTCAACCCCAGCCAGCGGCCCCGGCCGGTCACCGTGCCCCGGCCGATCCCGGTCAACGTGCCGTCGACGTAGGCGTGCGCGAAGCGGACGTGGTCCACGGCGGTCAGCACGTGGCGGGCGGCGTCCGGCAGGCCGGCCTTGCGGTCGCCCACTATCGCCAGCCACTCCGGCGTCGGCGCGACGGCCAGCTCCACCACGGCCGTCGTTGCGGGGCCACGCGACGACGGCACCGGAGCGTGCGGCAGGGGGAGCGGGGCGGTCTGCACCAGCACCGGCGGCCGGCTGCTCCAGCCCCGGGCGTCCAGCTCGGCGCCGACCGGTGTGGCGAGCGGCAGCGGGGTGTTCACCATCGGGGTGAGGCCGCGTTCGGCGTACCAACGCTCGACCGTGTCCAGGGCGGCCGGCAGCGGCCGGTCCGGATCGCCGACCGGTAGCGCCGAGTTGGCCCGGCCGGTCCAGCCGTCGGCGGCCCGCAGCAGCCAGCCACCCAGGCGCTCGTGCGTCGGCGCCGGCCAGGCCTCGTCCGCGGCCAGTTCCAGGTCGACCACGGCCGCCGCGGTGGGGCGACGGGCCGGCGGTACCCGCTTGGCCCGGTGCACCTCGTCCCGCGGCACGCGCAGCGGGCCCTGTGCGGTGCTCAACGTGAGATGGGTCTCGTCCAGCTCGACCAGCTCGCCGAGGGCGTCCGAGAAGAGGGGTCTGCCTTCGCGAATACCAACAATCCGCCGAACCACGATCCGGTGTCCCACATCCTGCTGACCCAGCACGATCGACCCCCTCCCCGGCGAGATACTAGGCTCTTACCGTCGCGGGAGATCGCGGCGCGTCTTGCGGAGGAGAAGACCGGTGACCTACATCATCGCCGAGCCGTGCGTGGATGTGCTCGACAAGGCATGCATCGAGGAGTGCCCGGTCGACTGCATTTACGAGGGCAACCGGATGCTCTACATCCACCCCGACGAGTGCGTCGACTGTGGTGCCTGTGAGCCCGTCTGCCCCGTCGAGGCGATCTTCTACGAGGACGACGTCCCGGAGCAGTGGAAGGACTACACGGGCGCCAACTACGAGTTCTTCGAGGACCTCGGCTCGCCCGGCGGCGCCTCGAAGATCGGCAAGGTGGAGAAGGATGCGGCGTTCGTCGCCGCGCAGCCGCCGCGCGGTGAGGGACACTGAGCAGGCCCGCGCCGATCTCGGCGCACCTGCCCGACTTCCCCTGGGACACCCTGGACGCGGCGGCAACCGTCGCCGCCGCGCACCCGGAGGGGCTGATCAACCTCTCCGTCGGCACGCCGGTCGACCCGGTGCCACAGGTGATCCGGCAGGCGTTGGCTGACGCTTCCGACTCGCCGGGGTACCCGCTGACCGCCGGCACCCCCGCGCTGCGCGCGGCGATCACCGCCTGGGTGGTCCGTGCCTGCGGCGCCGGGGCGAACGGTCTCGGTGTGCTGCCGACCATCGGTTCGAAGGAGCTGGTCGCCTGGCTGCCGACCCTGCTCGGGATCGGGCCGGACGACGTGGTCGTGGTGCCGTCGGTCAGCTACCCGACGTACGAGGTGGGTGCCCGGCTCGCCGGCGCCACGGTGGTGCGCAGCGACTCGCTGACCTCGGTCGGCCCGACCTCACGGGTCCGGCTGGTCTGGGTCAACTCGCCCGGCAACCCGACCGGCAAGGTGCTGCCCGCGGCCCACCTGCGCAAGGTGGTCGACTGGGCACGCGAGCGGGGGGCGGTGGTCGCCAGCGACGAGTGCTACCTGCCCCTCGGCTGGTCGGCGGAGCCGGTCTCGGTGCTCTCGCCCGAGGTCTGCGGCGGTTCGTACGAGGGTGTGCTCTCCGTGCACTCACTCTCCAAGCGGTCGAACCTCGCCGGCTACCGGGCCGGTTTCGTCGCCGGCGACCCGGCGCTGGTGGCCGAGCTGCTCGCGGTGCGCAAGCACGCCGGCATGATCGTGCCCGCGCCCGTGCAGGCGGCGATGGTGGCCGCCCTGCAGGACGAGCAGCACGTCGTGGAGCAGCGGGAGCGCTACCGGGCCCGGCGGGAGGTGCTGCGCCAGGCGTTCGAGGCGGCCGGTTTCATCATCGAGCACTCGGAGGCGGGCCTCTACCTCTGGGCGACCCGCGGCGAGGAGTGCGGGAAGACTGTCGACTGGCTGGCCCGGCGGGGCATTCTCGTCGCCCCGGGCCTCTTCTACGGTCCGACCGGTGGGCAGCACGTCCGGGTCGCGCTGACCGAGTCCGACGAGCGGGTCGCGGCGGTGGCCGGCCGACTCGCCGGGAACTGAGCCCGCCTCGTCGTTCGACGGCGGCAGGATCGGGACGAGGTACGTGTCGGTGGAGAGCGTGGATCGGCGGCCACGGGTCGCGGTGGTGGGTACCGGCCTCATCGGTGGTTCGATCCTGCTCCGACTCCGGGAGGCGTACCCGGACGTCGTCGGCTGGGACCCGGATGCCGCGACCCGCGCCGCCGGCCGGGACCGAGGGGTGCGCTTCCCCGACGAGCTGGCCGACGCGCTCCGGGACCGGGACGTCGTCTTCCTCGCCGGGCCGCTCGCCAGCCTGCCGGAGACCCTGCGCACCGTCGCCTCGCAGACCGGCGACCACTGTGTGGTCACCGACGTGGGCAGCACCAAGGGCGCGGTGGCCCGCTTCGCGGCCGAGCAGGGCCTGACCGGGCGGTTCGTGCCGGGCCACCCCATGGCGGGCACCGAACGGTCCGGGCTGACCGCCGCCGTGCCGGGGCTGTTCGACGGGGCGGCCTGGGTGCTCTGCCCGAGTCTCGACGGCATCGGGCCGTTCCGGCTACTGGCCGACCTCCTCGTGGCGGTCTTCGCGGCCCGCGTCGTACCGATGTCACCGACGGCGCACGACTCGGTGGTCGCCCTCTCGTCCCACGTCCCCCACCTACTGGCGGGGAGCCTCGCCGGGGCGGCGGCGGAGGTGCCGACGCGGGAGGCCGTACTCGGGCTGGCCGCGGGGAGCTTCCGGGACGGCACCCGGGTGGTCGGCACGCCGGTGGAGCGCATCGCCGACATGCTCTTCCAGAACCGGGACCAGGTGCTCGACCAGCTCGGCCAGGTCCGCCTGGTGCTCGACGAGCTGGTCGACGCGCTGCGCCGGGACGACCCGAACGCGCTCGTCGAGCGGTACCGGCAGGCGCAGGAGCTGCGCCGGACGCTCTTCGACCGAAGGCTGGACGAACACCGGCGTGAGTTCCCCGCCGGTGGGGACCACGCCGCCGAGCTGGCGTACCTGCTGGAGCTCGGCTCGGCGGGCGGTCACCTGGCCGGCTGCCACGTGGGCGCGGACGTGGTGACCTACCTGGCGCGCCGACCGGCGGCGTGAGCGCGAGCTGAGCGCCGGCCCGACGCCGGGGCGCGGCCACGACTAGGGTGAGGGCATGATGGACGGGCCGGTGGTGACCGTACGCGGCGAGGCGTACCGGGAGGTTGCCCCGGAGCTGGCCCGGTTCGCGATCACCGTGACGGCCCGCGACCGGGACCGGGAGACCACCCTGACCCGGCTCGCCGAACGGGCCGCCGCCGTCCGCGTGCTGCTCGACGGCGAGGGCGCGGCGATCGACCGGCGGGAGACCGGGGACCTGCGGGTACGGCCGGAGACCCGGCGCAGCAGCGAGCGGGTGGTCGGCTGGCACGGGAGCGTCACCACCACCGTCACGGTCAGCGACTTCACCGCCCTCGGCGAGCTGATGCTCCGCGTGGCCGAGCTGGACCAGGTGGAGATCGCCGGGCCGTGGTGGTCGCTGCGGCCGGACAGCCCGACGTACCGCGAGGTCCGGCACGCCGCGATCGCCGACGCCCTCACCCGTGGCCGGGAGTACGCCGAGGCGCTCCGCGCCCGCGTCACCGCGCTCATCGAGCTCGCGGACACCGGCGCCGAGCGGCCGATGATGGCCCGGATGGCGTACGCCGGTGGCCCCGAGGCGGGCGGGCGGGCGGACCTCGACCTCGATCCGCAGCCGCAGTCCGTGCAGGCCGCCGTGCAGGCGCGCTTCGCGATCTCCGAGCCGGTTCTGGGCTGATGGCGGCGGCACGGGTGCTCCCGGTCGAGGAGCTGATCGAGCGGGCGCGTTCCCTGGCCGAGGCCGGTCCCCGCCAACTGCTCGGCATCGCGGGCGCACCGGGTGCGGGCAAGTCCACCCTCGCCGAGCGGATCGTCGCCGAGGTCGGGCCGGCCGCCCGGCTGGTGCCGATGGACGGTTTCCATCTCGCGCAGTCGGAGCTGGAGCGGCTCGGCCGCGCCGACCGCAAGGGCGCGGTCGACACCTTCGACGCCAACGGCTTCGTCTCGCTGCTGCGCCGGCTGCACCGGCTGGAGCCGACCTCCGTCTACGCCCCCGCGTTCCGCCGGGACCTGGAGGAGCCGATCGCCGGCTCGATCGAGGTGCCGCCGGAGGTGCGCCTCGTGGTCACCGAGGGCAACTACCTGCTGCTGCCGCTGACCCCGTGGGACGAGGTGCGGTCCCTGCTGCACGAGGCGTGGTTCCTCGACCTGGACGCCGAGCTGCGGCTGCGTCGGCTCACCGCCCGGCACGTCGCGTACGGGCGGTCGGAGGCGGCGGCGCGAGCCTGGGCGATGGGTAGCGACGAGGAGAACGCGACGCTGGTGGCCGGCACCGCCGGTCGGGCGGACGTGGTGGTGCGGTTAGCCGAGGCCCCGCCGGGGTAGCGGGACCTCGCGCAGCAGCAGGCGGGTGACCCGGGCCCGCTCCTGCTGGAACTCCGGTGCCTCCGGGTAGCCGCTGTGGTTCCGGATGGGCGGGTCGGCCACCTCGCCGTCGCGGGGATGCAGCGCCTCCGGGTCCCGTACTGTCGTGTCCCGCTCGCCCGCGTCCACCGGCCAGCCGAGCGGGTCGGTGTTCCGCCAGAAGTTCGTCCAGCCCTGCCGGCCGGTGGGCGTGGTCAACGCCCCGGTCACGGTGGGCAGCCGGTCCGGCCCGAAGTAGGCCGGGAAGACCCGCCCGTAGAGCCGGGTCAGCTGGCAGCCGTACGAGAAGAACCAGATTCGTCGCCGCCACCGTGCGGGCAGTTGGAGGATGACGGCCGCGCAGATCACGGTGCCCTGGCTGTGCCCGGAGAGGATGATGCCCGTCATCCGGCGCGGGTCGTCGTCGCCGAGGGCGAGCAGCCCGGCGATCCTGGTCTGCAACTCGGGTACGGCGCGCTCGGCGTAGCTCGGCGGGGCGAGCGGGTGGGCGGCGCGGGGCCAGAACGTACCCACGTCCCAGACCACCCCGACCGTGCGCCGTACGGTGTCGTTGCGGTAGACCAGCGCGCCGATCGCGGCGACCAGCACCGGCAGCCAACCGAGCATCGAGCCGCCGACGTCGGCGACGAACTTCAGCACGGCCGCGCCCTCGGTGACCCGCGCGGGATGCGGCCGGGCGTGGGACAGCACGGCCGCGCAGCCGAGGGCGGCCAGTCCGGCGGCCACGACGGCGTAGCACCCGAGCAGCCGGATCGCGTGCTCGCCGACCAGCCGGTGCAGGGCGTGGAAGAGGCTGACGTCGCGGCATCGGCGCAGGTCGTGCGGGGAGAGCGAGTGCCCGGGCGGGGTCAGTTCGGCGTACGCCTGGCGGCGCAGCCGGTGCAGCAGCAGGCCGGCACGGGCGAGGGTGACCGCGAGCGCGACGGTCGCGACGGCGAAGGCGAGCCCGCTCCAGAGCACCGGGACCGGTGGCGCGATCGTGCTCCGGCCGCTCGGGGTGGCCCCGTTGTTCAGCCGGTCCGCGGTCCAGTAGAGCAGCCCCGCGCAGTTGGCGACGCAGAGCAGCCAACCGGCGCCCGCGATGACCGCCGGTCCGCGGCCGCCCCACGCCACGGCGCCGTGTGGCGTCGCGGGTCGGTCGCCGGCGGCGTGCGCGGGCGGCAGCACCAGCCCGATCGCGGCGAGCGCGACGGCCGGTGCGGCGAGCATCCACACCTTCAGGGACTCCGGCGCGTCCGGCACCAGGGGTGGCCGGCCGCCGATCCACGACACGCCGAGCAGGAGCGCTCCCGCGGCGGCGACCGGCGGCGCCAACGCGCGGCGTCCGGAGCGGGCGACCGCGCCGATCGCGATCAGCAGCAGCAACTGGCCCAGGCTCAACCAGGAGACGATCCAGTCGTATCCGGGCAGCGACCGGTCGACCAGGCAGCCTGGCGCACCGGGATCGCGGGCGCAGCCGACCGGTGGACGCAGCTCGGCCAGGGGAGTGCCGGCCGGCCCGTCGGGCAGCAGCAGGAGCCCCACGGTGCCGGTCACGGTGAGCGCGGTGAGCGCGGCGACCCCGATGGTCCACCGGCCGAGCCGGGTGGCGCCGGTCCGGCGGGCGAGGCACGGCCGGCCGAGCGCCACCACCACGATCAGCAGGGCCGCGCCGCCCGCCGTGGCGGTGGGCCAGGCGACGAGCGCGCGGATTCCGCGGGGCGGATCCATGGCCAGCACGGTGCCGAGCGGCACCGCGGCGGCGACGAGCGCGCCGGTGCACAGGTGCAGCACGGCCGAGCGGCGCAGCTGCCCCTCCCCGTGCCAGAAGGTGCGGTCCTGCAACGGGTTCGTCGGGTCGGCAGGCGGCGGTTCCGGTTCGGGGTCGGGCGGGTGCGCTGGCTGGTCGGACCGGGAACCCGGGTTTCCGGGCGGGGCGTCGGTGCGTGCCGGCTGCGGCCGGCGCGGGAGCAGGCCGGGGCCGGCGGGCATCTGCGCCTCGTACTGGTACGTACGCCAGGTGAGCAGGCCCAGCAGCGCGAGCAGCCCGGCCGGGGCGAGGAGCCCGACGGCGAGCGCGCGGGTGCCCTCGCTCCACCACCCTTCGCCGAGGAACTCCCACGGCCCGGGGATCCGCCGCAGGCAGTCGTCGTCGACGCACTGCCAGCCGACGAGGTCGACGCCGATGCCGGTCACCGTGACGACCACCGTGCAGGTCAGGCTGAGGCAGAAGAGGCGGATCAGCCAGGCGGTCAGGCCGGAGTCGCTGGACCAGCGTTCCCGGTCGGGGCCCGGGGGAATTCCGGGCCGGGCGTGCAGCGCGACGTTGGCGAGGGTGAACGGCAGCAGCAGCGTCCAGAGGGCACGCTCGACGTCGCGCGCGGTCCGTGCGCCGGAGGTCAACTGCCCCCAGCTGTACGCCTCGACGACGAGTGGGTCGTCCGGCCCGGTGCCGGGGGCGCGGTAGAAGCCGGTCACCGCTCCACCGGCGACGAGGTGCGGCGGGGGTGCCCCACCGGTCGGGTCGGGGCGCAGGCCGAGGATCTGCGCCGGGGGCGTGTTGGACACCCCGTGCACCCGTAGCTCGAGAACCCGACCGTTCATGCCGCCTCCCGGTGAAGACGTCATTACCCACAGTGCCGGGTGAGCGGGGCGGCTGGCAACCGGTGGAATGGCTGTTAGTGCAGGTTAGGAGGTTGATCGCGGCTGTTCGACGGACCGTACGGGGCGGGCGGGGTTGCCGAGCGCGACGACGTTCGGTGGTAGGTCGCGGGTCACCACGGCCCCCGCGCCGACGACGGTGTTCGCCCCGACGTCGACCCCGGCGAGCACGATGGCGCCACCGCCGAGCCAGACGTTGTCGCCGATGGTGATCGGCCTGGCCGACTCCCACTTCGCCCGGCGCGGCTCGGGCTCCACGGGATGCGTCGGCGTGAGCAGTTGGACGTTCGGCCCGATCTGGACGTCCGCGCCGATGGTGATCGGTGCGACGTCGAGGAAGACGGCGTTGAAGTTGACGAAGCAGCGTGCGCCGAGCCGGATCCGTGCGCCGTAGTCGCAGTAGAAGGGTGGCCGGACCCAGGTCTCCTCGCCCACCTCGCCGAGCAGGTCCCGCAGCGCGGCGAGGCGGGCCGGGGGATCGTCGGCGGGGCTGGTGTTGAAGCGTTCCATCAGCCGGACGGCGCGGGCCAGGTCGGCGGTGATCTCCGGGTCGTCGGCCTGGTACAGGTCGCCGGCGAGCATGCGTTCCTTCATCGACGTCACCGGCAGATCATCCCGGGCTTTCCCCTCCATTGCCGGAAAGTCAGTCAATTTTCTGACTCTTCACTGCATACCGCGTATGCAATGCTGACCGGCGTCGATGTCCCCATCGATTACCACGCTCCACCAGGGAGGATCCGTTGCACCGAACACGGAAGTTGACCGCACCTGGCCTCGCGATCGCCCTCGTCCTCGCCGCCCCGGCAGTCGCCGTGGCCGCCCCGCCGGGCGGCCCGGTGGCATCGGCCACCGCCCGGCCTGCCTCGTCGGCGCCCGCCGACCAGCCGGCCACGGTGACCCTGCTCACCGGGGACAAGGTGACCGTCACCGCCTCCGGCGGAGCCAGTGTGCGGCCCAGCCCGGGGCGCGAGCGGCTACGCTTCCTGACCCGCCGGGACCACGGGCGGCTCTCGGTCGTGCCGCAGGACGCGCTGCCGCTGATCGGCGCCGGCCGCGTCGACCGGCGGCTCTTCGACGTCACCGAGCTGATCGCGGCCGGCTACGACGACGCGCGGCAGGACGACCTGCCGGTACTGCTGCGCCGGCCCGCCGGAACCGATCGGCGCGCCGCCGCCCTGCCGGGCGTCACGGTCACCCGCGACCTGCCCGCCATCGACGGGGTGGCCGGCACGGTGGAGAAGGACCGCGCGGCGGAACTCTGGGCGACCGTCGCCGGCCGACCCGGGGCCCGGGCCGGTACGGCGCCCGTCGAGCGGATCTGGCTCGACGGCCGGCGGCGGATCACGCTCGAGCAGAGCGTCCCGCAGATCGGTGCACCCGCCGCGTACGAGGCCGGGTACACCGGCGAGGGCGTCCGCGTCGCGGTGCTCGACACCGGAGTGGACACCGATCATCCGGACCTGGCCGGCCGGGTGGCCGAGGCCCGCAACTTCACCGAGGATCCGGCCCCGGGTGACCTGGTGGGGCACGGCACCCACGTCGCCTCGATCATCGCCGGCAGCGGGGCCGCCTCCGGTGGCCGGTACCGCGGGGTCGCGCCGGACGCC
Source organism: Micromonospora sp. 15K316 (assembly GCF_004348525.1). GTDB lineage: Bacteria > Actinomycetota > Actinomycetes > Mycobacteriales > Micromonosporaceae > Micromonospora. Next base: position 6,468 of record NZ_SMKG01000024.1, on the reverse strand, counting down.
ACCCTGCTCTCCGGCAAGGTCTGCGAGACGAACTTCTGCACCGACTCGGCCATCCTCGCGGGCATGCACTGGGCCGCCGTGGAGAAGCAGGCGGACGTGATCAACATGAGCCTCACCGGCCCGGACACGCCGGAGACCGACCCGCTCGAGGAGGCGGTGACCCAGCTGACCGGGGAGACCGGCGCGCTCTTCGTGGTCTCCGCCGGCAACGACGGGGGCTACGCCCCGGTCGGATCGCCCGGCACCGCCGACGCGGCGCTCGCCGTGGGCGCCGTGGACCGCGACGACGAACTCGCCGAGTTCTCCAGCCGAGGCCCACGGGTCGGCGACGAGGCGGTCAAGCCGGACATCACCGCGCCGGGCGTGGAGATCGTCGCCGCCCGCGCCGCCGACGGGCAGATCGGCGACCCGGTGGGGGAGTCGTACGTCGCCATCTCCGGCACCTCGATGGCCGCGCCGCACGTCGCGGGCGCGGTGGCGCTCCTCGCCGACCAGCACGGCGACTGGACCGCCGGGCAGCTGAAGGCGACGCTGATGGCCTCGGCGAAGCCGCACCCGCAGCGCACCGCCTACGAGCAGGGCGCCGGGCGGGTCGACGTGGCCCGGGCGATCGGTCAGACCGTCACCAGTGACCCGGTGAGCGTCTCGTTCGGGCGGGCGCTCTGGCCGCACGACGACGACACCCCGATCACCCGCCAGCTGACCTGGCGCAACGACGGCTCGACGGCGCTCACCCTGGACCTCACGCTCGACGTCACCGGCCCCGGCGGAGCGTCGGCGCCGAGCGGGATGTTCACCCTGAGCGCCGGCCAGGTGACCGTGCCGGCCGGCGGTACGGCGAGCGCCACGGTCACCGCCGACACCCGGGTCGGCGACACCGACGGGTACTACACCGGACGGGTCGTCGCCCGATCCGGTGACGCGGTAGCGGTCACCCCGGTCGCCGTGCACCGGGAGGTGGAGAGCTACCAGCTGACCGTCCGGCACCTCGACGACACCGGCGCGGCGACGGGCCAGCACGGCAGCACGCTCGTCGACCTGGCCGACGTCACCAGCCACGACCTGTACGACCCGGACGGCACCGTGCAGGTCCGGCTGCCCAAGGGGCGGTACGCGCTGGTCAGCTACGTGTTCAGCGGTGACGAGCAGAACTCACGGGCCGCCATGATCGCCCGGCCCGAGTTGATGCTCGACCGGGACACCGAGCTCACCGTCGACGCCCGGCGGGCGAAGCCGGTACGCAGCACGGTGCCGGACCCGACGGCCACGCCACAGCTCGTCGACATCGGGGCGAACGTCTTCGTCGCCGACGTCGGCTCGCACAGCTTCAGCCTGCTCGGGTTCGACTTCACCGGCCTGTCCAGCGGTCAGCTCGGCCCGAACGGCTCGGCGGAACGCTTCATCGGCACGGTGAGCAGCCAGTGGGCCGACCGGGAGGCGGCCAGCAGCCCCTACCTCTACGCGCTCAGCGAGGGCTTCCCCGGCACGATGCCGACCGGCTTCGACCGGCGCTACCGCGCGCGTGACCTGGCCACCGTCACCCACACGTTCCGCGGCGGGTACCCCGGCCTGGAGACCGAGCGGGTGGTCTTCCCGCAGCTGGAGCCGGCCGTCGGCGGCTGGGCAGTCGCGCTGCCGACGGCGGTGCCGGGGCAGCGGGTCGAGCACTACAACACCCGGGGCGTGCGCTGGACCTCGGAGTTGACCTTCGGCGTGCGTACCGGAGACGGGTGGCTCGAACCCCGGGCCATGCTGGCCGGCGACGCCCGCGCCTATCGGGCCGGCAAGCAGCTCCGGGAGGCCTGGAACAGCGCGCCGTACGGGCCGTCCTTCCCGGCGCCGCGCTGGCCCGGTCAGGGCCTCACCCGGCAGGGGGACGTGATCGTGCTGGACGTGCCGCTGCACAGCGACGCGGACGGTCACGCCGGCGGTTCGCTCCCGGACAGCGCCCGGACGGCGCTGTACCGGAACGGGAAGCTGGTCGGGGAGAGCGCCGACCCGGGCTTCGGCCAGTTCGAGGTGCCGCCGGGGACCGCCGGCTACCGGCTGGAGACGGTGACGAGGCGCAGCTTCACCGACCTGAGCACCGAGGTCGGCGCGGCCTGGACGTTCCGGTCCCGGCACGTTCCCGGCGAGGACTTCGCCCGGTTGCCCGCGATGGCCGTCCGCTTCGCGCCACCGCTGGACGCGGCGAACAGCGCCCCGGCCGGCCGGAGCTTCGTCATCCCGGTCCAGGTGCAGCGGCAGCCGGGTGCGCAGTCGGCCCGCGTCGCCGCGCTCGCCGTCGAGATCTCCTACGACGGTGGGTCGACCTGGCAGCGGGCGAAGGTCCGCAAGGGCGGCGACGGCTGGCAGGCGGTCGTGCGGCATCCGGCCGGGCCCGGGTACGCCTCGCTGCGGGCCACCGCGCGCGACAGCGCCGGCAACACGGTGAGGCAGCACATCATCCAGGCCTACCGGCTGAGGTGATGCCGGGCTCCTCCGGGCCGGCGGGCGACCGCCGGCCCGGAGGAGTCACCAGGTCAGTCGTTGGCGTGCAGCGCGGCGTTCAGCTCGATGCCCCGACCGGTGCGGGGCCTCGCCTCGAGCGCGCCGTTCACCGAGTTGCGCCAGAAGAGCAGGCCGTCCAAGCCGGAGAGCTCACGGGCCTTGACCACCCGACCGTCCGGCAGGGTGATCTTCGAGGCGGCGGTGATGTAGCAGCCGGCCTCGACCACGCAGTCGTCGCCGAGGGAGATGCCGACCCCGGCGTTCGCGCCGATCAGGCTCCGCTCGCCGATGCGGACCCGGTCGGTGCCGCCGCCGGAGAGGGTGCCCATGATCGAGGCTCCGCCACCGACGTCGGAGCCGTCGCCGACCACCACGCCCTGCACGATGCGCCCCTCGACCATCGAGGTGCCGAGCGTCCCGGCGTTGAAGTTCACGAAGCCCTCGTGCATCACGGTGGTGCCGGACGCCAGGTGCGCGCCGAGGCGAACCCGGTCGGCGTCGGCGATCCGCACCCCGGACGGCACCACGTAGTCGGTCATCCGGGGGAACTTGTCCACCCCGTACACGGCCAGGTGGCGACCGGCGGCCCGCTCGACGACCCGCAGCTCGTCGACCCGCTCCGGCGGGCACGGCCCGGCCGAGGTCCAGGCCACGTTCGCCAGCTTGCCGAAGATGCCGTCCAGGTTGATCTCGTTGGGCCGCACCAGGCGGTGGGAGAGCAGGTGCAGCCGGAGGTACGCGTCGGAGGCGTCCTTGATCGGATCGTCCAGTGAGCCGATCTGGGTGACCACCTGGACGGCCCGCAGACCGGGCAGCGTCCGCTCGCCGACCGTCGACGGCGGCAGGTCGAGCACGTCCGCCTTCCCCTCGCCGGCCACCAACGGGAGCTCGCCGAGCCCCAGCTTGCCGGTCGGGTACCAGGTGTCGAGCACCTGCTCGTCGGCGGTGACCGTGGCCAGGCCGATGCCCCAGGCGGATTGCGCGGACGTCACTGATTCACCTCTCGTTCGCGGTCGTGCGGGTGCAAGCTCGCTCGGCACCCCCACCGGCTCTGACGGTACCGTGCGAAACATGGAGAACCCGTTGACCCCCGAGGTCCTCGCCGATCCGGTGGCGCTGACCCGCGCCCTCGTCGACATCGAGTCCGTCTCGCTCAACGAGAAGGCGATCGCCGACTGCGTCGAGGAGGTGCTCCGGGGTGTGCCGCACCTCACCACGTACCGGCACGGCAACACGGTGATGGCGCGGACCGAGCTGGGCCGGGCCCAGCGGGTGGTGCTGGCCGGGCATCTGGACACGGTGCCGCTGAACAACAACTTCCCGTCGACCATGCGCGGCGACCTGATGTACGGCTGCGGCACCTCGGACATGAAGTCGGGTGTCGCGTACGCCCTGCACCTGGCGGTGACCCTGCCGGACCCCCGTTACGACGTCACGTACTTCTTCTACGAGGCGGAGGAGATCGAGTCGAGGTACAACGGGCTACTCCTGGTGGGTGAGGCGCACCCGGAGTGGCTGCAGGCGGATTTCGCGGTGCTGCTGGAGCCCACGTACGGCATCGTCGAGGCCGGCTGCCAGGGGACCATGCGGGCGATCGTCACCACGCACGGCGAGCGGGCGCACGCGGCGCGGTCCTGGCACGGGATGAACGCCATCCACGGCGCCGTCGAGGTGCTGCGCCGCCTCACGGCGTACGAGGCGCGCCGGGTGACCATCGACGGCTGTGACTACCGGGAAGGGCTCAACGCGGTGCGGATCGAGGGCGGGGTGGCCGGCAACGTCATCCCCGACCGCTGCGAGATCGAGATCAACTACCGGTACGCGCCGGACCGCGACCCGGCGGCCGCCGAGGCGCACCTGCGGGAGGTCTTCGCCGGCTTCGACCTGGTGGTGACCGACGCGGCGGCCGGCGCCCTGCCGGGGCTGGAGGCACCGCCCGCGCGCGAGTTCCTGGCGGCGGTGGGTGCGGCGCCGATCGGCAAGCTGGGCTGGACGGACGTGTCCCGCTTCGCGGCGCTGGGCATCCCGGCGTTGAACTTCGGTCCCGGCGACCCGAACCTGGCCCACCACAAGGACGAGCACGTCGAGATCGGCAAGATCCGGGACGGCGCGGCCACCCTGCACCGGTGGCTGGCCTCCACCTGACCCGTACGCGGATCAGGAGGCTCACGCCGGAGGGCGTGAGCCTCCTGATCGTTTCCGGCCTGGCCGGTCGGTCAGAGTGGGGCGGTGAGGGACGGGTCAGTGGCCTGCCGAACGTCGGAGTCGCCGGTCGGCTCGCCGCCGGCCGGCTCCATCTGGCGGGCGCGGCGGCGCTCGGCCACCACGTCGCGGATCCGTCGCTGCATCTGACGACGGATCCGGATCATCTCGCTGTTGCTGATCACGCTGGCTCCTCCCCCGAAGGCGCGCGCCGGGGCATACCCGGTATGTGAATAGTAAGACGTGCGGGCGACGGTTTTGGTTGCCCAAGATCGCGAACTATTTCGGCGCGTTCTCGCCGCGTGCACCCGGCGGGGGTCGCTCCACTACGGTTGCTTCCATGAGTCAGAGCAACGGGCGGGAGTCCGGCCGCAGAGCCGGGCGGGAGCGGCACCGGGGCGCCGTCACCCTGCGCCGGCAGGCCATTCCGAACAGCACCGCCGACCAGCGTCTGCTCGATTCCCGGGGGCGCAGCGACTGGAAGACCAGGGACGCCTGGCGGGCCCTGCGCATCCTCTCGGAGTTCGTCGAGGGCTTCGACACCCTCGCCGACCTCCCACCGGCGGTCAGCGTCTTCGGCTCCGCCCGCAGCAGCCCGGACAGCCCCGAGTGCCGGATGGCCGAGGAACTGGGCGGCGCGCTGGCCCGGGCCGGCTACGCGGTGATCACGGGCGGCGGCCCGGGTGTGATGGAGGCCGCCAACCGGGGCGCCAGCGGGGCCGGCGGGCTCTCCGTCGGGCTCGGCATCGAACTCCCCTTCGAGCAGGGCATCAACGACTGGGTCGACCTCGCCATCGACTTCCGCTACTTCTTCGCCCGCAAGACCATGTTCGTCAAGTACGCCCACGGGTTCGTGGTGCTGCCCGGCGGGTTCGGCACCATGGACGAGCTCTTCGAGGCGCTCACGCTGGTGCAGACCGGCAAGGTCACCCGGTTCCCGGTGGTGCTCATGGGCACGGAGTACTGGCGGGGGCTGATCGACTGGCTCCGCGACACGATGGCCGCCGACGGCAAGATCGGGCCGGTCGACCTGGAGTTGATCTGCCTCACCGACTCCGTCGACGCGGCGGTCCGGCACATCGTGGAGGCCGAGGCGGCGCTCTCCGCCGAACAGGAGGCGGTCCGGGAGGAGGCGGTCGCCCGCGTCGCCGCCGACCAGCGTGACGCGGCGGAGGCCGCGGACGAGCGCGACGCCGCCGACTCCGGCGGAACGAAGGGGAGCTGATCGGTGGCTGCCATCTGCGTCTTCTGCGCCTCCTCCCGAACGCTCGACCAGCGCTGGCTCGATCTGGCGACCGAGACCGGCGCGGAGATCGCCCGGCGTGGCCACACCCTGGTCAGCGGCGGTGGCTGCGTCGGGATGATGGGCGCGATCGCCGACGGCGCGCGGGCGGCCGGCGGGCCCACCGTCGGGGTGATACCGCAAGCGCTGGTCGACCTGGAGGTCGCCGATCTGCGCTCGGACGAGCTGTTGATCACCGACTCGATGGCGAGTCGTAAGACCTTGATGATCGACAAGTCGGACGCGTTCCTGACGCTGCCGGGCGGGCTCGGCACCTTGGACGAGCTCTTCGAGGTCTGGACGACGGCCACGCTCACCCTGCACGCCAAGCCGATGGTGCTGGTGGACGCCGACGGGTTCTACCAGCCGCTGCTCACCTGGCTCGCCGACCTCACCGACCGGCACTTCCTCAAGCCGGCCGGTCTCGACCTGCTGACTGTCGTCGACTCCGTCCCCGCCGCCCTCGACGCCCTCGAATCCCACCTCGCCTGACC
>NZ_SMKG01000249.1 GCF_004348525.1 Micromonospora sp. 15K316 | reverse complement strand
GGTTCGGGCGGCGACCGGTCCCCTACCCCACGGCGTGCAACCCGCAGGCCTGGGCCAGCGGGGCGCCGCTGCTGTTCCTGCGTACGCTGCTCGGGCTGGAGGCGGTCGACGGCCGGCTGGCGATCCGCCATACCCGGCGGTGGCCTGCTCCCGTCCGGCCCGGCGGGTCCGGCGGCGGCGCCCGGCGACGGGCACGGCCCGGAGGCCGGGCCACCGACCGTGACGATCGGCGCGTATCCGGACTACCAGACCGCCCAACGGGTGGTGGACTACCTGGCGGACAACAGGTTCCCGGTGGAGCACACGGCCATCGTCGGCACGAACCTCACCCTGGTGGAGACAGTCCTCGGCCGGATGGACACGGGACGGGCGGCGCTGATCGGCGCCGGCACCGGCGCCTGGTTCGGGCTCTTCATCGGCCTGCTCTTCGGCATTTTCACGGTGGGCAACTGGCTCGGCGTGATCGTGGTGGGGCTCGTGGTCGGCGCCATCTGGGGAGCCATCTTCGGCGCGGTGGCGCACGCGATGACCGGCGGGCGACGGGACTTCACCTCGGCGAGTTCGCTGCGCGCCGGCCAGTACGCCGTCATCGTCGACGCGACCCTGGCCGACCAGGCCCGGCAGCTGCTCGGCCGGCTCAACCTCACGCAGCCCGCACCCACACCCGAGACGCGCTGACCGGAGCTACGCCGGATCCCGCCGCCGACGCCCGCCGCGGGTCCGTCGCCGCGGGATTCCGGCGGGGCCCGGATCAGGGCATCGAGCTAGCGATCCGCCAGGTCGGGCCGGTGCTCCCGTATCCACGCCTCGACATCGGACTTCCGCCACACCTTGCCCATGGCGAGCACAGCGACCGGCTCCGGGAAGTTCCGTTGATTGGCGATCACGGAGGCGCGCTGCCGGGACACGTTCCCCAACATCTCCCGAATCTCGGACACGCCCACCAGGTCCATACGTTGACGATGGCAGCGGCCAGCAGACACGATGGCGACAACTACGCAGATCGTTGACGTAGACAACAACCTGCATCACCATTGGGGCATGAAGCGACCCATCGACGAAGGCCGCGTGCCCGCCCGGCCCTACGTGATGCCGCCCCGGCCCGAACCACAACGGCACCCGGCGCGACTCGACCCCCACCGGCCACACCTGCCACGGCGGCCGCTCTGGAGATGCCGGGTGTGCCCGGACCTGGACTGGCCGTGCCCACCCGCCCGGCTGCTCCTGGCCGTCGAGTACCGGCGCAACCTCGCCGGGCTGGCGGTCTACATGGGCCAGCAGTTGGCCGCCGCCCTGGAGGATCTCGGGCGACTCGACACGGGTGGCCCACCGGACGGGAACGCCCTGTACGAGCGGTTCATGACGTGGATCGCGCGCAAGCGGGAGGTCCCCCTCGACCGGCCGCGAGCGGTCGACCCGGGGGCCGGGCGGTGCGGGTGCGCGCCGCCGGACCCCGGACCGTCACGTCAGCCGTCGTGACCGTGGTACGCCAGCTCACCGGCGGTCAGCGCCACGTCGACCCGGTTCTCCTGCGGGGCGAGCGGGCAGGCCCAGCGGTCGTCGTAGGCGCAGGAGGGGTTGTAGAGGTAGTTGGCGTCGAGGCGGACCCGATCGCCGGGCAGGAGGGTCAGCCCCCGCCCGAAGGTGCCCTTCACCGTGTCGGTCAGGTAGCGACCGCCGCCGTAGCTCTCCCGGCCGCAGGTGGCGTCGCGTACAGGCACGAAGAGACCGCCTCCGTACGCCATGATCCACCAGAGCGTGAGCGGGCCCCACGGCGTCTCGGCGACGGCGACCCGCCGGTAGCGGATCACTCCGTCCGGACCGCCGGTGTCGATCTCGATCTCACCCTCGGCGGGCCGCAACGGCGCCTCGACGACCGCCGAGGGGTTCGGCGGGTGGTACCGCAGCCCGGTGAAGGTGGCCCGGTCCTGCGGCGGGACGGGGCTCTGCGGGTGATCGGCGAAGAGACGGTCCCGTTCCGCACGGAAACCGGGCAGGTCGAGGTCGGAGAGGTAGAGCTGGGCGATCCGTTCCCGCCAGTCGAGCAGTTCGAGGTCGTTCACCCGACGAGCCTAGTCCGCGCCGACGGCGGGGCGGCCGGACCGGCGCAGACCGGTCAGCCGGGCCACCGCCCCGCGGTGCCGGCCGGCCAGGGGTCGGTGGCCAGGCGGGCGTGCATGTGCTCGTCGTGGCGGCGGCCGTCGCCGTACCGGTAGGACTCGCGCAGCGTGCCCTCGGCGCGGTAGCCGGCTCGTTCGGCGACGCGGCAGGAGGCCGCGTTGGCGGTGGCGTGGCAGAGCTGGATTCGGTGCAACGCCAGCCGTTCGAAGCCCCAGCGGGTGAGCAGGTCGACGGCGCGGGAGGCGACACCGCGACCGCGCGCCGCCGGGACGACCCAGTAGCCGATCTCGGCGTCCTCACCGTGGATGCCGTGCAGCGACACCGAGCCGAGCAGGCTCCCGTCGCGCTCGTCGGCCACCGCCAGTGAGACGTGGTCGCCGGCCGACCAGTCCGCGCGGCGGCGCAGCCACCGTCGCGTCGACTCCTCGTCCACCGGGCCGCCCTGCGGGTTCCACCGGGCGATGTCCGGGTCGCGCAGGGCCGCCTCGACGGCCGGGAGATCGGCCTCCAGCCAGGGTCGGAGCACCAGGCCGGGGGCGGTCATCTGCTGGTCCACGCCGGAAGTCTGCCAGGCCCGGGCGGTGCCCGGCGTGCGGGTTCGTTAAAACCTGCAACACCCTGTCGAAGACGCCGAACCCCCACGGGGTGATCCAGCAGACAGCAAGATTGTTTAATTTTTAAATAGTGCTACTGTTACTGCCGTGACCGAGAGCCTGGACAGCAGCCGACTCGCCGCCTGGCGGGCGTACATCGAGTCCAGCCAGCGGCTGTTCACGCAGCTGGAGGAGGACCTGCGCACCGACAGCGACCTGAGCTTCGCCGACTACCACGTGCTGGTGCTGCTCTCCGAGGCGCCCGGTCAGCGACTGCGGATGGGCGAGCTGGCCGGCCGGCTGGTCTTCTCCCCCAGCCGGCTGACCTACCAGATCTCCTCCATGCAGCGCCGGGGGTTGGTCAGCCGGGAGCCCTGCCCGGACGACCGTCGCGGCAGCCAGGCGGTGCTCACCGCGGCCGGGCTGCTCACCCTGCGGGAGGCCGCGCCCCACCACCTGATCTCGGTGCGTACCCACCTCATGGACGACCTCGACGACGACGAGGTCGCCTGTCTCACCCGGATCTTCGAGCGCCTCGGTGACCGCCTGCGGGCGGCCCGGGACGGCTCGACCGACCACGCCACGAACTAGGAGCCCCCGATGCCCGCGATCACCGTCGACGACGTGCTCGTCCTGCCCCGCCTGCCGCAGCTGGGCGAGTCCACCACCTTCCGGCCGGTCCGCCGGCTGACCACCGCCCCCAGCGGCTTCGAGGGGGAGGGCTTCCCGGTGCGGCGCGCCTTCGCCGGCGTGCCGATGAACGAGCTCGACCCGTTCATCCACCTCGACCAGATGGGTGAGGTCGACTACGCCCCGGGCGAGCCGAAGGGCACCCCCTGGCACCCGCACCGCGGCTTCGAGACCGTCACGTACATGATCGACGGGATCATGGACCACCAGGACTCGAACGGTGGCGGTGGCACCATCACCAACGGCGACACCCAGTGGATGACCGCCGGCAGCGGCCTGCTGCACATCGAGGCTCCGCCGGAGCACCTGGTGGTCAGCGGTGGCCTGTTCCACGGCACCCAGCTCTGGGTCAACCTGCCCCGCGCGGCCAAGATGAACGCGCCCCGCTACCAGGACATCCGGGGCAGGGAGGCGGCGCTGCTCACCACCGCGGACGGCGGGGCGCTGATTCGGGTGATCGCCGGCGAGATCGCCGGCCACCGCGGCCCGGGCTCCACCTACACCCCGATCACCATCGCCCACGTGACCATCCAGCCGGGAGCCCAGGTGGACATCCCCTGGCAGCCGGAGTTCAACGCCCTGGCGTACGTGCTCAGCGGGCGCGGCACGGTCGGCACCGACCGTCGGCCGTTGCAGATCGGGCAGCTCGCGGTGCACGGCCCCGGCGACGCGCTGCGGTTCACCGCCGACGCCCGGCAGGACGCGCACACCCCGGCGCTCGACCTCTACCTGATGGGCGGCCAGCCGATCCGGGAGCCCGTCGCGCACTACGGACCGTTCGTGATGAACACCCGGGAGGAGCTGGTCCAGGCGTTCGAGGACTACCAGGCCGGCCGGCTCGGCGTCATCCCCGCCGAGCGGCTGCCGCACACCGGCGGCGAGGGCGAGCGCCCCTGATCCGCGTCGCGCCCGGCGGGGCCTGCCGCTCCGCCGGGCGCGAGGTCACGGGTCACCACCCGTGCATCGGTCACGCGGGCCCGGCACGCCCGGGTACTGGTCAGGAGACGGCGAAGATGCCGGCGAGGCCGAGGAGCACCATGACCAGCACCGCTACCAGCGCACCCCGTTCGCCCTCCACCGCCGGCTCGCGGTGCTCGGTCAGGGGGTTCGTCGTCTCGCGGGGCATGGTCTGGCCTCCTGGATGTCTCGCGCCGATCAGGACGGCCGGCCACGGCACCGGGTACCGGCCGGCGTTGGGGCCCACGGCGGGGGTCCTGCCGTGAGACGGGAGCCGACCTCCGGGGCGCGGTGCCGGGATCCGCACCGCAGCCGGACACGCCGGCCCGCACGTGACGGTTACCCGCCTGGACCGGCGGAAACCTGGTCGGGCCGGTGAATCACGACGCGCCCGCGACGGTCCGGGACATGCGGACTTCCATCGACGGGCACCGACGCGACCGGGTCGGGGCCCGGCGGACCGACCCGGCGACGGACCGACGAATCGGCAGGGTGAGCGGTACGCCGGCGTACGAGGTCGGCGCGAGCGGACGCGCTCGTCGTCAGCGGCGTACCGGGCGGTGCACCACGCGGGTGGTCGGCCGGCGCACGGCGGCCGGCGAGACCTCGACCCGTTCACCCGCACCGGCGTCACCGGGCTGGACGGTCAGGCCGCCCGGATAGGCGAAGGAGGCCCGGGGCGAGTAGAACCCGGCGACGATGGTCAGCGGGTTGGCCGGGCGGAGAGCATAAACCGGGTGCTGCGGCTCCAGGAACTCCACCGACTCGACCTCGAAGGGCGACACCGGCTCGACGAGGTACGGGTAGACCGAGCTGAGCAACTGTCCGTCCCGCCGGGTGAGGTAACGACTCTGCCCACTGTCGATCACGTGCCCGGTCTCCCCCACCCGGCACCGCATCCGGATCACCGGCACCCCGTCCAGCTCGGTCTCGGCGAGGAGGGTGCCGGCGCGGACCTCGAGCGTGGTGCGCCCGGGGTACGCGGGGAAGCCTCGCATGCGGACGTAGCCGAGCACTCGCTCGGTCGAGGTGACGTAGTGCGTCCACCAGCCGCCCGGGATGGTGCCCCCGGGAGCGTCGACACCGTCCAGTGACGCGCCCAGGTAGGTCAGGTCGTAGGCGCCCAGCCCCGAGGTCTGGCTCGCGTCGTCCACCACGCACTGGCCGAGAAAGACACGGCGGTCCGCCTGCGGGCGCAGCCCGGCCGGCACCAGCGCGGCGACCGCGTCCGGATCCGCGGGCAGCCAGCTCACGTGGAGGACGCGACTGTTCACGACGAGCTGGGGAGCAGCGGGGTCGAGCACGGCGCCTCCGTCCGGTGGGTACGAGGCGACGTTACGGCTGGTCCCGTGCGGGGGACAACGACGGAATGACGACAGTAGGGCCCTGGTGTCGGGTTTCATGTTGACCGCTCGGCCGACCACGTCCCGTCGTACGGACCATGCCCGACGGACGCCCAGGTGGCCGCGTCGGCCCGGGTGACTGCCGGTAATGCCCCTCACATCCGCCATCTCGACGCCCGAGTCGATCCCATTCCTCCGGCTTTAGTCCGTTAAGTGCATCAGCCGTTCGGCTAGATTTTCGCTGGACCATCGGGTTAGGGTGTCTACCGAACGGCCCAATCGAAGCTAAGACGAAGCGTCACGCCTTAATCCGCGGACGAGGTGCAGGGAGGACCACCCATGACCGCGCCAGCGATCAAAGAGCACACGACGAGCACGTCCCCCGCGACGACCAAGCTCGACCCGCGGGCACTCTCCGACAGCGCCACCGACCTGCTCAACGCGATGGCCGCGCTGCCCGCCAACCACCCGTCGCGTCCCGCCCTGCGGGACAAGGCGATCGAGGCCTGGTTGCCGCTCGCCAACCACCTCGCCCACCGCTACAGCGGCCGGGGCGAGCCCACCGACGACCTGGCGCAGACCGCCGCCGTCGGCCTGATCAAGGCGATCGACAAGTTCGACCCGTCCCGCGGTGTCGACTTCGCCGGCTACGCCATCCCCACCATCATCGGCGAGCTCAAGCGCCACTTCCGCGACCGCACCTGGGACATCCGGGTACCCCGGCGCCTGCAGGAGCTGCGACTGGCCATCTCCGACGCCAACAGCACCCTGCTGCAGAGCCTCGGCCGATCCCCGACGGTCGCCGACATCGCCGCCCACCTCAAGCTCACCGAGGAGGAGGTGCTGGAGGGCCTGGAGGGTGCCCGCGCGTACAACGCGGTCTCGCTCTCCACCCCGACCGGCGACGGCGACCGCGCCACCGAACTCGGCGACATGCTCGGTGGCGAGGACGGCGAGTTCGAGCTGGCCGAGCTGCGGGTCGCCCTCGGCCCCGCCCTCGCCACCCTCGACGAGCGCGAACAGAAGATCCTCACCCTGCGGTTCTACGGCAACCTGACCCAGTCGCAGATCGCCGAGCAGATCGGGGTCTCCCAGATGCACGTCTCCCGGCTGCTGGCCCGGGCGTTGACCAAGCTGCGCGGGCAGCTCGACGGCACCTACTAGCCGCCAGGGTTCCGATGACATCCACCAGGGGGTGATGGCACCGATGGCCGGGTCCGACGGACCCGGCCATCGGTGTGTTCGCCGTCGGCGCCCCGGGCCGACCGCGCCTTCGGCGGATACCGTGCCGGGCCACCGGCGTCGCCGGTGCGAGACTGGGCCGTGCTCTCCGACGTACGCCTGGACCTCCCGGTACGCGCCGTGCTGCCGGCGGTCGTCGCGGCGCTGCGCCGCACCGGGGCCGGAGTCCTGGTGGCCCCGCCGGGCACCGGCAAGACCACGCTCGCGCCGCTGGCCGTCGCCGAGCGGGTCGACGGCCGGGTCGTCGTCGCCGAACCCCGCCGCGTCGCCGCCCGCGCCGCGGCCCGGCGGATGGCGGACCTGCTCGGCGAACGGGTCGGCGACCGGGTCGGGTACTCGGTCCGCGGCGACCGGCGGGTCGGGGCGCGGACCCGGGTCGAGGTGGTCACCACCGGTCTGCTGGTACGTCGACTGCTGCGCGACCCCGACCTGCCCGGTACCGCGGCGGTGCTGCTCGACGAGTGTCACGAACGCCACCTCGACGCCGACCTCGCGCTGGCCTTCTCGGTGGAGGCCCGCAGCGCCCTCCGCCCCGACCTGTGGCTGCTGGCCATGTCCGCCACCCCGGAGGCCGACCGCTTCGCCGGCCTGCTCGGCGGTTCCGACGAACCGGCCCCGATCGTCCGGGCCGACGCGGCGCTGCACCCGGTGACCCGGATCTGGGCGCCTCCGCCCCGGCCGGTGCCCGCGCCCGGGGCCGGCCCGGTCGACCGGGCCCTGCTCGACCACGTGGCGGCGACCGTCCGCCGGGCGTTGCGCGAGCACGACGGCGACGTGCTGGTCTTCCTCCCGGGAGCCGGCGAGATAGCGTCCGTCGCCGGGCGGCTGGCCGACCTGCGGGACACCGTCGACCTGCTCCCGCTGCACGGCCGGCAACGGGCCGGGGAGCAGGACGCCGCGCTGCGCCCCCGATCGGCCGCGCCCGGCGACGCCGCGGGCACCCGCCGCCGCGTGGTGCTGGCCACCGCGGTCGCCGAGAGCAGCCTCACCGTGCCCGGCGTACGGATGGTGGTGGACGCCGGGCTCGCCCGGGTGGCCCGGCTGGACCTGGCCCGCGGCCTCGGCGCGCTGGTCACCGTGCCGGTGTCCCGGGCCGCCGCCACCCAGCGGGCCGGCCGGGCCGGCCGCGAGGCGCCCGGTCACGTCTACCGCTGCTGGTCCGAGGCGACCCACGCGCGGCTGCCCGCCCAGCCGGAGCCGGAGATCGAGACGGCGGATCTCACCGGCTTCGCGCTCGACCTGGCGGCCTGGGGACAGCCGGACGGCACCGGCCTCGCCCTGCCC
>NZ_SMKG01000248.1 GCF_004348525.1 Micromonospora sp. 15K316 | reverse complement strand
AGCCAGGGGGTGCCGGTGGTGGTCGGGCTGGACAACGGCGGGAGCAGCAACAACGCCACCGTCCTGACCGCGGACGGTCGGTTCCTGGTGGACGAGCTGGTGGAGATACCGAGCGAGGTGCACGCCGGGCCGGAGGCGGCGATCGAGGCGCTGGCCCGGGCGCTGGACGGCGTCCTGGCTTACACCGGTGTGCCGCGTGAGCTGGTGCGCGCGGTGGGGCTGGACACTCCCGGCCCGGCGAGCGCGACCGGGGTGATCTCCTCCCGCGGGTCGACCAACTTCTCCGAACCGGCCTGGCGGGGCTTCGACGTGCGCGGTGCGCTCGAACGGCGGCTCGGCCTGCCGGTGACGTACCACAACGACGGCAACGCCGCCGCGCTCTACGCCCATCACGTCCACTTCGGGGGCGACGCGATGCTCCGGTCGTCGGTCTCGGCGATCGTCGGCACCGGTCTCGGCGGTGGCGTGGTGGAGAGCGGTCGGGTGGTGGCCGGGGCGGCCGGGATGGCGGGCGAGCTGGGCCACGTGCACATCCCGCTCACCGGGCTGCTCACCCCGGAGCAGCCTGTGCCGGGCTGTGCCTGCGGGTTCGACGGGGACGTGGAGAGCGTCGCCTCGCTGACCGGCATCGAACGCAACCTGCTGCCGTACTGGCTGGGCCGGTACCCCGATCACCCGTTGGCCGCCGAGTCGCCGGCCCGGGCGGCCCGGCTGGTTCGCGGCTACGGCGAGCGGGGTGACGAGCTGGCGCGCGCCATCTTCACCCAGCAGGCGATGGCCATCGGACGGCTCTTCACCATCGCCGCGAACTTCACCGATCCACACGCCTACTTCGTGGGTGGGGGCGTGGTGGAGGCGGCGCCGGAGTTCCGTGACTGGTTCCTGGCGACCGTTCGCGAGCACACCACGCTGCGAGCGGAGCAGGCCGCCGTGGCGACCTTCGCCCTGGTGCCGGAGCGGGACATGGCGGGTGCGCGGGGCGTGGCCATCGCCGCCCTGGAGGCGCTGCGGGGCGGGCCCGCGCCCGCCCCGGTGATGGCCTGAGGGTGTGCCGGCCGGCCGCCACCCACCGGCGGCCGGCCCGGCCCACCTGAGGGTGTGCTGGCCGGCCACCGCCCACCGGCGGCCGGCCCGGCCCACGGGTCCGGCCACCGCCCACCGGTGGCCGGACGCGCTGGGTCAGCGCTGCGGCGGCGCCTGGGCGAACGCGGCCCAGGCCGTCGGCGAGAAGAGCAGGGCCGGGCCGTGCGGGTCCTTGGAGTCGCGTACCGCGACCAGCTCAGGGACCACCGCCACCTCCACGCAGGCACCCTCGTCACCGCTGCGGCTGCTCTTGTGCCAGCCGGCTGCGGCCAGGGCCGCGCTGATCGTCGGTGTCATCCGTCCTACCGTCCCTTCAGGAGTTGGAAGAGCTTGTCGCGGCTGTCCGCGGGACTGAGCGCGACCGTCCGCAGGTGTTCCATGATCTTGGTGCAGGTACGCAGGTCACCGGGACCGTCGAGGATCATCTGACCGGCCACCGTCTCCACGGAGGCGATGATCGGGTCCTCCGGGTCGGCGAACTCCAGGATGTGCAGCGAGCCCCGGGTGCCGCGGTGGTAACCGGCGGCCAGTGGGATCACCTGGACGGTGATGTTCGGCAGCTCGGCCATCTTCACCAGGTGTTGCAGTTGGCCCTCCATCGCCGACCGGTCGCCGACCGGCCGCAGCAGCGCGCCCTCGTCGATGATGGCGTCGAGGATGGGCGGGGTGTCGCCGGTGAGCCGTTGCTGGCGGTCGAGGCGCAGCTTGACGCGCTGCTCGACCTGCTCGTCACTGAGGGTGTGCGGGCCGCCGCGCATCACGCCACGGATGTAGTCGGCGGTCTGGAGCAGGCCGGGCACCACCGAGGGCTCGAAGTTGGCGATGCCGGTCGCCTCGGCTTCCAGCGCGATGAAGTCGATGGTGCGGCGGTCCAGGAGGTAC
This sequence comes from Micromonospora sp. 15K316, assembly GCF_004348525.1. GTDB lineage: Bacteria > Actinomycetota > Actinomycetes > Mycobacteriales > Micromonosporaceae > Micromonospora. Next base: position 6,289 of record NZ_SMKG01000248.1, on the reverse strand, counting down.
GAGTAGGACACCCACCAGCCGGGCTTGCGCGCGTCCTTGGCCAGCTGCACCGCTCCGGCGATCTCGTCGGGTGCCACGCCGTAGAGCGTGAGGAGGGCGCGAACGGTGGCGGGCTTGACCGGTGACTGGGCGTTCTCGTAGCGCGAGAGGGTGCTGCGGGTGCTGCTGATCTCGTCGGCCGCCGCTTCCAGGGTCAGGCCGGCGGCCTCCCGGTGGGTGCGCAGGGCGAGGCCGAGACGGCGGGCGCGAGCGGTCTTCGGAGCCATGCATCGATGGTTGCACACATTTCTGGGAATCGGTACATGAGAGAACGCCGGTGAGAGTTGCATTCACGCCTGCACACCTGTCAATCTGTTACAGCGTCCTCACCGCCGGTTGTCGTGGCGACGGTGGTGGTGAGCGACCGGAGGGGATGGGGCGCGCGGCGGTCGGGTTTCTCCCCCGTACCCGATCGCCGCGTGCCGCGCCGTCCCTGCCTGGCGGAGGGAGTGAACGTGCGTACCGGCCCGCGAGTCCACCCCGACCACCCCGGGAGTCGGCGATGACCCGCTTCCTGGTGGTGCTCACCGACGTGCGGCCGTTCGAGGCGAGCGGCCGCAACGAGCGGACCTCCCCGGAGCGACGACGTCAGGTCGTCGGCGCCAGCAGCCGGGAGGCGGCCGACCGGATCGCCGGCGCGTTCATGGCGTTGGGCATGGTGCGCGCCGGCCGGCAGCGGGTGAAGGTGATCGCCGTCGGGCGGCGGCACTCCCGCGATTGACCACGTCGGACGGACCGCAACCCGCGCCGACCGGGCGGGCCGGCCCGCGGACCCACCGGTCAGAGCAGCTTGCGCCGCTTGAGGTACGCGACCAGGTCGTCGTAGACGCCGCCCTCGTTGGCGAACATGGCGACGTTGCGCGCGGTGGCCATCCAGGGCCGGGTCGACGGGCGGACCTCCTTGACGGCGCGGTCGAAGTCCCGCTGCTCGATCATCCGTACCTCGCCGCTGCGCAGCGAGTCCGCCATCGCGTACTCCGCCGCGGTCTCGCAGAGGTGCGCCAGGTCCGCCCCCGAGTAATCCTCGGTGGCCGCCACGATCCGGCGCAGGTCGATGCCGGCGATGGGCCGCTCCCGCAGGTGGTACTCGAGCACCGCCGCGCGGGCCTCGGCGTCCGGCGGCAGCACCAGCACGACCCGGTCGAGCCGGCCGGGGCGGCGCAGCGCCGGGTCGACGTCCCAGGGAGTGTTCGTGGCGGCCAGCACGAAGACCCCCTCGTTGTTCCCCTCCATGCCGTCCAGCTCGGCGAGGAGCTGGTTGCCGAGCGTCCGCATCGAACTGGAGCTGACCTGCGAACGCTTGTGCCCCAGCGCGTCGATCTCGTCGAGGAAGAGCACGCAGGGCGCGTTGCGGCGGGCCGCCTGGAACAGCTCGTGCAGGTTCCGCTCCGAGTTGCCCAACCACATGTCGAGCACGTCCACGATGGAGAGTGAGACGAACTTCGCGCCCATCTCGCCGGCCACCGCCCGGGCCAGGAACGTCTTGCCGCAGCCGGGCGGCCCGTAGAGCATCAGCCCGCCGCGCAGGCTCTTGCCGTACATCCTGCGCAGCTGCGGGTTACGCAGCGGGCCGAGGAAGGCCAGCTCCAGCCGCTCCTTCACCGCCGACATCCCACCCACGTCGGCCAGCCGGACGGCCGAGGTCTCCACGTCGTACACCCGGTCGTGCTCACCCTCGACCGGCTCCGGCTCGTCGCCGGCCGGGGCGAACCGCGGCGGTACGACGTCGGCCAGCTCCCGCTCGTAGGCGGCGAGCGGGTTGCTCGCGTCGTCGCCGGAGGCCGGAGGCGTCGACGGCGGCGCGGTCGCCGCGCCGGATCCGCTCCTGGGCGCCGCGTCCGGGGCGGGCCTCGGCGCCGGTACGGACGCGCCGAGCGCGCGGTGCATCAACGCCTGAGCCTGCTCGTCGCCCGGGTCGCGGGCGAGCGCCTGACCGATCTGCGCGATCGCCTCCCCGCCCCGCCCCGAATCCAGCAGCAGGGTGGCGAGGTGCAGGCGCAGCGGGAGGTCGTCCGGACGAGCGTCGAGGGCGGCCCGCAGGCTGTCGATGAGGGCGTCGGAACTCACAGCGCAGCAGCGTAGTGCGGCGGCCGGAGGTGCGCGCGCCCTGTCGGCGTACGCACCCGCTGCGTGATTACTCACCGTAAATGCTCGCTGACCGGATTCGGGTATCACTGCGGCTCGTCCCGTATCCCCCGCAGCTCCCCACCACGCACAGTAAGGTCACCGGTGAGCCACCAGCGCCGCCGACCCGGAGAGGTGATTGCGTGACCACCCCTGGCAAGACCCGCGTGGCCGTCGTCTTCGGCGGTCGCAGCCCGGAGCACGGCATCTCCTGCGTCAGCGCCGGTGGCGTCATCGGCGCCCTCGACCCGGACGAGTACGAGGTGGTGCCGGTCGGCATCACCCGGGCCGGGCAGTGGGTGCTCACCGGCGGCGACCTTGAGCACCTCGCCATCCAGGCCCGGCAGTTGCCGGAGATCACCGCGGAGTCCGGCGTCGACCTGGTGCTGCGCGCCGACCCCACCGGGCACGGGCTGATGGTGCTCGACCAGGCCGAGGGGCCCCGGGCGCTCGCCGACGTCGACGTGGTCTTCCCCGTCCTGCACGGCGCGTACGGCGAGGACGGCACCATCCAGGGCCTGCTGGAGATGGCCGGCATCCCGTACGTCGGGGCGAACGTCTTCGCCTCGGCCGCCGCCATGGACAAGGAGTTCACCAAGAAGCTCTGCGCCGCCGAGGGCATCCCGATCGGCCCGTACGCCGTGCTGCGCAACGGGATGACGCTGAGCGAGGCCGACAAGGAGCGACTGGGCCTGCCGGTCTTCGTGAAGCCGTCCCGGGCCGGGTCGTCCTTCGGCGTCAGCAAGGTCAACGACTGGTCCGAACTGGACGACGCGGTCGCCGTCGCCCGCGAGATCGACCCGAAGGTGCTCGTCGAGGGCGCCATCGTCGGGCGGGAGGTCGAGTGCGGCGTGCTGGAGGGGGAGGCCGGCGGCAGCCCGGAGGCGTCGGTGCCCGCCGAGGTGCGGTTGGTCGCCGACCACGAGTTCTACGACTTCGAGGCGAAGTACATCGACTCCGCCCAGTCCTGCGAGTACTACGTCCCGGCCGACCTGCCGGAGCGGGTCACCCGCCAGGTCCAGGAGTACGCGGTCCGGTCCTTCACCGCGCTCGACTGCGCCGGGCTGGCCCGGGTCGACTTCTTCGTCACGCCCGAGTTGGAGGTCTACCTCAACGAGGTCAACACGATGCCGGGCTTCACCCCGACGTCGATGTTCCCGCAGATGTGGGCGGCCTCGGGGCTGGAGTACCCGAAGCTGGTCGACCGCCTCATCCGCACCGCCGTCGCCCGGGGCGTCGGCCTGCGCTGAGCCCTCCGCGCACGCGGTTGCCCACCGGCCGGTCGCCCGGCTGCGGCCAAGAGGTCAGCGCCGCCGGGAGGTCAACCGTGGCAGCCGGCGGGGATGTCGCCGCCGGAGGGGACCGAGGCGACGATCGTGTCCGAGATCGGCGGCACCCACTGCAACGCCGCCCCGTACTCGCGCGGCACCCGCACCTGGATCGCGGTCTCCCGGTCGACGGTGGTGAGCACGGTGGCGTCCGGCTCCTCGTCCGCGTACCAGCAGACCTTGTTGACCGAGTAGACGTCGGAGGTGGGCGGCAGGGCCGGCTCGGCGCCCCCGCAGGCCAGGGTGATGGCCGGGTCGCCGTACGCGGCGTTCTGCTCGGGCCCGGCGGTAACCGGACGCTGCGGCCGGTCGCGGACGGTCGGCGGCAGCTGGGAGAGCAGCGCCCGGCAGAGCGTGGCCGGACGGGCGGCCAGTGCCGGGGCGGCCATCTCGACCGGTGCGGTCGACTGCGGCGCGGCGGCGGTGGCCGACGGGGTCGACTCGGGGGCCGGAGCGTCCGGGGCGAGCTGGACGAGGGCGAGCACACCCACCAGCAGCGTGATCGGCAGCGCGATCAACGTCGCGATCAGGGCGGCCCGCCGGTTCGTGCCGTCCCGGCCACCCGGGGCAGCCGGGGACGCCTCGTCGGGCTGCTCGTCGGCCTGGTCGTCGACGGGAGATTGAGTGATCTTGTCCACTTACAGTCGCACCACGGAGCAGGTCAGAGTACGGGTGATGCCGGGCACCATCTGCACCTTGCTGACGATGAGCTTGCCGAGTTCGTCGACGGTGTTCGCCTCGGTGAGGACGACCACGTCGTACGGGCCGGTGACAGCGTCGACGCGCACCACGCCGGCGAGGTCCCCGATCCGCCCGGCCACGTCACGCGCGCGGCCGACCTCGGTCTGAATGAGGATGTACGCCTGTACCACGCCTCGACCTCCCTCCGTCGCCGCGTCGAGCGGCCCGAAGGGTGAAACTACCCTACGGTGCAGGTCCGATCCCTATCGGTGGTCGAGGAGAAGCGTTGAGCGAGCACGGCGGGGCCGGGCGGCAGGAGCGGAACGAGGATGGCGGAGTGAGCGTCGCGGCGGTCGGTGAGTTCGGGTTGATCGAGCGGGTGACCGCGCGCCTGCCCGCGGGGCCGGCCACCCTGCTGGGCCCCGGTGACGACGCGGCGGTGATCGCCGCACCGGACGCCCGGGTGGCCGCGTCGACCGACGTGCTGGTCGAGGGGCGGCACTTCCGGCGGGACTGGGGCAGCGCCCGGGACATCGGGCACCGGGCGGCGGCGGCGAACCTGGCCGACATCGCCGCCATGGGCGCCACCCCCACCGCGCTGCTGGTCGCCCTCTGCCTGCCCCCCGGGCTGGAGCTGAGCTGGGCGGAGGAGCTGGCCGACGGGCTGGCCGCCGAGGCGGGCACGGTCGGCGCGAGCGTGGTGGGCGGCGACATGTCGGCCAGTCCCACGCTGACCATCGCCGTGACGGCCCTCGGTGACCTGGGGGGACGGGCGCCCGTGCGCCGTGGTGGTGCTCGTCCCGGTGACGTCGTCGCCCTCGCCGGCCGCACGGGTTACGCCGCCGCCGGGCTGACCGTGCTCTCCCGCGGGTTCCGCACGCCCCGGCTGCTGGTCGAGGCGTACCGCCGGCCGGAGGTGCCGTACGCGGCGGGGCCGCAGGCCGCCCGGCTCGGGGCCACCGCCATGATCGACGTCTCCGACGGGCTCCTCGCCGACCTGGGACACGTGGCGCGGGCCAGCGGAGTCGCCGTCGACGTGCGGCGGGACGCCTTCGAGGTGCCTGCGCAGATGCGCGACGCGGCGCAGGCGTTGGGCGCCGACCCGTACGCCTGGCTCCTCGGCGGTGGGGAGGACCACGCGCTGGCCGCCACCTTCCCGCCGGACGTGGCCCTGCCCGCCCCGTGGCGGCCGATCGGCGCGGTGACGGCCGGTTCGGGGGTGACTGTCGACGGGGCGGAGTACGCCGGCTCGCCTGGCTGGGACCATTTCCGCTGAGGGTCGTACCCTTTGCCGGTGACTGAGATCGACATCCGCGTCGTGCCGTTCGACTCGGCGGTGGCGCAGAAGCTCATCCGGGCCGTGCTGGCCGATCTGGGCGCGCGGTACGGAGGCGAGGGCGACGAGACGCCGGTGGACGCCGCCGAGTTCGTCCCGCCGCACGGCATGTTCCTCGTCGCCCACCTCGACGGTGAGCCGGTCGGCTGCGGCGGTTGGCGCAGTCACGGCGAGGATGGCGACACGGCCGAGTTGAAGCGGATGTACACCGCCCCGGAGGCCCGGGGTCGCGGCGTGGCCCGCGCGGTGCTCGCGGCGATCGAGCGGTCGGCGCACGAGCACGGGCGCAAGCGGATGATCCTGGAGTGCGGCGACCAGCAGCCCGAGGCGATCGCCATGTACAGCTCGGCCGGTTACGAGCGCATCCCGAACTTCGGCTTCTACCGGGACTCGCCGAACTGCATCTCGTTCGGCCGTACCCTCTGAGCGCGCCCGATCCGGCGCCGCGGGCGGCGGGCCCGGCGGCGCCTCCGGGCTGCCGGCGGCCGGGTCCGCGGCGCCTCGGGGCCGCCCGGCTCAGCTGGTGACGATCTGGATCTGCTCGGCGGCCTTGCCGGCCGCCGCCGTGGCCTCGGTGGGATCGACGCCCCAGGCCATCACGTGTCCGCTGCGGGCCAGCGAATGGGTCACCTCGCCGACCGTCGTGCCGACAGTGACGTCGAACTGCACGTTCAGCACCCCGGCGACCCGGCGGGCCGCCCGTACGCCCTCGATGGCGCTGACGGTGCCCGGCGGGGCGACCAGGAACTCCACCGCCGCCCCGCCGGTCGTCCGGGTGGGG
>NZ_SMKG01000247.1 GCF_004348525.1 Micromonospora sp. 15K316 | reverse complement strand
AGATTTGTATAAGAGACAGGCGCGCGGCCCTCCTGTCGGCGTGCCGTCGCGGCGGGCGGAGGCGTGGCGGCATAGGCTGCCGACATGGCCCCCCCGATCGCGCTCCCGGAGACCTTCGCCCGCGCGGTCGCCGGGCTGCGGTCCACGGCCCCCCGCCCGGAGATCGTGCTGGAGGAGGTCGGCGCGCCGCAGCGGCTCGCGCCGTACGCCTTCGCCCTCTCCGCGAGCGTCCTGCGCAACGAGGACGAGGTGGCCACCGGCCGCCTGATCCTGCTGCACGATCCGGCCGGGCACGAGGCGTGGCAGGGCACCCTGCGCCTGGTCACGTACGTGACCGCCGAGCTGGAGGTCGACCTGGCCGCCGACCCGCTGCTGCCGGGGGTCGGCTGGACGTGGCTCACCGACGCGCTCGACGCCCAGGACGCCGCTCACCGCGCGATCGGCGGGACGATCACCCAGACCATGTCCACCCGGTTCGGCGAGCTGGCCGGGCCGCCCGCCGTCGGCGACATCGAGATCCGCGCCTCGTGGACGCCGGTCGACGACGATCTCGCCCCGCACCTGCTGGCCTGGTGCGCGTTGCTGGCCTCGACGGCCGGGCTGCCCCCGCCCGGGGTGACCGCGCTGCCGGAGCGTCGCCCCGCCGGCGCGGCCTGACCCCCACGGGCGGCGTCAGAGGTAGTTCTCGGCCTCGTCGCAGACCTTGTCGAGGCCACTCATGGCCTTGTCGTAGGCGCTCTTGTCGCCGGCCGCCGACGCGGCGAGCGCGGTGGTCAGCTTGTCCAGGCAGGTGGCGATGACCTTCTTCTGCCGGGCCTGCTCGTCGCGGTCGTTGCGGGTGCCGGTGAGGTCCTGCTCGGTGTCGGCCAGCTTGTCCTGCACGCCCTGCAGGTCGGTCTTCAGCTTCTGGATCTCCTGGGCGTTCGCGGCGATGGTGCCGTCGCGCTCGCTGACCTGGGCGGAGAGGCGGCGCTCGGTCCGGTCCAGCTCGCTGTTCTTGGTGACGTAGAGGCCGGTCATCACGCCGCCGAGGACGAAGAAGAGGCCGGCCACCAGCGCCAGGACCAGCACGGTGCGCCCCTTGCCGGCGCTCGGGGCGGGCTGCCCGTACGGGGGCGCGAAACCGGGCGGCGCGGACATCGGGGCGCCGTAGTAGGGGCCGGAGACCGGCGGCACCGACATCGGCTGGTCGGGCCCGGGACCGGAGGTCGGCGGCGCGGAGACCTGACCCGCGTACGGCGGCACGCCGGCCGGGGCCGGCGGCGCGGAGAAGGGCTGCGCCGGGAAGGGCTGGGTCGGCGCACCGGGCTGGACGGGCGGCATGGGCTGGGTGGGCTGCGCGACGCCGTACGGCGTCGGCTGCTGCGGGAACTCGGTGGTGGCGCCGTCGTACGGCGGCTGACCGGGCACGGCCGGGGGCTGCGCCGGGTCCGGCGGGGGGTAGCCCTGCGGCCCGGTCGGTGGTTGCGTCATCTCTTCCTCCAGGTGAGCCGGTCCGGTGCGGCGGTAGCCACCGGACCTTCAGTGGTACGACGGCCGGTCAACGCGACCCGGCCGGTGTCAGGGGCGGGCGGCCGAGCTGTCCGGAGCTGGACAGGGCTCGGCCCGGCCTCGCCTGTGGTGAGCGAAGAGGCTGCGGCGGTCAGCAGATCTTGAAGCCGTCGCAGGCGATCTCGATCGGCACGGCGAGACCGATCCCCTCGGCGTCACGAGCCTTGGCGGTGGCGATCCCGACGACCTGCTTGCTGCCGTTGACGACCGGGCCGCCGGAGTTGCCGGGGTTGATCGGCGCGTCGAATTGGATGACCGGCCCCGAGCCGTCCCGGGCGTCGCGGAACGCGCTCACCACGCCGGTGGTGACGCTGTCCTCCAGCCCGAGCGGCGCGCCGACCACGACGATCTGCTGACCGGACTTCACGGCCTCCGACGCCGCGGTCAGGCCGGTGAACTTCCCGGTGGTGCGCAGGTGGGCGACGTCGTTGGTCTTGTCGACCTTCACGATGGTGGCCGGGAACCGCTGGTCGGTGCGCTCCAGGAAGACCTCGCGGTCGCCGGCCTCCCAGACCGCCTCGACCACGTGGAAGTTGGTGAAGAGGTTCGTTCCGCCGCCGGCGGCGGGCTCGCCGATGGCGAAGGCCGTACCGGTGAACTGCCCGGCACGGACCCGGAACACGCTGGGCAGCACCGCGCCGGCCACCGCCTCCGGGTTGAACGTGGCCCCGGCCTGCTTCTCCAGCGCCTCCGCCCGCTTCTCCAGGCCGTCGAGTCGGGCGCGGTCGTCGCCCTGTGCCTCGGACACCTGCCGGTCGGTGGTCGCGAGCCGGTCGGTGAGCCGGTCGATCTGGTACGCCTGGAAGCCGGTCAACCCGGCCAGCGCCAGGACGACCAGCGCCGCGACCACGGCGGGCCAGCGCCTTCGGCGCGGCCCGGTCGGGGGCAACACCGGCTGGCTCGGGTACGCCCCGACGCCGCCCGGCCACACCGGCCCGGCGGGGGGCAGCGGCCCGGCCGGGGCGAGCGGCCCGCCGGGCCCGGACGCCGGCGCCCCGGCCGGCCCGTAGGGCGCCGCTCCGGCGGGATTAGCGGACGCCGGCACGGCGGACGCCGGGGAGCCGGGCTGCGCCGGAACGGGCGCACCCGGCGGGAACGGGCCGGCGGCCTGCGCCGGCACGCCCGGCGGGAACGGATTGGCGCCCGGTGCCGGCCCACCCTGCGGGAACGCAACGCCGGGCTGAGCCGGCGCCGGCACGCCGGGGTGTGGTGGCACCGGCGCGCCGGGCCAGCCGGGCGCGGCGCCGAGCGTCGGCGCGATTCTCGGCGGCAACGGTCCGGGGCGATTCGCCGTCGGGGCCCCGGTCGTCTCGTCGGAGTCGTGCCCCGCCGCCGGATCCTGCGCCGGACCGTGCCCGCCCGGACCGTAGCCCTCCGTCATGATCCCCATGCCCTCCCCGTTGACGCTGGTGCCGCCACCCGCACCAAGATCAATCGACAGGCGCGGCGGCTCGATGGACCGTACCGGCGCGGTCGGGGTTTGTCTCCCCCGTTGTCCGTACTCGGATCGCGGTCCGGGCCATCCGACGGGCGCACACGCCGACCGGCTGCACCCGCAGGTTCCCGGCGCGCACTAGGGTTGTCAGGTGACCGACGAACCACCCCTGCGCCGTCGGGCCGCCGAGAGCCGTTCGGACGACGCACCGCACGACCCGCTGTCAGCTCAGCCGGAGCCGGCGGACGCGGGCACCGACCCGAGCGCTGACGGGCCCGAGCTGCTGACGTCTCCCCGCGAGGGAACCCCGCAACCGGTGGCCACCGCGGCGGAGCTCGCCGAGGTCGTCGCCCGTTTCGCCGCGGGCAGCGGCCCGGTCGCGCTGGACGCCGAGCGCGCCTCGGGCTACCGCTACAGCCAGCGGGCGTACCTCGTGCAGCTGCGCCGCGCCGGCGCCGGCACCGCGCTGATCGACCCGCTGCCGCTGTCCGACCTGACCCCGCTCGACGAGGTGATCGGCGAGGCGGAGTGGGTGCTCCACGCGGCGAGCCAGGATCTGCCCTGCCTCGCCGAGGTGGGGCTGCGCCCGCGCCGGTTGTTCGACACGGAACTGGCCGCTCGGCTGGCGGGATTCGAACGGGTCGGGCTGGCCGCGCTGACCGAGCAGCTGCTGGGGTTCACCCTGGAGAAGCACCACTCGGCCGCCGACTGGTCCAACCGGCCGCTGCCCGAGTCCTGGTTGACCTACGCGGCGCTCGACGTGGAGCTCCTCGTCGACCTGCGGGACGCGCTCGACGAGGAGCTGGCCCGGCAGGGCAAGTCGGAGTGGGCGGCCGAGGAGTTCGCCGCGCTGGTCCGCACCGGCGCCCGGCCGCCGCGGGTCCGCGCCGAGCCCTGGCGGCGCACCTCCGGCATCCACCGGGTACGCGGGGCGCGGGCCCAGGCCCGGGTCCGTTCGATGTGGTACGCGCGAGACCAGATCGCGGCACGCCGGGACGCCGCGCCGGGGCGGGTACTGCCCGACTCGGCGATCATCGCGGCGGCGGAGCTGGACCCGAAGGACGAGCGGACCCTGCTCACGCTGCCCGGCTTCGGTGGCCGCTCGGTACGCCGGCTGGCCCGTACCTGGCTGGCCGCGCTCGACGACGCGCGGAACCTGCCCGACGACGCCCTTCCGGTCGCCCCGGTGGTCGAGGGCCCGCCACCGCCGCATCGGTGGGCGGAGCGGGACCCGGTGGCTGCGGCACGGCTGGCCCGGTGCCGGGAGGTGGTGCTGCGGATCTCCGGGGAGCACCGGCTGCCCGCCGAGAACCTGATCGCCCCGGATTCCGTACGCCGGCTGGCCTGGGTCCCCCCCGAGGAGGTCACCGAGACGACGGTGGCCGAGACGCTGCGCGGCTTCGGCGCGCGCGAGTGGCAGATCGGCCTGCTCGTCGCCGACCTGACCACCGCGCTCACGGGCCCCGGCCCCGTACCCACCGAGGCCGGGTGAACGCACCACTGCGTCGATCATGAGGTTGGTGGGGAGTCCGCTCCGTCCTCCCCGCCAACCGCATGATCAACGGGTCGTCGTCGCGGTGTGGGGTGCGCCACACCGGGCGTGGTGTCCGGCTTGGTTACTGACAAGTAGCATCCGAGGAACCACGCCCGTGCCGGCGACCTTCGTTCGGTCCGCGCCGCCTGTGGGCGCCGAGGCCGAATCACGGTCGAAAAGGAGGCTCAAGTGCCCCGTGAAGTTCGGGATGTCGTCTTCGTCGACGGCGTCCGCACCCCGTTCGGCAAGGCGGGTGGCATGTACGCCAACACCCGCGCCGACGACCTGGTGATCCGCTGCATCCGAGAACTCCTGCGCCGCAACCCGCAGCTGCCTCCGGAGCGGGTCGAGGAGGTCGCGATCGCCGCGACCACCCAGATCGGCGACCAGGGCCTCACCATCGGCCGGACCGCCGCCCTGCTGGCCGGTCTACCCAAGGCGGTCCCCGGCCTCGCCATCGACCGGATGTGCGCCGGCGCGATGACCGCGGTGACCACTGTGGCCGGCGGCATCGCCATGGGCGCGTACGACGTCGCCATCGCCGGCGGGGTCGAGCACATGGGCCGCCACCCGATGGGCGAGGGCGTCGACCCGAATCCCCGGATCCTCGCGGAGAAGCTGGTCGACCCGTCCGCGCTGGTCATGGGCGCCACCGCGGAGAACCTGCACGACCGGCTGCCGCAGATCGGCAAGGAGCGCGTCGACGCCTTCGCGCTCGCCTCGCAGCAGAAGACCGCCAAGGCGTACGCCAACGGCAAGCTCCAGGGCGACCTGGTGACCGTCGCGGTGCGCGACCCGGAGACCGGCTGGGGCCTGGCGACCGTCGACGAGGCTCCCCGGGAGACGTCGATGGAGAAGCTCGCCACGCTCAAGACCCCGTTCCGCCCACACGGCAAGGTGACCGCCGGCAACGCGGCCGGGTTGAACGACGGGGCGACCGCGAGCCTGATCGCCGCCGAGGAGACGGCGCGCGAGCTCGGCCTGCCGGTCGCCATGCGGCTCGTGTCGTACGGCTTCGTCGGCGTGGAGCCCGAGGTGATGGGGTACGGCCCGATCCCGTCCACCGAGAAGGCGCTGCGCATCGCCGGCCTGACCATCGACGACATCGGCCTCTTCGAGCTGAACGAGGCGTTCGCGGTGCAGGTGCTCGCGTTCCTCGACCACTTCGGCATCGCCGACGACGACCCCCGGGTCAACCAGTGGGGCGGGGCGATCGCCATCGGCCACCCGCTCGCCTCCTCGGGCGTCCGGCTGATGACCCAGCTCGCCCGGCAGTTCGCCGAGCACCCCGAGGTGCGCTACGGCGTCACCGCCATGTGCGTGGGCATCGGCATGGGCGGCACCGTGATCTGGGAGAACCCGCACTGGACGGAGTCCGGCAAGCCGGCTCAGGGGGAGGGCAACAAGTGAGCGCGCTCGCCGCACCGAACGAGGTCGTCACCCGGGCGCTGCTGCGGGAGGTGCACGTACCGGGGCTGGACCGCCCGGCGGCCCTGATCACCCTCGACAACGGCTTCGACCACACGAAGCCGAACACCTTCGGCCCGGGCGGGCTGACCAGCCTGGACGAGGCGATCACCGCGGCCCTCGCCGCCGACCCGGCGTTCATCGCGGTCACCGGCAAGCCGTACGTCTTCAGCGTCGGCGCGGACATCACCGGCCTGCCGCTGCTCGCCGACCGGGAGCAGGCGCTCGAGATCGGCCGGCTCGGCCACCGGGTCTTCGCCCGGCTCAAGGACAGCAGCGTGCCCACCTTCGCGTTCGTCAACGGCGCGGCGATGGGCGGCGGCCTCGAGCTGGCGCTGCACTGCCACTACCGGACGCTCTCCGGCGGCGCGGCGGCGCTCGCGATGCCCGAGGTCTCGCTCGGCCTGGTACCCGGCTGGGGCGGCACCCAACTGCTGCCGAACCTGATCGGCATCCCGGCGGCGACCCAGGTGATCATCCAGAACCCGCTCATGCAGAACCGGATGCTCAAGCCGAAGCAGGCCGCGGAGATGGGCATCGCGGACGTCCTGCTGGAGCCGGCCGACTTCCTGGAGCGCTCGCTGGAGTGGGCCGCCGGCGTGGTACGCGGGCAGATCACCGTCACCCGGCCCGAGGTGGACCGGGACATGTGGGCCGGCGTGCTCTACTTCGCCCGACAGACCCTCGACCAGCGGCTGCACAACGCGGTCCCCGCCGCGTACAAGGCGCTGGACCTGCTCGACACGGCGAAGGACGCGGACTTCGCCACCGGCACCGCCGCCGAGGACGAGGCGCTGGCCGACCTCATCTTCTCCGAGGAGCTGCGCAGCGGCCTCTACGCGTTCGACCTGGTGCAGCGGCGGGCCAAGCGCCCCGCGGGAGCGCCGGACAAGAGCCTGGCCCGCCCGGTCACCAAGGTGGGCATCGTCGGCGCCGGTCTGATGGCGAGCCAGCTCGCGCTGCTCTTCGCCCGCCGCCTCCAGGTGCCGGTGGTGATGACCGACCTCGACCAGGCGCGGGTCGACAAGGGCGTCGGGTACGTCCACACGCAGATCGAGCAGCAAGTCACCAAGGGTCGGATGGACAAGGGCACCGCCGCCAAGCTGTACGGCCTGGTCAGCGGCTCGGTCGACAAGAGCGTCTTCGCCGACGCCGACTTCGTCATCGAGGCGGTCTTCGAGGACCTGGCCGTCAAGAAGCAGGTCTGGGCCGAGCTGGAGAAGATCGTCAAGCCCGAGGCGGTGCTCGCCACCAACACCTCCAGCCTCTCGGTGACCGCGATGGCCGAGGAGCTGGAGCACCCGGAGCGGGTGGTCGGGTTCCACTTCTTCAACCCGGTCGCGGTGCTGCCGCTGCTGGAGATCGTGCGGGGCGGGCGCACCGACGATGCGACGCTGGCCACCGCGTTCGCGGTGGGCAAGCAGTTGAAGAAGTCGTCGGTGCTGGTGAAGGACGCCCCGGCGTTCGTCGTCAACCGGCTGCTCACCCGCTTCCTCGGCGCCGTCTTCGCCGCGGTGGACGCGGGCACCCCGCTGGACGTCGCGAACGGCGCGCTGGACCCGCTCGGCCTGCCGATGCGCCCGCTCGCCCTGCTCCAGTTGGTCGGCCCGGCGGTCGCGTACCACGTGGGCGGGACGCTGCACGCCGCGTTCCCGGACCGGTTCGGGGTCAGCGAGAACCTGAAGCGGATCGCCGACTCGGGCCAACCGATCGTCGTCGACGACGAGGTGAACCCGGAGGTGGCGAAGCTGCTGGTGGTCGGCGACGCGCCGCTGGACGCCGCGCAGGTCCGGCAGGACGCGCTGGACGCGCTGGCCCAGGAGATCCGGCTGATGCTCGACGAGGGTGTGGTGGCCGAGGCGCAGGACATCGACCTCTGCATGATCCTCGGTGCCGGCTGGCCGTTCCACCTGGGTGGCGTCACGCCGTACCTCGACCGGACCGGAACGTCGGAGCGGGTCACCGGCCGGCGTTTCCTCCCCCGCGGAGCAGCCAGCCTGCCCGCCTGATCCCGCCGCTCCCCCCGCAGAGCGCGGTGGCCGCGACCGTCCGATCCGGACGCCGGCCACCGCGCTCTGCCGTACGGGTCACATGTTCCGGCACCTGACGGCCGGCCGTCCGGGGCAGCGACGGCGCACGGGGCGTGGTTACCATCACCCGTCCGGCTCGCCCACCTGGAGCTGCCCGATGTCGTAC
>NZ_SMKG01000246.1 GCF_004348525.1 Micromonospora sp. 15K316 | reverse complement strand
GTTCGGGGTGGGGCGGGTGCGCCAGAGCCAGAAGAGGCCGAGCAGGGGCAGGAGCAGCGGGATGTAGCCGTAGCCGCTGCCGAACTGCGACCAGACCGTCTCGTCCGGGAAGAGCGCCTTGTCGGCCAGGCTGAGGATGCCGACCACCACCACCCCGACCAGCTCCACGGAGCAGCAGACCAGGGCCAGCCGGCGGCCGGCGTGACCGGCCCGGGCCAGCCCGATCGCCGCCACGATGTAGATCAGCGCGGCCACCGCGGAGAGCGCGTACGCCACCGGCGCCTCGTCGAACTTCGTGACGATCTGGAGCAGCGCCCGCGAGGTCGCCGCGATCGCGAAGAGGATGTAGACGGCGATCAGCAGTCGTCCCGGGCCCCGGTTCGTGCTGCGCCGCGGCGTCGCCGTCTCAACCACCGAGCACCTCCCAGGTCTGCTGCAACCGGACCACCACGACCGGGGTCACCAGGCAGACCGCGCAGACGATCGCCGAACCCCAGCGGGTCGGCTCCATCCGGGCCAGCACCGCGGCCAACGGCGGCAGGCAGACCAGCGTCACCAGGTAGCCGAAGAAGGCACCCGGCTCGCCCGGCCGGTCGCCCCCGGCGAGGGCGACCAGGGCGACCACGGCCAGCGCGAGCAGCGCCAGCTCCAGCACGCCCAACCCGATCAGCTGCCACCGGTCCGGCGGCTGGTTGCGCAGCGCGGACACCAGACTCCAGACCGCGATCAGGAGCGACAGCACGATCGACGCGGTGGCGAGGAGGCCGTCCACCGGTGATCCCGTCGCGGCGGCGGCGACGGTCATCGGGACCACCCGGTCCTTGGCTCGGTCACCGGCACAGCCTACTAATTGTCGTAGTAGCGGCTGCTCGCCCCCGCCCCGACCTGGCCCCGCGCCCGCGCGGCCCGGATCGGGCGACTAGCGTGGATCACGTCCGCGGCACCACCGCGGGGACGACGAGGGCGGGGGTTCACGTGCTGCGGTTCGGTTTGTTCGGCACCGGTCACTGGGCGGCGGAGACGCACGGGGCGGCGATCGACGCGCACCCGCGCGCCCAGCTCGCCGGGGTGTGGGGGCGGAACCCGGAGCGGGCGGCGGCGCTGGCCGACCGGTACGGCGTACCGGCCTTCGACGACGTCGACGCGCTGATCGAGGCGTGCGACGTCGCGGCGGTCGCCCTGCCGCCGGACATCCAGTCGGACATCGCGGCGCGGGCGGCCACCGCCGGACGGCACCTGCTGCTCGACAAGCCGCTGTCGCTGAACCTCGCCGACGCCGACCGGGTGGTCGGGGCCGCGCAGTCCGCCGGAGTCGCCTCGGTGGTCTTCTTCACCCAGCGGTACCAGCCGAACGTCACCGCCTTCCTCGCCGCCACGGCCGCAGCCGGCGGCTGGCAGCACGCCAAGGCGATCATGTTCTCCTCGATCTACCAGCCGGGCAGCCCGTACGCCGGGTCGCAGTGGCGACGTGACCACGGCGCGCTCTGGGACGTCGGCCCGCACGCCCTCTCGATCATCCTGCCCGTGCTGGGCCGCGTGGAGAAGGTGGCCGCGGTGGACGGCCCGAGCGGCATCGTGCACCTGCTGCTCACCCACGACGGCGGTGCCACCAGCACCGTCTCGCTCACGCTCGACGCTCCGCCCGAGGCGATGACCCGGGAGTTCGTCTTCTACGGCGAGAACGGCATCGAGACCGTGCCGAACGGGCAGTACGAGCCGCCGGTCGCCTTCGGCGTCGCGATCGACCAACTGCTCGAGGAGATCGAGGCGGGCACCCGGGACCACCGCTGCGACGTGCGCTTCGGCCGGGAGGTGGTGGCCGTGCTGGCCGCCGCCGAGACCGCCCGCGCGGAGTCCCGCACGGTCGCCGTCCCCGCCTGACCGACCGCGCCCGTCGTCTCGTCGCGCCCGGCGGCCGGTAATTCGGTGGTGGGGCGGCGGGCTGCGGGTTAGCGTGCGGTCATGTTCACGCACGCCCTGATCCAGGTGGCCGGCACGCCGGCCGCCCGGGGCCCCCTGTTGGCGTCCCGCCCGCGCGTCCGGCGTCCGGCCCTGGTGGGCCGGGGCGCGACCCGCGACTGATCGCCGAACGCTCTCCCGCGCCGTACCCAGGGCCGTCCGAGTCCCCGTTCACTCGGACAGGCCCCGCTCCGGGCTGCCTGTCCCCCCGTCGCCGCGACGGCGACAGACAGGACGACGACACGTGGCGCCCCGCCCTACCCGCAGAACCGAACGCGACCGGAACCGTCGCGTGCTCTCGCAGAACTTCCTCGCCGACCCGGCCGCGATCGCCCGCGTCCTCCGGTCGGCCGCCCCCGACCCGGCCGGCCTCGTGCTGGAGGTCGGCGCCGGTCGAGGCCAGTTGACCCGCCCGCTCGCCGCCCGCTGCGGGCGGCTCGTGGCGTACGAGGTCGATCCGGGGGCCGACGCCGAGCTGGCCGCCCTCTGCGCCGAACTGCCGCACGTCCGGCACCGGCAGGCCGACTTCCTCACCGCCGAGCCGCCCGGCGAGCCGTTCGCCGTGGTGGGGAACATCCCCTGGTCGCTGACCTCGGCGGTGGTCCGGTGGTGCCTGGCCGCCCCGCAGTTGCGCGCCGCGACGCTGCTCACCCAACTGGAGTACGCCCGCCGGCGCAGCGGCGACTACGGGCGGTGGTCCCGGCTCACCGTGCTGACCTGGCCGGAGTTCTCCTGGCGGCTCGCCGGACGGCTGCCGCGTACGGCGTTCCGGCCGGTGCCCACGGTGGATGCCGGCATCCTGCGGATCGAGAGGCGGCCGGAGCCGCTGGTCGCACCGGGCGCGCTGCCCGCGTACCGCCGGATGGTGGAGCTGGGCTTCGGCGGCGCCGGCGGTTCGCTCGCGGCCTCGCTGCGCCGGCGGTACCCGCCGGGCCGGGTGTCGGCGGCGCTGCGAGCCACCCGGCTGGACCCGGCCACCCCGGTCGGCTACGTCTGGCCGGAGCAGTGGCTGGTCCTGTTCCGGCTGCTGCACGCGCGCTGAGCACGCCGGTGGCCGGGCCGTCCGGTCCGGTCACCGGCGCCCGGGCCGAGGTGACGGCGCCGGTCAGGCGAGCGTGCCGAGCGCCTCGTGCAGTTCGGCGGGGGCGTCGAACTGCTCGGCCGGCAGGGCCCGCAACATCTGCAACATCTCCGTGCTGGCCCCGTTCTCCTGCCCCCAGCGGACCAGGTCCTCACGGGAGACCGGGTAGTCGAGCCCGGCCAGGAACTCCTGCCACTGCACCCCGGTGACGGTCATGTCCGGCGGCTACCCGCTCAGCGGGCCGGCACACCGGCCGCCCGCCACCACGGTCTCCGCCCGGTTTGCCCGCCGACCCGCCGGGTAGCCGCTCCCATGCTGGTTCAGCGGCTCGGCGCGCCGAGCGACTTCGACCCCCTGCTGGAGCGCGTCCGGGACGCCCGGGTGGTGATGATCGGCGAAGCCACGCACGGGACCTACGACTTCTACCAACTCCGGGACGACCTCACCCGGCGACTCATCGCCGAGTGCGGGTTCTCGTTCGTCGCCGTCGAGGGCGACTGGCCGGACTGCGACCGGGTGCACCGTTCGGTCACCGCCGCGCCCGGTGGGGCGGTCGAGCCGCTCGCCGCGCTCGAACGGTTCGAGCGCTGGCCCACCTGGATGTGGGCGAACGCCGAGGTGGCGCGCTTCGCCGACTGGCTGCGGGGGTGGAACGCGCAGCGGCCGGAGGGGGAGCGGGCCGGCTTCCACGGGCTGGACGTCTACAGCCTCTGGGAGTCGATGCAGGCGATCTTCGACTACCTGGGCGAGGAGAACCCGGCCGGGCTGGAGGCCGCGCAGGACGCGTACCGCTGCTTCGAGCCGTACGGCAGGCGGCCCGAGGAGTACGGCATCGCCGCCCGCTTCGTCTCCGCTCGCTGTGAGGAGGAGGTGGTCCGGCTGCTGGCCCGTACCCGGGAGCAGGCGCTCGCCGACGGCCCGGACCGCTTCTCGGCGTGGCAGAACGCCGAGGTGGTGGCCGGCGCGGAGCGGTACTACCGGGCGATGGTCGCCGGTGGACCGGAGTCCTGGAACATCCGTGACATCCACATGCAGGACACCCTGGACCGGCTGCTCGACCGGTACGGCCCGGACGCGCGCGGTGTGGTGTGGGCACACAACACCCATGTGGGCGATGCCCGGGCCACCGACATGTCCGCGGAGGGAATGGTCAACATCGGGCAGTTGGCCCGGGAACGGCACGGAGCCGACGCGGTGGCCCTGGTCGGCTTCGGCTGTTACCAGGGCAGCGTGATCGCCGCGCCGCGCTGGGGCTCGCCGGCCGAGTCGATGGCGGTGCCGCCGGCCCGGCCGGGCTCGATCGAGCGGCGGTTGCACGAGCTGATGCCGGACCGGGCGGTGCTCGTCTTCGGCGGTGACGACCAACCGGGGTGGGTCACCGACACCATCGACCACCGGGCGATCGGGGTGGTCTACGACCCGACGTTCGAGTCGTGGGGCAACTACGTGCCGACCCGCCTGGGCGAGCGGTACGACGCCTTCATCTGGTGCGACGACAGCACGGCGCTGCATCCCCTGCCCGCGGTCAGCACCGCCGGCGAGATGGAGACCTACCCCGCCGGGGTGTGACAGGGCGTGCCGGTTGGGGGCCCCTCGACGAGGGCCCCCAACCGCTCGCTCAGACCTTGGCGGGTTCGCGGTCGGCCAGGTGGGCCCGGAGACCCTCGCCCTCGATGTCGACGTTCGGCAGCGCCCGGCCGAGCCACTTCGGCAGCCACCAGGCGTGCCGGCCGAGCAGGGACATCACCGCCGGCACGATGGTCATCCGGACCACGAAGGCGTCGATGGCGACGCCGACGGCGAGCGCGAAGCCGATCGACTTGATCACCGGGTCGTGGAGGAAGAAGACGAAGCCCCCGAAGACCGAGATCATGATCAGCGCGGCCGCGGTGACCACGCGCGCGCCGTGGCCCATGCCGTTGATCGTCGCCTGCTGCGCGGTGTCGCCGTGGACGAAGTCCTCCCGCATCCGGGAGACGAGGAAGACCTCGTAATCCATCGCCAGGCCGAACAGGATGCCGATCAGCAGGATCGGCAGGAAGCTGATCAGCGGGCCGGGGGTGTCCAGGCCGACCAGGTCGGCGAGGTGACCCTGCTGGAACACCCCGACCGTGATGCCGAAGGTCGCCGCGACGGTGAGCAGGAAGCCCAGCGCCGCCTTGACCGGCACCAGCAGCGAGCGGAAGACCAGCATCAGCAGCAGCACGGAGAGGCCGACGACGAGCACCAGGTAGATCGGGAGGGCGTCCGCGAGCTTCTCCGAGACGTCGATGCCGATCGCGGTGGCCCCGGTCAGCAGCACGTCCACGTCCCGGATCCCGCCGACCGCGTGCCGGATGTCGTGCACCAGCGTCTCCGTGGCGGCGTCGGTCGGCCCGGTCTTCGGCACCACGCCGAGCAGGGCCGTACGCCCGTCCGGGCTGAGCTGCGGCGGCGCCACCGCGAGCACGTCGTCGGTGCGCTGGACCAGCGCGGTGACCTGCGGTACGGCCGCCGCCGTGGCCTGTGGGGTGTCCCCGGCCACCACCACGGCCAGCCGGCCGGTGAACCCCGGGCCGAAGCCCTCGGTGATCAGGTCGTTCGACACCCGGGCCGGTGAGCCGACCGCGGCCGTGCCGGCGTCGGGCAGGGCGAGCCGCATGTCCGAGGTGGGGACCGCGAGCAGCCCCAGGCCGAGCAGCCCGACCAGGATCACCGGTACGCGGAGCCGGGTGACCAGCCGGGCCCAGCGGAACCCGAAGCCGGAGCGGTTCTCGGCCGCCGCGCCCGGCTCGTGGCCGGTGGCGAGGCCGTCGACCGGCGTGCCCGGCAGGGAACCGTTGGCGCCCCGGTCGGTTGCGGCCGGCACGCCGTCGATCGGCGCGCCCCCGCGCAGCCGGCGGGGGAGCACCTTGCGGCCGGCGAAGCCGAGCAGCGCCGGCTGGAGGGTGATCGCGACGAGCACCGCCACGGTGACCGTGCCCGCCGCGGCGAGACCCATCACGGTCAGGAACGGGATGTCGACCACGGCCAGCCCCGCCAGCGCGATCACCACTGTCGCCCCGGCGAAGACGACTGCCGAACCCGCCGTGCCGACCGCCCGACCCACGGCCTCGTCCGGTGGCAGCCCGTCGAGCAGGTTCTGCCGGTGCCGGGAGGTGATGAAGAGCGAGTAGTCGATGCCGACCGCGAGGCCGAGCATCAGCGCGAGGATCGGCGCGGTGCCGGTCAGCTCGACGGTGCTGCTGAGCGCGAAGAGGCCGGCCATGCCGACGGCCACCCCGATCAGGGCGTTGAGCATGGTCATCCCGGCCGCCACCAGCGAGCCGAACGTGATGACCAGGACGACCGCGGCCACCGCCACACCGATCGCCTCGGTCGAGCCCACCTCCGGCTCGCCGCCCAGCACCTCACCGCCGGGGGCCACCTGCCAGCCCTGCGCCTCGGCGCTGGCGCCGACCTTCTCGTACGCCGCGCGCTGCGCGTCGTCCACCTCGTCGGAGCCGCCCGCGAACTGCACCTGGACCAGGGCGTACCGGCCGTCGGGGGAGACCGCGCCCACGGCGAGCGGGTCGACCGCGCCGACCACGCCGGGCACGCTGGTGGCCTCCTGCACGATCTCCTTCACCACGGCCTGCCCCTGCGGCGTGCCCAGCTGGCCGTCCGCGGGCGCCTTCACCGCGATCGTCCCGGTGGCGCCGCTGGCGGCCGGGAACTGCTGGGAGAGCAGGTCGAGAGCCCGCTGGGACTCGGTGCCGGGCATGGTGAAGTTGCTCGCCGTCGGGCCGCGCAGGAAGACGGCGGCCAGACCGAGACCGACGAGTACGACGAGCCAGACCGCGACGACGAGTCGCCGCCGGCGCAACGAGCCCCGGCCGAGCCGGTAGAGCAGGGTCGCCATCAGCTTTCCTTGTCCTGGGTCGAGGATTTGTCAGGTACGGGTTCGAGCGCCCGCCGGGCGAGGGCGAGCAGGGCGGGGCGCAGTTCCTCGTCGGGAACGTCGACGAACTCGGCGCACCCCTCGGAGATCCCGGCGAGCAGCACCAGCGCCGCGATCCGGGCGCCGGGCCGGTCGCTGTGCCCGGCCAGGGCGTCCCGCATCCGTTCGGAGATCCGCTGGATGTGCGCGAACGCCGGCTGTCGCAGCAGTTCGGGGAACTCACCGCGGAGTACGGCGATCTCCCGCCGGAAGCGGACCGCGAGGTCGATGAAGCCCGCTGCCGCGGTCTGCTGCGCGGCGCGCCCGGTGAGCCCGGCGAGGGATTCGTCGAGCGCCTGGAGCATCGCGACGGCCGGAGCCATCAGCTCGGTGAGCAGCGCTTCCTTGTTGGCGAAGTGGTAGAGCACGGTGGCCTTCGAGCAGCCCACCTCGGTGGCGATGTCCTGGAGTGAAGTGCCCCGGTAGCCGGTCGCCGCGAACCGCCGCGTCGCCGCGGCCAGGATCTCGCCCCGGGTCTCGGGTTCCGCCCGTCGCATGCTGTCACCTCCGTTGACCAGCATGCCTGACCGATCGGTCAGACCCTGACCGATCGGTCAGAGAAAAATCGTGGCCTTCCCCACAGCCGTCGCGGGTTTGCGCGGCCCGGTCCCACCCGGCCCGGCCGTGCTCATGAATTCCGGCCCGACCCGTTCGGCGCGGCGCGCCGCGTCCGGTTGACCGGCGCCCCGCTGACCGTGAAGGTGGGTTGATGGGCGGGGTGGAGGAGACCCGGGACGGGGTGTCGCTGACCAATCTGGATCAGCCGCTCGTCGACGGGGCCAGCAAGCGTGATCTGGTCGACTACCTCGACGCGGTCAGCGACCGGATCATCCCGCAGCTGCGGGACCGGCCGCTGTCGGTGATCCGGGCGCTGCGCGGGCAGGCGCCGTTCATGCAGAAGAACCTGCCGAAGTACACCCCGGAGTGGGTGCGGCGGGTGCCGGTCTGGGCCGAGGCGTCGCAGCGGCAGGTGTCGTACGCCCTCTGCGACGATCGCCCGACGCTGCTCTGGTTCGCCAACCAGCGGGCCGTCGAGTACCACCCGACCCTGGCCCGCGCCGACCACCTCGACCGCCCCACCCACCTGGTCCTCGACCTCGATCCGCCGGAGGGGGACTCGTTCCCCGCAGCGGTGGCCGCCGCGTTGCTGGTGCGGCAGGCGCTGGCCGACTCCGGTCTCGCCGGTGCGGTGAAGACCAGCGGTGCCAAGGGGGTCCACGTCTTCGTGCCGGTCGCGGTCGGCGCCGACGCGGAGGAGATGGCGGCCGCCACCCGGGCGCTCGCGGCCCGGGCCGAGCGGCTGGACCCGGCGCTGGCCACCACCGCCTTCATCC